>NZ_CP108086.1:7587641-7891147 GCF_036186745.1 Microbispora hainanensis | reverse complement strand
CCTCGACGGCCACCCGCTCCACCCGTACGGTTCCGGCGTCGAGGTCGACGGCATCCCAGCGCAGGCCCACGCACTCACCCCAGCGGAGGCCGGTGCCGGCGGCCAGGCCGACGAGCGCCCGGTAGCGGCCGGGGACGTGGGGGAGCAGCACGGCCAGGTCCTCACGGCTGATGATCCGGTCGTCGCCCGCCTTGCGCCGCCGCTTGGGCAGCCGTACGCCCTCGCACGGGTTGGCCCGACGATCCGGTCACGTACGGCCGACTTGAGCACGGTCGACAGCAGCCGGTGGCACTCGGCCACGGTCGCGGGGGCGAGGCGCTTGCTCAGGTCGCTGACCCACGTCTGTACCGCGCTGTGGTCGATGCGCCCGAGGGGGACGTCCCGCCAACGCGGCAGCACGTGCGTCCGCATGATCGAGTCGTCGCGGGCAACGGTGGTGATCTCGTGGTTGCGCGACAGCATCCACTTGGTCGCGTACGGGCCGAACTTGGCCTTCCCCGCGTGGGGGTCGACGTAGGTGCCGCGGTTGAGCGAGCTACTGATCTCGGCGAGGAACGCGGTGGCCTCCTTCTTCGTGGCGAAGGTCTTGGACCGCTGGCGGTCGGTGTGGTCGCGCCAGTTGGCCCGGTAGGTGCCCGCCTTGGTCTTCACGATGTGCCCCATCTCAGCGGCGCCCCTCCTCGGTCAGGCCGTCCAGCCAGGCGTGGAACCGCCGCTTGGGGATGATCCACCGGCCGCCCATCCGCAGGGCCGGAATCGTGCCCTCCCGGACGAGGGCGTAGGCGCTGCCCCGCGACAGCGACAGGAGCCGCGCGACCTCCGGCACCGTGTAGACGGCCCGGTCGTCCTCGGCGGCCTGGGCGGCAGGAGCGTCCTGCCGGGGAACGAGCGAGATCACGTTGTTCATGACGAGTTACCTCCTGCTGTGTCGTCAGTGAGCTGCATGGCGAGCGCCGCCTCGCCGGGAGTGATGCCTTGGCCGGCATAGGCCCAGGAGCCGACGACGAGCGTGCTGTCGGGGTCGTAGGGCAGCCGGGCGAAGGTCATGCGCAGGCGGAAGTCGGCCCGGGCCTGGCGCAGCCTGGTCAGGGTGGTCGAGTAGGTGCGGCTCTTGGTGGAGAAGTGGCCGCGGAAGCCGAGCATGTGCGCCCAGTCGCGCAGCCGCAGCCCGGTGAGGCCCGGGTGGGTGTCGGGGTCGCCGAGCGCCCAGGCGGTGCGGATGAGCCGGGCCGCGTGCTCGGAGACGCCCTGTGCGTGGAGCGTGGGCAGGTCCCGCGGCTTGATCCGCCGGTCGAGGGTGCCGGAGTTCTCTGCGGCCTTGGTGGCGTACTTGGCGACGTAGGCCGCCACGGCGCGTTCGGACAGGTGTGGTCCGTCGTGGAGGTCGCCGGGGTCGATGGGCCGTACGTCGACCTGCTCGCCCCACACCAGGTGCCGGGTCGGCTGGCCGAGGTCGGGAGCATCCAGCCGTACGGCCTTGACAGCGGTGCGGATCGCGGCAGTGAGCAGGTCGACGGTGGCCCAGGCCGGAGGCGGGATGACGCCCTCGTCGCTGCGGCCATCAAGCCGCCGCCCGTGCCGGGCGGCGGTGGCGCGGCGCGTCCGGACGCGTCCGGGCGTGCGGCCTCTTCGGGCCGGTCCCGTCCGCGCCGACGCCAGCCGCGCCCGATCCCAGGCAGACGCATGACACCCGCGGGAAGCCGACCGTCGCGACCACGCGGACGCGCCGTAGCGGGCTGCGGTCTTTCTTTGCCTCCGGCGGGGGATCTCCGGCCCCGAGGTGATCAAGGTGCGCAAGCCGAGGTTCGTGGGTGGCTGGGGAGCTTGATCGCCTCGCCCGCCATCGACCCAGGTAAGTCAGCATGAAACGGCCGACTCCGGTTCTGTCCGTAATGGCACTTGGCCGGTGTCGTGGGTCATCCGACGCTGGCAGTGACAAGCATCCCGCGGCGGACGGAGCCAGCAGGCAGAAGGGAGCCGACCGTTATGCCGAGTGTGACATCGGGAGCGGAGTGGATCCATCTAGGGATGGACGTCTCCAAAGACGCGATCGTGGTCGGGGTGTTGCACCCCGGCGAAGAGGTCCCGGTAGTCGACCGGATCTTCAATGACGAGGCGTCGTTGCGCCGGCTGGTCGGGCGGTTCCGGGACCGGTGGCGGCTGGCGGCCTGCTACGAGGCCGGGCCGGGTGGCTATGAGCTGCATCGGCTGCTGACCTCTATGGGGGTGGCCTGTGACGTGGTCGCCCCGTCCTTGATCCCCAAGGGCGCGGGTGAGCGGGTGAAGACCGACCGGCGGGACGCGATCCGCCTGGCCAGGTTGCACCGCGCTGGGGAACTGACCGCGATCCGCGTCCCCACGATCGCCGAAGAGGCAGTCCGGGACCTGGTACGCACCCGGGCTGATCTGCTCGATGACCGCAGACGCGCCCAGCAGCGGATCAACGCGTTCCTGTTGCGGCACGGACGCGTCTGGCGCGGTGGTGTTCGATGGACGAAGATCCATCGCCAGTGGGTGGCGAGCCAGGTGTTCGACGAACCTGCACTGACCGCGACGCTGGCGACCTACCGAGCCGCTCTGATGGCGCGGGAGGCCGAGCTGGCGGCGCTGGAGGCACAGCTGCACGAGCTGGCGCAGTGCGAGCCGCTACACGCGGCGGTGAGCCGGCTCGGCTGCTACCGAGGAATCGCGGAACTGACCGCACTGACGTTGGCCGCCGAGGTGGTGGACTGGCACCGCTTCGCCTCAGCACGGGCGTTCATGAGTTACAGCGGACTGATCCCCACCGAATACTCCAGCGGCGACCGCATCCGCCGTGGCGGTATCACCAAGGCCGGCTCGGAGCCGGTGCGCACCGCGCTGACCGAATCGGCGTGGTCCTACCAGCATCGGCCCACGATCGGCGCCCCGTTACGGCGACGCCAGCAGGACGCCACAGCTGAGACTCTCGCTCGTTCCTGGAAAGCCCAGCAGCGGTTATGCGGCAAGTTCCGGCGCATGGCCAAGGCCGGCAAGTCTCCCGCCGTCACCGTGGTCGCGGTCGCTCGCGAGCTGGCCGGATTCGTGTGGGCGGAGATGACCAGCTGATCATGCCGCCCAACCCGAAGACCAGGTGGCGCACTGAACCACTCCGACTTTCGTGGAGGCCCTGAAGCCAGCATCATCTGCTGGCGGAAGGGAGAATCACGTCACGATGCCAGCCCCGAGGAAGTATCCCCAAGAGCTTCGAGAGCGCGCGGTCCGGATGGTGTTTGAGGTTCGCCGGCAGACCGGCGGTGCCCCCGGCGCGATCGCCCGGGTGGCCGATCAGCTCGGTGTTCACCGCGAGGCGCTGCGCGGGTGGGTGCGCCAGGCCGAGATCGACGAGGGACAGCGTCCCGGCACCTCGACCGCTGATGCGCAGCGGATCGCCGAGCTGGAGCGTGAGGTGCGCGAGCTGCGCCGCGCCAACGAGATCCTCAAGGCCGCGGCCGCTTTTTTCGCGGCCGAACTCGACCCACGGCCGCCCAGGTAGTTGCCTTCATCGACGCTCACCGCGGCGCTTTCGGCGTCGAGCCGATCTGCCAAGTGTTGCAGGTGGCGACGTCGACGTACTACGCGGCCAAGTCCCGCCCGCCCTCCGCGAGGGCGGTGCGGGACGCCCAGCTCATGGCCGAGATCACCACGGTGTGGAACGAGAACTTCGAGGTGTATGGCGTGCGCAAGATGTGGAAAGAGCTCAACCGGCGCGGCACCCGCGTGGCGCGGTGCACCGTGGCCCGGCTGATGAAGCGCCTGGGGCTTGCCGGGGCGGTGCGCGGGGATCACAAGCGGCCCACGACAACGATCTCCGAAGCCCTCACCGAGCGGACCGAAGACCTGGTCAAACGCGACTTCACCGCCCCCGCCCCGAACCGGTTGTGGGTCGCCGACCTGACCTACATCCCCACCGCGTCGGGGTTCGTGTACGCGGCGCTGGTGATCGACGCGTTCTCGCGGATGATCGTCGGGTGGCGTCTGGCCGATCATCTGCGCATCGACCTGGCGCTGGACGCGCTGGAGATGGCCATCTGGCGTCGCGGAGACGGACGGCGGCTGGAAGGGCTGGTGCACCACTCCGACCGCGGCTGCCAGTATCTGTCGATTCGCTACACCGAGCGCCTGTCGGGTGCCGGGGCGGTCTGCTCGGTCGGCTCCCGTGGGGACAGCTATGACAACGCCTTGGCCGAAAGCACCATCGGGCTGTACAAGACCGAGCTGATCCACCGGCGCGGCCCGTGGAACGGCCTGGACGACGTCGAGATCGCCACCATGGAATGGGTCGACTGGTACAACAACCGGCGCCTCCACAGCGCCTGCAACGACCTTCCACCAGCCGAATTCGAGACCCACTACCGAACCCAAACCGCCCCGGCTATCCTCACCCCAGCCAGCTAACCCGGCCTCCACGAAACTCGGCGCGGTTCAGCCTGCGTGGCGTGGGTCCTGGCCCGGATTCGTACCGACCTGCCCGACCGACACACCCCGTCAATCTGCAGGCAGGCCAGGTGGGGGAAGAGGACCGCGAGCAACTCCGAGAACGTCACCCAGCATGATCAGCAACACCCGGCAGCCGAGCGCCAGAAGATCACGAAATTAGTGCCAGAGCCAGTTTTCAGGATCCCCCGACAAGGTGAGCGAGCGATACAGCAGGCCCACGTAACGGAACTCGTCGGCACCCGTTGATCTGGCTCTGCACGCTCTACCCGCGTTCACACCGAAGAGGTCACTGGTTCGATCCCAGTATCGCCCACCACGTTCGTGCAGATCAGGAGGCCGGGCCGCTATCCAGCGGACCGGCCTTTTGCTTTGCCTGAGTGACCACCGTTTCGGTGGCTCGCCGTTCCACGGATCGGTTGCACCATCAGCCCATCCAGTGGAACCAGACGTCGAAGATCGAATAGTGCGGCCCGTCGCCGAGGCTCGTACCGATCTTCAGGCGGGGCAAGGCCGGGTGAAACATTCGCGGTGCCGCACCTGCGACCGTGGTGTCCGATTCTGTCCCGGTCCGGGCAGGAGGCGGTTGGCGAGGCCGAGGCGACGAGCTCGCGGCCAGAAGCCGGTTCTCGCGTTGAAGGAGCGGTTTTTCTGTGCCGGAGGAGAACCTGGGAGATCGCGAGAGGTGGCTTGGTCCTACTCGCGGACCCGGCGAAGCGTGCGGGCGTACGCTTACGGCATGAGCCAGACCATCTCCTTGACCGCGACCGTCACCCCCGACGAAGAGGGTTGGTATGTCGGCGCGCGTTAGCGTCCATGGGAGTGGTGTACGGGTGATCTTTCCCTTGGTGCGACGGGAGAGATCCATGTGACAAGAGACGGCCACTTCGTAATCCTTCGATTCGCACATTCAGACACGAAGGGGATGAAGTGGCCGTCAATGACATTGTGCCCGCTGCCGGGGACTACTTCGACGAGACTCTCGCCGCGGCGAGCCCGGACCTGCTGCGCACGATGATCCGCGAGTTCGCGCAGCGGATGATGGACGCCGAGGTCGAGCAGCTGTGCGGGGCCGGCTACGGCGAGGTCAGCAGCGAGCGGGTCAACTCCCGCAACGGCTACCGCAGCCGGGAGTGGGACACCCGGGCCGGGACCATCGAGCTGGCCATCCCCCGCCTGCGGTCGGGGTCGTACTTCCCGGACTTCCTGCTGGACAAGCGCCGCCGGGCCGAACGGGCGCTGACCAGCGTGGTGGCCACCTCCTACCTGCTGGGTGTGTCCACACGGCGGATGGAAAAACTCGCCGAGTCGATGGGCATCACCAAGCTGTCCAAATCGCAGGTGTCGAAGATGGCCGCCGAGCTGGATGAGCTGGTCGCCTCGTTCCGGTCCCGGCCTTTGGACGGCGGGCCGTACACCTTCGTCTGGATCGACGCGCTCACTCAGAAGGTGCGTGAGGGCGGGCGGACGGTGAACGTGCACTGCCTGATCGCCACCGGTGTCAATGCCGACGGGCAGCGGGAGATCCTCGGCCTGGACGTCGTCTCCTGCGAAGACGGGGCGGGCTGGCTGGCGTTCCTGCGTGGCCTGGTCGCCCGCGGCCTGTCCGGCGTCCTGCTGGTCACCAGCGACTGCCACGCCGGGCTACGTGACGCGATCGCCGCCACGCTGCCCGGCGCCTCCTGGCAGCGCTGCCGCACCCACTTCGCGAGAAACCTGGGCACCTGTGTCCCGAAGACGGCGCAGCCGTGGGTGCACACGATGCTGCGCACCATCTTCGAACAGCCCGACACCGAGTCCGTGCACGCCCAGCACCGGCACGTGGTCGAGGTGCTGGAGGCCAAGTACCCCAAGGCCGCCGACCGGCTGGACGAGGCCCGTGATGACATCCTGGCCTTCACCGCCTTCCCCACGGCCGTCTGGCGGCAGATCTGGTCCAACAACCCCCAAGAGCGGCTGAACAAGGAGATCCGCCGCCGCACCGACGTGGTCGGCATCTTCCCCGACCGGGAGGCCATCGTCCGCCTGGTCGGCGCGGTGCTGGCCGAGCAGAACGACGAGTGGACCGAGCAGCGCCGCTACATGGGCCTGGAGATCCTGGCCGAATGCCGTAAGCACACCCACTCTCAAAATGAGACAAATGATGTTAAAGTGAATATCGAGGCGATTACGGCTTAGAAGTTCGCCGGATTACGAGTGGTCTTCTCATACACCACGATCATGGACGCGGCCCGGCGCCTCGGCAAGCGCGGCGAGCCGCAGCTCGCGCCAAATCGGCCAATCGTCTTCATACAGGACACGTAGTTCGATCACCGCCAAAACCTACAGGCGGCCACGGCACCACCCGCATCATCGGCAGGCGACGAGCGACCTGGGACGGAAGCGCGGCGGCAGCCGGGCGTGGTCGTAAGTTGCCATACGGGCTCAAGCCGCCGCCTGTGCCGGGCGGCGGTAACACGGCGCGTCCGCCCGCGGCCGCGCTACGTATCTCTTGGATCTGTTGCGCTCTGTCAGTCGACTCCTAGTCTTTTACAGTGCCGCAAGGAAAGCCTGCATCTCCAACATGTCCACCGTCTCGATATCATCCGGTCGGATGATCACGGTGAGCTCGCGGCATACCGGACGTACTCGAGATGAGGCAACAAAAGACAAAATAATCACTTTCAGAAGATTCTCGCGATCAAGAGCGTACACTCTTGCCAGCTCCGCACCCATGATGGGTACTGCCACGGCATTGAGTTGGCCCCTAGCCCCGATTGCTGTCCACAGTTTTCCTAAACTCATCCAGAAGTCGTCAATAGAGCATCGAGCCGTCAGATCATTACCCATCCTGCTATATGCCACGCAATAGATCCTCCGCTTGGGTGAACCAATGACGGCGACTGTCCCTATGGCGTACCGCATCAATTTCCCCTGCGGCTTTGTCGTCCTGAGTTGGCTCAATTTAGTGCGCACCTTCGGGGCTGCGGATCCGCTTGAGGGCGTTGCGTAGGTCGGTGGGCAGAGGGTCGGCGGCGGTCAGGACGTGGTTGCCGGCTTGGATTCGGACGGTGCGATAGCGGCGGGCGGTGCGGACGAACTTCTTGATCGACCATCCGGTCCGTGCCTCGATCCACCGGCCGACCGCCAGGGCGGCGAACACGATCGTCAGGTGCGCGTCGATGGACTCGCGTTTGTGGTGGTAGATCGGCCGTGCTTTGAGGTCGTGCTTGCTCATCCGGAAGGACTTTTCGATCTCGAACAGCCGATGGTAGGAGCTGATGACGAACTCGGCGGTGATGGGCGTCCCGTCCGGGCAGGCGGCGAGATTGGTGATGTAGCCCTTGAGCCCGGCCAGGGCCTTGGCCTTGTCCACCAGCTCGGTGTTGACGCTCTTGGTAGCGCCGGACAGCCTGATGAACCGGTTGCGCTTGACCGGCGCCTGCCCGTCGACGGCGCGCTGGGCCTTGGCGACCTGCTCGTCGATGCCGCGCAGGGTGCGCCGGGCCCGCTCTGCCCGGTACTGGTAGTAGATCATCTGGTCGCGGCGGGGCCGGCTCGATCCCGACGGCCAGGGCTGGATGAAGATGTGCCCGTCGGGGATCGGGGTGCCGGGGTGCTCGCGCCGCCACTGCTTGACCACATACGGCACCTCGGGGATCTTCATGCCGAGGATGAACGACAGCCCAGCGGCTTCGATGGCCTGCTTGTTCGCCTCGGAGATCATCCCGGCGTCGGCCACGATCGTGACGTCCGGCAGGTGGTGGGCCGCCATGAACCCTTCGATCACCGGGAGCATGGTGTGGGTCTCGGCCTTGTTGCCCTCGAAGGCGGTCACCATGAGCGGGAACCCGGAGGAGTCGGTGAGCAGCCCGATCGTGATCTGCGGGTCCAGGCGGCGTTCCTTGGAAAAGCCCGGCTCGCGGAACCCATCCCCGGCGTCGGTCTCGAAGTACAAGGTTGACACGTCGTAGAGGACCAGGCTGGCCGGCCCGAGGCGGGTGTGGGCCGCGCATGCACCGGCCAGGGCCTGGCGCCACTGCGGTGCGGCGTAGTCCGGCAGGCGGCGCTTCACCGTGGCATACGACACCGCATCGATCCCGGCCTCGCCGAGCACGCGCAGGCTGTCGTGCTTGCTCGTCGGTTCGATCACCCGCGCGAGCACCAGCTGCCGGAACACCTCATCGCCCCCGGCCGCGGCAGCAAACCCCAGCGTGTCGTAGGCGCGGGACAGCGCGTCCCACAGGTGTTCCATCCGCGAGCTGACGATCTCCAGCGGCCCGCCCGCCATCGGCCCATCGTCCAGCCCCAGGTCCAGTTCCTGCTGGCCGGCGGCCAGCCGCTGACGCGCCACCGCCCTGAGCGTCTCCAACTCGGCGTCGTCGTGCGCCGACCCGATGTGCTCGATCTCCCGCGATCCGCGGCGGGAGGAGTAGACGATCTGCACCGCCCGGGCGCCTGAGGCCGTCTTCACCGTCCGCACGTACGGAGACACGGCCACCAGGGTAGAGACATGATCGATTTAGTGCGCACTTTTCGCCGTTCCCGACGGGGAACCACGAGGTCAACGCCTCGCGCTCAGCGACAATCTTGAAACGTGAGCCAAGTCAGGTCATCGGCAGGCGACGAGCGACCTGGGACGGAAGCGCGGCGGCAGCCGGGCGTGGTCGTAAGTTGCCATACGGGCTCAAGCCGCCGCCTGTGCCGGGCGGCGGTAACACGGCGCGTCCGCCCGCGGCCGCGCTACGTATCTCTTGGATCTGTTGCGCTCTGTCAGTCGACTCCTAGTCTTTTACAGTGCCGCAAGGAAAGCCTGCATCTCCAACATGTCCACCGTCTCGATATCATCCGGTCGGATGATCACGGTGAGCTCGCGGCATACCGGACGTACTCGAGATGAGGCAACAAAAGACAAAATAATCACTTTCAGAAGATTCTCGCGATCAAGAGCGTACACTCTTGCCAGCTCCGCACCCATGATGGGTACTGCCACGGCATTGAGTTGGCCCCTAGCCCCGATTGCTGTCCACAGTTTTCCTAAACTCATCCAGAAGTCGTCAATAGAGCATCGAGCCGTCAGATCATTACCCATCCTGCTATATGCCACGCAATAGATCCTCCGCTTGGGTGAACCAATGACGGCGACTGTCCCTATGGCGTACCGCATCAATTTCCCCTGCGGCTTTGTCGTTTTGGTCTCCACCTTAATAGGTGAGTATTCCGAGAGGGCTCGCGCTAGATCATCATCGAGCCTGCGACGATCGTTCTCGTAGGTTCGCTGTAGCAATTGTCCTTGAAGGCTTGCTCCATTGATTACGATGTCGTCTGTGGTGTCCGTGTCGAATGTGTCACAAAATCCCACAACGATATCAGTGTCCGACTCAAGAATATCGCCGACCCGGATTTCTATGGAAATATCGGGGTAATCGAATGCGCGTCCTGCATGGCGGCGTGGGAACGCCTTGAAGATGGCCCAGGCGAGGCATGCCGCCAGAGATAGCCCCGTCACTAGTCCTGGTTCAGCGAATCGAACGCCAAAGACTTGACCCGCGAACTGAATCGCCCCAGAGATGAGGCCAAAAGCGATGAGGAACTGCGCGAATAAAAGCGTGCGGGCTCTGCGTGTGTTCCACACCATCTTGTTCTTTCTGCCTACGCACAATGATCTAATTTATCACCTGGCGGCGTGGCGCGTATATGCGTCGAGATTCTGGAGATGTTCTGTGTCCGCAAAATCCTCGCCGGTAGCTCTCACCGCGCATCCTGCCGTCTGCAGCCGCTGGCGCAACTTCAATATGCTCGGCACTGAGCCATCAAACTGAATGTAGTTGCGACCGCCTATATCTGAGAAATCTCGTAAGTGTCCCATCTTTATAAGAACCGTTCGCTCTGGGTACAAGCCGAAAGCCATGCCGGCCTCAAACAGAACGTTTGGCCTGGCTTGACACTGCGTGCCGTGCTCGGGATCGGGCCCGCTCCCCTGAAGTGAAGGGTGCAGGCGGACGATGTCGTCCGGGGTCATCAATACCAAGGCGGCTTGGGCGATGGTGAAAGCGGCACGGACAGTGTCGCCCAAATAAGGGCTGGCCATCCCGACTTCTTGCACTATCGACTCCCATTCCAGAGGATGTAGGCCCATCCTGCGGAGCAGGTCAAACATCCTCAACCGTGCCTGCGAGTCGCGTCCGTGGATGACGAACACGGTACGATCAAGGCCTTCGCGAGAATGTCCGGGACCGCGGGTGGATTGCTCGGTGTCGGGATGATGAGCGTAAGTCACGGCTCGAGCCTTCGGTCCGGATGCGACATTTGCCGCATTGATTTGCCCGTGACCACTGATCCAGATTCCTTCATTCTTATTCATTTCCTTACCTTCTTGTTGATCCATCGGCTCTGCCGGATCTACCCATGTGATCGCCATGGCTGATCGCTTGCGCGTTGTTGCCAGCGGCAACGCTGTCCGCCGTAATCGAACTATTTCCCGTCACCATCACCCCGTTGTTCATGATTGTGGTCTGTCGCTGAATCAATTCACCCGTATCAATGTTCCGACTATCAAGGAATTGAACCAGGGAGTCAAAGATCCGCTGCTCGACGACCTTCGTGTACATCTCGCTGTCGAGCTTCTGAAAGTAGCGCTGATAGCGGGAATCGCTTGCCCACTCCCTGATGCTGAAGAAGGCACCATGGTCGAAGTCCTGGCGGTCGACACCTCTTTTGTTCGGCGCGAGTGCTCGACGGTCGTCACGGTATTCGGAGAGGTGAGTGAACCCGCTGACAATTCCAGAGAACGGTCGGAGACAACTAAAGAACAAGCGCATATGGTCACTCACGCTTGAGACCGGCTCGATTTTATCGTATTTGCGAAACGAATCTTGGAGTGGAGTCAGAATTGAATGACTGGCTTCGATGAACAGATTTTTCTTAACCATAACGAAGCGTAGGAATATGGTTAAGGCGAGTTCGCCGTCCCAGCCGAGTAGGCGAATAACCATATACGGGCGCGCTCGTTTGTCTGGTGCCGCTAGGAGTTGATTGAAATGCACCTGGTCGACACCTGGCCGTGGACGCCCGTCGCTTTGAATGAACATGCTGTCATTAGGAACGTCCCGTCCGCTGACGAATACGCGATCCTCTACTGTCAAGCCCAACCACTTCAGTGCCTCTACCTGACTCTTGACATAGGTGCGGATGTCATGGACATCAAATAGCTCTGGAATCGTCCCCTCTATCCGTGGTTTCGTGAGGTCGATTGCAAACGACCAGCCGCCGATCACCTTGCCGTATCCTCGGAATGGCTTGAATCCTTGGTATATGGTGGTGTTTCCGCGTGTTAGATCAGCGATCTGACGCAGGCGGCTGCGCAAGAGAGGACTGCGTGGCTCGGGCGCGGTAGTTGCCGAGAACCTGTCGCGTCGAAGTGCCCCCGTCATCACGCGGTAATAGTGCAGCTTTGAGAGATACAGCACAAGCGAGGAGACGATTGTCGATAAGCCGATTGCCCATGGCAGTAAAGCAAGAGGTTCGAGTGAGACGGTCAATGCAGCACTGATAATTGAACCCAATACCACTAGGGTCAGTGGCAGGTTTACGGCGGTGAGGACGCAGTCCCGGATTGCCCGCCGCCTACGCGCCGCGCATGCATGCCGGAGCACGCCCACGACATCAAGACCCGGGGACATCGCGATGCCACGGCGAGGTTGCCGAATGATGTGGGCAACGAGGTTCTGCGCGAACATAGGGTCTGACTCGGCCGCGCAGCATAAGTATCGGGTTACCTGATAATCGGCTTCTGCGACGTCCACAACGGGGGTGTGGGCTAGAAGATCTTCCTCGGTAAGGCGATCTGAGAAGGTGACTGATGGAGCCTTGTCCGCTGTTGGGACTGCCCAGGGACAATCGGCGCAAGTGTTACCGCCAGGGGTGCGTGATTGGCAGTCGCCGCATCGCATCCCCTGCTCGTTTCCCATCGGGTGCAGTAGTGACCTCGCTTGAGCAGGCAGATTATGGAGCGTTACAGATGTAGTACATATGTCTCTATACACCTCCAAGTCGCCGTCGGCCAGTGTTTGCAGGAAAGCTCGCGACCAGTGGTCCCAAGTTCCTACTGGCAGGTAGCGGGGATGGTTTCGGAAACCGCTTATCAAGGGACATTTGTGCTGCTCAAAGCATTGACTCGAGCTCGGGCAGTCCTCACCGTAAAGATCAGCGGCGGGGAGGGCCGATGACCGGGTCGTCCAAGCCGAGGTCCTCTAGAGCCGCAGGGGTGAGCACAATGCGTAATGCGTCATCGCGGATAGTGACTTCTCGAACGCAACCGTAGGCGGTTCGCTGGTCTGCGGTGACCAGGCAAGTGAGTGTCCAGGCCGAGATCCGCGTCTTGGTCGCCGGCTTCTTCGATGCCACTCATGAAGATCAGCATGAAGCCGCTGCCGTCCTCGTTTTCCGCTATCCCGGCCTGCCGGTAATTTTCGTCGAAGTCTTCGTCGCCGCCGGCGACACGGGCCGTGAATCGGTAGGTCACTACCGGGATATATCAGCCGGATAGTTCGCACGGGTTCCAACCGCGGCCCGCCGGCGCGTGGCGGGCTGCTCATCGCCGGGATCCGGCGGCGGTCGTCAGTGCTTTCCTGACGACGGAGGGAGAAGGGCGACCTGGTAGCGGTCGCGGTAGGCCACCCGTGAGCCCGGGGCGTTCTTGATGCGGATCACCCGTACGGTGTGACCCGCCTCGCGCAGCTCGGCCCAATGGTTCCGGCCGTACACGCGCCAGCCCTCCTCGGTCTACCAGAACCGGACCCGGCGGTTGTTCAGCGGCGGCAGGGGCAGCCCGTTCAGCGAGGAGCACGGACCGCCCGACGCCCACGCCCCGCGCAGCCGCGTGCCCGAGGGCCGCTCGCCGTCGTCGCGGGGGATGTCCGCGTCCACCCAGCTCGTGATCGTGTCCGCCAGGATCCGGTAGAGCATGCCGGCACCTCCCACCCAAGAATGGGCCGAATCGCCGGCGGTGACCAGGGTGCGGAGCCTCAGGCGGAGTACGGGTGCTCGCGGTGGGCCTGGCGCACCAGCCTCCGGGCGATCTCGGGCCAGACGCCCGGCAGCGGTTCGGCGAGTAGGGTCGCAGCCGACTGCACGCTAACCGCTGCGGACGTCGTGAGGACGGTTCCGGCCGATCCCACGGTCGGCGAATATGCCGCGACGGGAACTGTTCGATGCGGCAGACGTTCTTCCGTGCTGTTGGCGAATCGGGTAGATCGCGTCTGCGAACTGGCGCAGCTTCAACCTGGACGCAGCGCGCGACGTACCGACCCCGTGCGGGTGCAGGGCGCAGGGGCGGCGCTCGGTCGGGGAGACGCCCAGGGCGGACGGATCATGCCAGCGCGGGCGCCTGCTCGGCCGGACCGGACGCCACACCGGCGGGGACACGCTGCTGGGCGGGCTCCCGGCCGGGCGGCTCAGGCTCGGGCGGCAACTGAAGGGGAGCCGCATGCGCGAGTGCGGGCCGGGCCGGCGCGCGCCCGCGCAGCCGGGCCAGGGCGAGCCCGGCGGCCACGGTGGCCAGGACCACCACGACACCGGTGACCTGCAAAGTCACGCGGGGGCCCACGATGTCGCAGAGCAGGCCGAGAAGCGGCCCGCCGATGGCCCCCGCGCCCGCGCTGACCACGCCTTGGACGGCGATGACCCGGCCGCGCATGTGGTCGGGGCTGTCCAGCTGGGCGCGGGTCGCGAGGGTGGTGTCGATGATCACAGCGCCGGCGGCGATCGGCAGCATGAGCGCGCCGAAGGCGGCCAGGCCGGGCATGAAGCCGCTGACGCTCTGGCCCACGCCGGTCAGCAGCGCGGTGACGAGCAGCAGGGCCACCGTGAGGCGGGGACGTCCGGCGGCGATCACCCCGCCGATCACCGTGCCGATCGCGAAGATCGTCGACAGCAGCCCGTATCCTCCGGCGCCGGCGGCCAGCGGTCCGGAGCTCATCGCCGCCATGGTGACCTGGTAGTTGCGGCCCAGGCTGCCCAGAATCAGCGCGAGCGCCAGCAGCACCACGAGCCAGGGCGTGCGAAGCACGTAGGACAGGCCGGCGCGCACCCCGCCCCGGTCCGTCTCGGAGTGCAGGAGCCGGTGCATCTCGGAGGCGCGCATGGCGAGGACGGCCACGATGACGGCGGCGAAGCTCAGGGCGTTGACGAGGAACAGGCCGGCCGTGCCGGTGAGTGGGAGAAGGGCCCCGGCCAGGCTCATGCCGAGGATGCGGCCGGCCGAATTGATGATCGATCCCAGCGCGAAGGCGTTCGGCAGGTCCCGCGCGGGGACCACCTCGGCCCCGAATCTGCCGAGGGCCGGGCCGCCGATGGCGTTCACGACGCCGCTCGCGAACACGATGGCGTACACCGGTGCCACGGAGCCGGGGGCGCCCGCGGCGGTGAGCGCGAGGAGAGCGGCGAGCGCCGCCTGAGCCACCTGCGTGGCGAGCACGACCGGGCGGGCGGGGAGCCGGTCGGCCAGGGAGCCGCCCCACAGCCCCAGCAGGAGCGTGGGTGCGGCCTGGAGGACCAGGCTGAGGCCCACGCTGGTCGCCGATCCGGTGGCCGAGAGGATCAGCCAGTTGACACCCAGCACCTGCATCCAGGTGCCAGTGACCGAGACCAGGTCTGCTCCTGCCCAGAGGCGGTAGTTGTGATGGCGAAAAGAGCGCAGCGTCGCCGCAGGCAAGGGCACTCCTTTGTCCTTCGTTGGGGCGATTGTCCGGAATGGCAACACCTCGAGCCGAGAGAAGGATTCCGGTCAGACCGAAAATATGGCGCGGATCACACCCGGAGAAGGTTTGACCAGGCTTCCTCCGGAGGTGGCCCGCCGCCGGCTGGAGAGGGGGACGGTGGCGCCAGGTGCACGGACACATCGTGGGCAGCGGGTTCAGCGTCGACATCACGATCACCGACGCCGGCTGTCCGGTGAACCAGAAGAGCTGCCTGAGTGCTCGACGACATCGTTTCCTTGGAAGATGTCCAGGCGGAGGGCCGCGTCGATCGCCGATCTACGCTCGGGTCTTTGCGCTGGCTAGGCTGAACGCGTGACTGATGCGGGGGGACGGGTCGAGCCGTCCGGGGTGTGGGCCACGGCCGTGGGCGTGGCCCGGGTGAGGGCGATGGAGACGGCACGCGAGCAGCCGCTGTTCCGCGACCCGCTGGCGCAGGCCTTCGCCATGGCCGGTGGGAGAGACCCTGGGGCGCCGCCGCCCCCGCGCGCGGACGAGGCGGCGCAGTGCCGCCGGCTCGGTGTGGCCTTCTCGATCGTCATCCGGACGAAGTTCCTCGACGACCTGCTCGAGCGGGCGGTCGCGTCCGGCGTCCGGCAGGTCGTGCTGCTCGGAGCCGGGATGGACAGCAGGGCCTTCCGGATGGACTGGCCTGAGGGGACCCGGCTGTTCGAGGTCGACACAGCCGAACCGCTGGACTTCAAGGCGTCGGTGCTGCGTCAGGAGCGGGCCGTTCCGCGCTGCGAGCGGATCACCGTCCCGGTCGACCTGCATGAGGACTGGCCCGGCGCCTTGGCCGCGGCCGGGCACGATCCGGCGCAGCCGACGGTGTGGATCGCCGAGGGACTGCTGATCTATCTGCCCGAGGACGCGGTGCAGTCGCTGCTCGAACGGGTCGGCGCGCTGTCCGCCGCAGGCAGCAGGCTGGGTCTGACACTGGGCTCGCGCGGTGTGCTCGAACGCTTCCGCGAGGACGCCACTCCGGGATCGGCGGCATCGATGTGGGTCTGGGAGATGCCGGAAGACCCGGTCGGCTGGCTGCACGGCCTCGGCTGGGAGGCGGAGACCTTCACCCTGCGTGAGCGCGCCGAGGTCTACGGGCGCCCGATGCTCACCCCGCCGCAGCTTGACGAGGGCGCCGGCGGACTGGTCTCGGCGGTGCGCGCGGCGCACTGAGCACTATGGTGCGCGCGGCGCACTGAGCACGATGAAGGCGCACGATGAAGGCGCACGATGAAGGCCGGCCTCACATGTGGCGTCGGCAGAGCCTGTGGCGCATGCTGTCCGGCTCCGCGTGCTCCAGCACTTCCTGGCCATGACGAGTCAGCCGCCACCGGCGCGAGTCCATGAGACAAGGCCTCGCCCGACGTTCAGGTCCAGGCCACCCGGCGGTCATCGCCCGCATGAAGGGTGGAACGTGTATCGAGGCCAAGCGGGGCGGACACTTCGTGTCCGTCATCGGCGGCGACGTCCGGGTGAGGCGCCGCGCGTGCGCTCGCTCGACGCGCTCACCGACGGCTCGCTGCGCGTCGTCGCCGATGGCCGGACGCCGCTCGACCAGCACCTCACGCGCGGCGGGGCGATCGAGTTCACCGTCCCGGCCCGGCCGGGCCGGGTGCGCGCCGAGCTGCGCCTCGGCAACGACCTGCCCGAGCAGGCCCCGCTGTGCGGACCGATCAGGGGATGCCCGCAGCGGGCGAGCGACGGTCGGGCGGTGAGGGATGCGTTACGGCGGATGAACGCGCGCGTGACGCCGGGGAAACGACGGCCCCGTACATATCTGTCAATCGACAGAAATCCCCCCAGCGCCCGGAGCCCCGATGGCCGTCACCGTCCCTTCCTCGCCCCCCACCGACGAGAGCGCCCTGCAGACGTTCGGCTACCGCCAGGAGCTGCACCGCAGCATGGGCAGGTACGCCTCCTTCGCCGCCGGATTCTCCTTCATCTCCGTGCTGACCACGGTCTTCCAGTTCTTCGCGTTCGGGTACGCCTTCGGAGGCCCCGCCTTCTTCTGGACCTGGCCCGTGGTGCTGGCCGGGCAGATCCTGGTCGCCCTCAACTTCGCCGAGCTGGCGGCCCGCTATCCGATCTCCGGCTCCATCTACCAGTGGTCGACGCGGCTCAGCACGGCGGCGTTCGGCTGGTTCGCCGGGTGGATCATGATCCTCGGGCAGATCGTGGTGATCGCGGCGGCGGCGCTCGCCCTCCAGGTCGTGCTGCCCGCGATCTGGCCGGGCTTCCAGCTCGTCGGCGGCGACCCCACGCCCACGACGGCCACCGGTGCGGCCAACGCCGCGATCCTCGGCCTGGTGCTGCTCGCGCTCACCACGACCATCAACGTCGTCGACAACCGCGTTCTCGCCCGGGTCAACGGGATCGGCGTCACCGCCGAGATCATCGGGGCGGTGCTCATCGTGGTGCTGCTGCTCACCCACGCCGAGCACGGCCCCGGCATCACGCTCAGCACCGGCGGGCAAGGCGGAGCCATCGGCGCGCTGCTGGTCGGCTCGTTCACCGCCGCCTACGTCCTCATCGGGTTCGACAGCGCGGGGGAGCTGAGCGAGGAGACCCGCAACCCCCGGCGGGTCGCGCCGCGTACGATCCTGACCGCGCTCACGGCGGCCGGGGTGCTCGGGGGGGCTCATCCTGTTCGCCGGTCTGCTCGCCGCGCCCAGCCTGACCGACGGGAGGCTGGCCTCCGAGGGCCTGTCGTACGTGCTCACCAGCAGGCTGGGCGACTGGGTGGGCAAGCTGCTGCTGGCCGACGTCGTGCTCGCGATCACCGTGGCGACCCTGGCGATCCAGACCGCCGCCACCAGGATGCTGTTCTCCATGTCGCGTGACGGGGCGATGCCCTGGTCGAAGGCGCTGTCCAGGGTCTCGCCCCGCAGCGGGATGCCGACCGGGCCCGCGCTGGTCACCGGGATGGGCGCGGCGGCCATCCTGCTGCTCAACTTCGCCTCTCCGGAGGCGTTCCTGGCCATCGGCACCACCTGCATCGTGCTGCTCTACCTGGCGTACGCGATGGTGACGGGCCCGCTGCTGCTCCAGCGCCTGCGCGGCGGCTGGCGGGGCGGGGCGCCGGCCGGGTTCGCCGAGGACGGCAGCCGACTGTTCAGCATGGGCCGCTGGGGCCTGCCGGTCAACGCGCTGGCCCTCTGCTACGGCCTGGCGATGGCGGTCAACCTGGCGTGGCCGAGGGCCGAGGTGTACGCGCCGATCACCGGCCACTGGTTCTTCCAGTGGTTCACCGTGCTCTTCCTGGCGGCGGTCGTGGCCCTGGGCGCGCTCTACCGGCGGCTACGCCGGCCCGCGGCCCGTGTCGCGCAGGCCGGGCAGATCCCCGTCGGGAACGCCGGCCAGGCGTAGCGCCGCGTCGGCGGTGGCGGCCGCCAGCGTCTCCAGGACGTCGGCGGCCATCTCGCCCGGAGCGTCCCTGCGGATCAGGATGACGCCCTCGATCAGCGCGAACAGCAGATCGGTGCGCAGCGCCCGCTCGGCGGGCGTCAGCGCCGCTCCGGCGGAGGTTTCCGCCAGCAGCCGGCCGTACGTGTCCTTGAGCTCGTCGCGCATGCGGCGGAAGGCGGCGAACCGTTCGGTGTGCACCTCGGGCAGCAGATAGAGCGCGCCCAGGTTGTGGGGGCCCGAGCACAGCAGCCTGGCGTCGCAGTAGCACAGCTCCCACAGCCGCTGCTCCGGCGTGCCGCCGGTGAGAGCGCGGGCGGTCTCCAGCGAGGGCCGCACCGTGCTCTCCAGCAGTTCGGCGAGGATGTCCTCCTTGCCGCCGAAATAGTGGTAGATCGACGCCTGCCTGATCCCGGCCCGCTCGGCCATCGCCCGCGTCGAGGTCGCGGCGTAGCCGTGCGTCGTGAACAACTCCGCCGCCGCCGTCAGGATCTCCTCCCGGGGGCTCAGCTCACTTCGGGGCCGTTCGACGGCTCGCGGCCTGCCGACTCTTCTGACGGTGGAACTGGCACTCACCGGACGATCGTCGCACACCTCCGGACGGGCGCCGCCGCTGTGCGCTTCCGGTAACGGATGGGAAACGTCGCGGCGCGTGAGAGGAAACATGCGCCGCCTAATTTCTGTCACGCGACAGAAATTCGCCCCCGGAACTTCCACCCCCCGAGGAGATCGCGTCATGGCGACCAGCACGACGTACGGCGCGCGCGAGCACGCCCGAGCACAGGAAGGCACCACGAGCGACACCATGCCGGTGCTCCCGGCCTCCGACTGGCCCGCCCCGCCGGACGGCGTCGACCCCGCCGACCTCGTGTGGGCCGAGACCGTCGCCGGGGGCGGCTACACCCACAAGGTGCTGGCCCGGGGCACCGAGCTGCGCCTCACCGACCTCGCCGGCGACGCCTGCGCACACCTGCTGCTCTACGTCGAGGGCCGCCCCTGGGAACGGCTCAACGTCGCCGACACCGTCAAGGTGCTGTGGAACGCCTACATCGGCGAAGGCCACCTGCTGCTGTCGGACCAGGGCCGCGTGCTGGCCTCGATGGTCGCCGACACCTCCGGCCGCCATGACACCATCTGCGGGACCTCCACCCTGCGGCGCAACATCGAGCGGTACGGCGACGGCTCGCCGCAGGGCGCGTCCCCCGCCGGGCGGGAGCTGTTCACGCTGGCCGCCGCCAAGCACGGCCTGCAGCCCCGGGACCTGCCCCCGTCGATCTCCTTCTTCCAGGGGGTCAGGGTCGGCCCCGACGGCGGCCTGATCTTCACCGGCTCGGCCGGGCCCGGCGCGTCGGTCACCCTGCGCGCCGAGATGCCGCTGGTCGTGCTCATCGCCAACACCGCGCACCCCATCGACCCGCGCCCCGCCTACACCTGCACCCCGCTGGAGGTCCTGGCCTGGCGCGCCCGGCCCACCGCACCCGACGACCCCCTGTGGCAGGCGAGCCCCGAAGGCCGCCGCGCCTTCCTCAACACCGCCGAGGTGACCCGATGACCCTCACCGACACGTCCGTGCTCGACGTCACCGTCGCCGCCCGCGCCCCCTGGTCGGCCGTCATCCGCGCCGGGCAGGAGCTGACCATCACCGACCTCGGCGGCAACCAGGCGGTCGACTTCCTGCTGTACGACGCGCACGACACGGCCGTGCGCTACAGCGCCCCCGACACCATCCACGCCCAGGGCAACATCTTCCTCACCACCGGCAGCGTGCTGCTGTCGAACGAGCACACCCCGCTGATGACCGTCGTCGCGGACACCTGCGGCCGCCACGACACCGTCGGCGGCGCCTGCTCCAAGGAGTCCAACACCCTGCGCTACGGGCACCACACCTACTCCCAGCACGCCTGCGTCGAGAACTTCCTCATCGAGGGCAGCCGCCACGGGCTCGGCAAGCGCGACCTGGTCAGCAACATCAACTGGTTCATGAACGTCCCGGTCGAGGCCGACGGCACGCTCGGCATCGTGGACGGCATCTCCGCTCCCGGCCTCGCGGTCACCCTGCGCGCCGAGACCGACGTGCTGGTCCTGGTCTCCAACTGCCCGCAGATCAACAACCCGTGCAACGGCTTCGATCCCACGCCCGTACGGATGACGGTGCGATGAACACCCTCCTCGTCGCCAACCGGGGCGAGATCGCCGTCCGCGTCATCGCCACCGCCCGCCGCCTCGGGCTGCGCACGGTCGCCGTCTACTCCGACGCCGACCGGGGCGCCGCCCACGTCCGCCTGGCCGACCACGCCGTACGGCTCGGCCCCGCTCCGGCCAGGGAGAGCTACCTCGATGCCGACCGGGTGCTGCGGGCCGCCCTGGACAGCGGCGCGGACGCCGTCCACCCCGGTTACGGCTTCCTGTCGGAGGACGCCGCCTTCGCGCGCCGGGTCGAGGCCGCAGGGCTGGCCTTCGTCGGTCCCACTCCCGAGCAGCTCGACCTGTTCGGGGCCAAGCACACCGCCCGCGCCGCCGCCGAGGCGGCCGGGGTGCCCCTGCTCCCCGGCACCGGCCTGCTCCCCGACCTCGACGCGGCCCTGGACGCCGCGAGCGACATCGGCTATCCGGTCATGCTCAAGGCCACCGGCGGAGGCGGCGGCATCGGCATGCGCGCCTGCCGCGACGCCGGCGAGCTGGCCCAGGCGTGGCAGAGCGTCGAGCGTACGGCCGCCGCGAGCTTCGCCTCGGCCGGGCTGTTCCTGGAGCGCCTGGTCGAGGGGGGCCGGCATGTCGAGGTGCAGGTCTTCGGCGACGGCATGGGCAACGTCGTCGCGCTCGGCGACCGCGACTGCTCGCTGCAGCGGCGCCACCAGAAGGTGCTGGAGGAGGCACCCGCGCCCGGCCTGCCGCCGGCCGTGCGGGCCAGGCTCGCGGACAGCGCCGCCGGTCTGTGCGCCTCCGTGCGCTACCGGTCGGCCGGCACCGTCGAGTTCATCTACGACCCCGTGCGCGCCGAGCCGTACTTCCTGGAGGTCAACACCCGTCTCCAGGTGGAGCACCCGGTCACCGAGGCGATCTACGGCGTCGACCTGGTCGAGTGGATGCTGCGCCTGGCCCAGGGCGACGCGGGGCACGTGCACGCCGCCCTGCGCACCCCGCCCGTGGCCGTCGGCCACGCCGTCGAGGCCCGGGTCTACGCCGAGGACCCTAGCCGCGACCACCGGCCCAGCGCGGGCCTGCTCACCCACGTCTCGTTCCCCCCGGGCGTACGGGTCGACGGCTGGGTCGAGACGGGCACCCAGGTGAGCAGCGCCTACGACCCGCTGCTCGCCAAGGTGATCGCGCACGGCGCCGACCGGGAACAGGCACTCGACCGGCTGGCCGCGGCGCTGGCCGAGACCAGGATCGACGGCGTCGAGACCAACGTCGGGCTGCTGCGCGCCGCCGCCGGCGACCCCTCCGTACGGGCGGCAACGCACGGCACCGCCACCCTGGCCGGGCTCGCCGACGGCTCCCGGCGCGTCGAGGTGGTGCGCCCCGGCACGCTCACGACCGTTCAGGACTGGCCGGGACGCGCCGGCTACTGGCAGGTGGGCGTGCCGCCGTCCGGACCGATGGACGACCGCTCCTTCAGATATGGCAACGCCGTCCTCGGCAACGACCCCGGCGCGCCCGGCCTGGAGTGCACGCTGCGGGGCCCGGCGCTGCGCTTCAGCCACGCCGCCACCGTCTGCGTCACCGGCGCGCCCACGCCCGTCACCGTGGACGGCACGCCGGTGCCGCAGTGGGAGCCGGTCACCGTGCCCGCCGGCGGCGTGCTGGACATCGGCGCCGCCGAAGGGCCGGGGCTGCGGGTCTACCTGCTCGTCGCGGGCGGGTTCGACGTGCCCGCCTATCTGGGCAGCGCCGCGACGTTCACGCTCGGCGGGTTCGGCGGCCACGGCGGCCGGGCCCTGCGCGCGGGTGACGTCCTTCACGGGGGCCGCCTCTACGACGGCGGCGCGGACGGTGGTGTAACCCTGGCGGAGCGGCCCGAGTTCGGGCACGCCTGGCGGATCGGCGTGGTCGAGGGCCCGCACGCCAACCCCGAGTTCTTCACCGACGAGGACATCCGCGACTTCTACGCCGCCCAGTGGAAGGTCCACCACAACTCCGCGCGCACCGGCGTCCGCCTGGTCGGCCCCAAACCGCGCTGGGCCCGCCTCGACGGGGGAGAGGCGGGACTGCATCCGTCCAACATCCACGACACCCCCTATTCGGTGGGCGCGGTGGACTACACCGGCGACATGCCGGTCGTGCTCGGCCCCGACGGCCCCTCGCTCGGCGGGTTCGTGTGCCCGGCGACCGTCGTCACCTCGGAACGCTGGAAACTCGGCCAGCTCCGGCCGGGAGACACCGTCACCTTCGTCCCCGTGCCGCCCGCGATCGGCGTCCCCGGCGACGGCGGCGTGCTGCACCGTCTCCCCGAGACCGGCGAGCGGCCCGCCGTCACCTACCGGCGCAGCGGCGACGACAACATCCTCGTCGAGTATGGCCCGATGGAGCTCGACCTGGGCCTGCGCATGCGGGTGCACGCGCTGTCGGAGGCGGTCGCCGCCCGCGACCTGCCTGGTGTCGTCGACCTCACCCCCGGCATCCGGTCGCTTCAGGTCCATCTCGACCCGGCCGTGCTCTCGCAGCGCGACCTGCTGGTCGAACTGCTCCACATCGAGGCCGGTCTGCCGCCCACCGGGGAGCTGGAGGTGCCCAGCCGCGTCGTCCACCTGCCCCTGTCGTGGGACGATCCCGCCACCCGGGAGGCCATCGCCCGCTACATGGCGGGCGTGCGCGACGACGCGCCCTGGTGCCCGTCGAACATCGAGTTCATCCGGCGGGTGAACGGCCTGGAGGACGAGGCCGAGGTCCATCGCATCGTCTTCGACGCCGAATATCTCGTCCTCGGGCTCGGCGACGTCTATCTCGGCGCGCCCGTGGCCACCCCGCTCGATCCCCGGCACCGCCTGGTCACGACCAAGTACAACCCCGCCCGCACCTGGACCGCCGAGAACTCCGTCGGCATCGGCGGCGCGTACCTGTGCATCTACGGCATGGAGGGACCGGGCGGCTACCAGTTCGTCGACCGCACCACGCAGGTGTGGTCGAGCTGGCAGCAGCGCGGCGCGTTCGAGCCCGGCTCGCCCTGGCTGCTGCGCTTCTTCGACCGGATCCGCTGGTATCCGGTGACGGCCGAAGAGCTGCTCGAACTGCGCGCCGACCTGGCGGCCGGGCGCCTCGAACCCAAGATCGAAGAAGGAGTGTTCCGGCTCGCCGACTATCGCCGCTTCCTCGACGAGCACGCCGGCTCCATCGCGGCCTTCCGCGAACGGCAGGCCGCCGCCTTCGCGGCCGAGCGCGCGGCCTGGCAGGCGGCGGGCGAGTTCGACCGCGCGGAGCAGCCACCGGGCCCGGCCGAGACCGAGCTGGACGTCCCGCCGGGCTGCCGGGTGGTGGAGGCGGAGTTCGCCGCGAGCGTCTGGCAGATCGGCGTCACACCCGGCAGGCGGGTCGCCGAGGGGGAACCGCTGATCGTGCTGGAGGCGATGAAGATGGAGTCCGCCGTCCTGGCCCCGGAGGACGGCGTGGTCGAACGCGTCCTGGTCAGGCCCGGCGAGCAGGTCGAGGCGGGCGTCCCGATGGTGGTGCTGAGGAGTGATCGTGGCTGAGACGGCACTGGACCGGGTCCGCAGGGCCTACGCGCGGATCGCCGAGACCGGCCGTCCGGAGATCTGGATCGACCTGCGGCCGCAGGCCGACGTTGAGGACGAGGCCGCCGCCGTGGACGCCCGGGTGGCGGGCGGCGAACCCCTTCCCCTCGCGGGCCGCCTGCTGGCGGTGAAGGGCAACATCGACGTGGCCGGACTGCCGACCACCGCGGGCTGCCCCTCCTACGCCTACCTCCCGGACGCCGACGCCCCCGCCGTGGCCGCCCTGCGCGAGGCCGGCGCGATCGTGCTCGGCACCACCAACCTGGACCAGTTCGCCACCGGGCTCGTGGGCACCCGCAGCCCGTACGGCGCGGTGCGCGCCGCCACGGACCCGGCCCGGATCTCCGGGGGATCCAGCTCGGGCTCGGCGGTCGCCGTCGCACTCGGCCTGGCCGACCTCGCGCTCGGCACCGACACCGCGGGCTCGGGCCGGGTTCCGGCCGCCTTCAACGGCATCGTGGGGATCAAGCCGACCCGTGGCCTGATCTCTGCGGACGGCGTGGTGCCTGCCTGCCGGAGCCTCGACTGCGTCAGCGTCTTCGCCCGCACGCTCCCCGAGGCCCAGCGGGCACTGGCCATGATGACCGGCTCCTCCGCACGGCCCGCGTCCCGTCCGGCCCGCCGTACAGGGCCGTGGCGGGTGGCCGTGCCCGCCACCGCCGATCTCGGCCCGCTGGCCCCGGGCTGGGCCGAGGCGTTCGAGGCGACGGCGGGACGGCTGGCCTGGGCGGGCGTGGAGACCGGCCCGATCGACCCCGGCCCCTTCCTGGAGGCCGCCGCGCTGCTCTACCAGGGGGCGTTCGTCGCCGAGCGCTACACCGCCGTCGGCGCGTTCGTCGAGAAGGGCGGCCCCGACCTGGATCCGGTCGTCGCCTCCATCATCACCGCCGCCCGCGACCTGCCCGCCCACCGCCTGTTCGCCGACCGGGAACGGCTCGCGGAGCTGCGGGAGCGGGCCTTCTCCCTGCTGGGCGACCGCGACGCGCTGCTCCTGCCGGTCACCCCGCGCCATCCCACGCCGGCACAGGTCGCGGCCGACCCCGTCGGCGTCAACAGCGACCTCGGCCGCTTCACCAACTTCGTCAACCTCTTCGACATGTGCGCGCTTGCCATACCGGCCGGGCAGGTGGACGGCCTGCCGTACGGCGTCATGCTCGTCGGCCGGGCCCACGCCGACGACGACCTGGCCGCCATCGCCCGGCTGCTCCAGCCGGTCGTACGGCTCGCGGTGGTCGGCGCGCACCTGTCGGGACAGCCGCTCAACCACGAGCTCACCACGCGCGGCGCCCGCCTGGTGGCCGCCTCCACGACCGCCGCGCGTTATCGGCTGCACGCCCTGGCCACCGACCCGCCCAAACCCGGGCTCGTACGGGTCGCCGAAGGCGGCGCGGCCATCGAGTGCGAGGTGTGGGAGCTGCCCGCCGAAGGGCTGGGCGACATGCTCGCGGCCCTTCCCCGCCCGATGACGTTCGGCCAGGTCGAGCTGGCCGACGGCGCGAACGTGCCGGGCTTCCTCTGCGCCCCCGAAGGGCTGCGGGGCGCGGCCGACATCACCGGGCACGGGGGATGGCGCGCCTACCTCCGGTCACAGGCGGTTCACGGCCGACCGGCACCCTGACGCCGCCGTCAGCATCCGGGAGGCGTGAACTCCCGGGTACGCCTGCGGCCGCCGGGCTCGGAGGCGGCTCAGCCGTGCAGGCTGCGGCGGAGGAAGGCGTGCCACGTCTGCTCGAACGAGCGGGCCAGGGCCGACGTGGCCGCGAAGCGATCCCATGCGTGGAACGCGCGGGCGTAGAGGTGCAGGTCGACCGGCACACCGGCGGCGGTCAGCCGGCGGGCGAAGTCGATGCCCTCGTCGCGCAGCACGTCGAACTGGGCGACGGCGACGAAGGTGTCCGGCAGGCCGGCGAGATCGGTGGCCCGGCCGGGCGCGGAGTAGGGGTGCACGTCGTCCGTGCCCAGCCGGTCGCCCAGGACCGCGGCCCAGGCGAGCCGCATGTCCGTACGGGTGAAGACGACCTCGGAGACGGCCTCGAAGCTCGACGGCGACTCCAGGCGGTCGTCGAGCATCGGGTAGAGCAGGGACAGCGAGCACGGCCGTACGGCGTGCCGATCGCGCACCATGAGCGCGGTGGCCGCGGCGGGCGCTCCGCCGCCGCTGGCACCGGCGAGCCCGATCCGGTGCGGGTCGATCCGGTGCTCGGCGGCGTGCTCGACGAGGTGGGTGTAGGCGAGGTAGCCGTCCTCGGCGGCACCGGGAGCCGGGGTCTCCGGGGCGAGCCGGTAGACGACGGCGGCCAGGACGCGGCCGAGGTCCAGGGCCAGGGCGGTGTGGTAGGCGTCGTCGTCGCGGGCGTTGTCGCCGAGGACCTGGGCGCCGGCGTGGAACCAGACCAGCGCGGGGAGGGCGTGCCCGGCGCCGGCCGGGCGATAGAGGACCACTTCGAGCTCGGTCCGGTCGGCCCGGGGGATGCGCAGCGTCTCGATCGTGACCCGCGGGTCCGCAGGGGCCGGGGCCAGGTGGGCGCGGGCCGCGCGCATCCGCGCGCGCAGGCCAGGGATGTCGGAGAGGTCGAGCAGGGTGCCGTTCGCGGCCTTGGGCATCGCGGCGAACGCGGTGGCGAGCTCCGGGTCGAGCGCGTCGTTGATTCCGGGCATGGGAGGTCCTTTCAGAACAGGGAGGGCTGGCCGCTGCCGGCGGTGATGCCGCCGTCGACGGGCAGGATGACGCCGGTGATGAAACGGGCGTCGTCCGAGGCCAGGAAGCCGACGGCGGCGGCGACGTCGGCCGGGGTGCTGAAGCCGGCGAGCGCCCGGCGCTGGTTGAAGCGTTCGACGAGGTCGGCGTGCTCGGCCGCCAGTTCTTCCGGTCCGGTCAGCGACGGGGCGACGGTGTTCACCCGGATGCCGAAATGGCCGAGGTCGAAGGCGAGCCCGCGGGTGAAGTTCACGACCGCGCCCTTGGCCGCGTTGTAGGCGGTGAGCATGCGGTCGCCGCCGAGGCCGGAGGCCGAGGCGATGTGGACGATGCTGCCGCGGCTGTCCTTCAGGTACGGCAGCGCCGCCTGCGCGCCGAAGAAGCAGCTGTCGACGTCGGTGCTCATGAGGAGCCGCCAGTCCGCCAGTGTCGTGTCCGCGAACTCCTTGCCGAGGCCGACGCCGGCGTTGGAGACCAGGACGTCGATGCCGCCGAACCGGGCGGCGCCGGCGTCGATCATCGCCCGCACCTCGTCCTGGCGGGTGACGTCGGTGGCGACGGGGAGCGCACGGTGGGCGCCGAGCTCGGCCGCGAGGGCCTCCAGCCGGTCCTTGCGCCGCGCGGCGAGCACGACGTTGGCCCCTTCGGCCGCGAACCGCCGTGCGATGCCCTCGCCGATGCCGGAACCGGCTCCGGTGACCACGACCGTCCTGCCGGTGAATCGCTGTTCCACGATGACCTTCTTAACGTCAGTGACTGACGCATTTGCGTCAGTCGCTGACTGTACGATGCGACAGTTACTGACGCAACTTCGTGTCAGTCACTGTCGCCTGTGATAGGGTCACAGCCGTGCCACGGAACGGGGATGAAGTGCGGCTGCGCCTCCAGGAGGCCGCGCTGGAGCTGTATCTGGAGCGTGGCTACGACAAGACCACGACCGGGGACATCGCCGCCCGCGCCGGGGTCACCGAGCGGACCTTCTTCCGCCACTTCGCCGACAAGCGCGAGGTCTTCTTCGACGGCGAGGCCCAGCTGCGCGACCTGCTGACCGGCGCGGTCGCGGCGGTGCCGGCCGGCACCAAGCCGCTGCCCACCCTGCGGGCCGCGTTCCACCAGGCCGTGCCGCTGATCGAACGCAACCTCCCGGTCACCAGGCGGCGGGCGCCGGTCATCGCCGCCACGCCGGCCCTGCAGGAACGGGCACTGGCCAAGAGCGCGGCCCTCGTCGCCGCGCTCACCGAGGCACTCCGCGCCCGCGGCGTCGCCGAGCCGCTCGCGGCCCTGTGCGCCCAGGTGGGCATGGACACCTACGCGGCCGCCATCCGCCGGTGGGGCGCCGACCCCGCCGACGACCTGCACGCCCATCTCGACCGGGCCTTCACCGATCTCCGGCTCGCCGCGAACGCCCTGAAGTAACACCGGGCACGCATGGTGCCGCGGCGGCCGGTCCTCGGGCGGACCGGCGTGTTCGGCTCTCCTACCTGCGGGTACCGCGGCGCGGACGTGCCCGGATCGCTCCATGGAGGATTTCGCCGAATGGATGCCGGCAAGCCCGCCAAGGCCGTCAAGGATGTCGTGGAGAACGCGGCCGAGAAGGTGACCGACCTCCTGACGCCGGACGTTCCCGGGTCGCCGGGCAGCGCCCCGGCGACCGTCGAGGGGACCTGGTCGCCAACAACATCCCGGTGTTCTTCATCCAGGACGGCATCAAGTTCCCCGACGTCATCCACGCGGGCAAGCCGCACCCGGACCGGGAGATCCCCCAGGCGCAGAGCGCCCACGACACGTTCTGGGACTTCGTGTCCCTGCACACCGAGGCGCAGCACCACACCATGTGGAACATGTCCGACCGCGGGATCCCGCGCTCCTACCGGATGATGGAGGGCTTCGGCGTCCACACCTTCCGGCTCGTCGACGAGGCGTCGCCTCCCACGTCGGTCACCTGCCGCCGGGCATCGACGTCACCGACGACCCGCTGCTGCAGACGCGGCTGTTCTCCTACCTCGACACCCAGATCACCCGGCTGGGCGGCCCGAACTTCGCGCAGACCCCGGTCAACCGGGCGCACTGCCCGGTCAACGACATGTTCCGGGACGGCTTCCATCAGCACGCCGTACACGCCGGGGTCGCGCCCTACCGGCCGAACTCGCTGGACGGCGGCAACCCGTTCGTCGCCGGTGACGCCGAGAACGCGTTCACCGACACCCCGGTCGAGGTCGCCAGGGCGAGGAAGATCCGCGCCAACCCCGGTAGTCTCCGGCACACCGGGCGCGGTGTCCGGCGACTCGGCCACGGAGGTCTTCACCGCCGTGCGGCGGCTGATGGCCGCCCACCGGGTCTGGGAACGGTTCCCCGCCTCGGTGGCCTGACGCCGCGGGCACTAACCGGCGGCGATCAGTTCGGCGATCCGCGCCTGGTCGGCGTCCGAGGCGAGGAACGCGACGAGCTTCTGCTCGACGTCGTCGGCGGTGAGCAGCACGACGTGCCGCAGTTCGAGCTCGCCGAGCACCGGATGCCGCAACCGCTTGGTGCCCGAGCTCAGCGGCGCGATGTCGTGCCGCGGCCACCACGCGCGCACCTGCGGGCTGGCGGCCTTGAGCCGGGCGGCCAGCTCCGCGAAAGCGGGGTCGCCGGCATGGCGGGCGGCGGCGGAACGGAAGCGCGCGAGCAGCGCGGACGCCTCCTGCTCCCACTCCACGAAGACGGTGCGCGCGGCCGGGTCGGCGAACATCCACCAGAGCATGTTGCGGTCCTCGGGCGGCAGCACGAGCCAGTCGGTCCACAGCGCACGCGCGGCGCGGTCGGCCGCGAGCACGTCCCAGCGCCGTCCCGTGACGTACGCGGGGCACGGGTCGAGCCGGTCGACGAGCTCCGCGAGAGCGGGGGAGATGCTCTCCCCGCTCGGCGTGGCGGCCGGTGGCGCGGCGTGATGGACGAGCTCGTGCAGGTGCGCACGCTCGGCGGCGTCAAGACGCAGGGCGCCGGCCAGCGCGTCGAGGACCTGACGCGAGGGGCGCACGTCGCGGCCCTGCTCCAGGAAGGCGAGGTAGGTCGGGGAGATCGCGGCGAGCGTGGCGACCTCCTCCCGGCGCAGGCCGGGCGTGCGGCGCCGGGCGCCCGGGGGAAGCCCCACGTCGGCCGGGCTCAGGCGGTCTCTCCGGGAGCGCAGGAAGTCGCCCAGCTCCCTCAGCCGTGCGGGATCGGCGGCATCGGTCATGACGATCCTGATACTGCGGTTACTAGCATGAACGTCCTGTGGTTGCGGCGATGAGGCGACATTAGCGTCGTCGCGTGACCACACGACCTTCGCCTGCCTCCCACCGGATCCTCACCGAGTCGGTCGAGATGACCGTCGCCGACGGGTCGCGGATGGGCGGCTTCCTCGCCCGCCCGGCCGGCCCGGGGCGCTTCCCCGGCGTGGTCGTGGCGATGGAGCTCTTCGGCGTCAGCGCCCACGTACGCGACGTCTGCGAGCGGCTGGCCGCGGACGGATACGTCGCGCTGGCACCGGACCTCTATCACCGCGACGCCCCCATGATCGAACTCCCGCACGACGCGGCGGGCCGCGAGCGCGGCTTCGAACTCCTGCACCGGATGACGCGGGACCACGCGCTGGCCGACGTGCGCGCCGCCGTCGATCACCTGCGTACGCGGGGCTGCGCGCGCGTCGGCATGGCAGGCCTGAGCGTCGGTGGTCATGTGGCCTACCTCGCGGCCACCCGCCTGGACCTCGCGGCGGTGATCGTCGCCTACGGCGGCTGGATCCCGGGCACCGACATCCCCCTCGGCCGCCCGGAGCCGACGCTCGCGCTGACCCCCGGCATCACCGGGCGCGTGCTGGTCCTCGTGGGCGCCGAGGACCACGTCGTGCCGCCGGACCATCGCCGGGCGATCGCGGACGCGCTGCGGGCCGCCGCCGTACGCCACGAGATCGCCGAATATCCGGGCGTCGGTCACGGGTTCCTCTGCGACCGCCGCGACACGTTCGACGCCGCGGCGGCCGGCGACGCCTGGCGGCGCGTGCGGGAGCTGCTGGCCGCGGAACTGGCCGAGCACGGCTCGAAGCACGGCTCGGACGAAGGTCCGGTGAGGAGCCGGTAATGCCCTCGAAATAAGAAACATCACGGTAACACACCCGGAAACGCCGTGAAACGGCCGGCGGTGAGTCTCATGGTGCGCCCGTGGCGGATCCGCCGGACGACCACCCCGAGGAGTGTGAGGCGATGACATGCCGGTGAAGGTAGATGGCGGCGCCACGGCCTGGCTCCTGGCCTGCACCGCGCTCGTCCTGCTGATGACGCCCGGCCTGGCCTTCTTCTACGGCGGGATGGTCAGGGCCAAGAGCGTGCTCAACATGATCATGATGAGCTTCGTCTCGATCGCCCTCGTCACCCTCGTCTGGCTGGCCGCCGGCTACAGCCTGGCGTTCGGCCCCGACATCGGGGGCCTGATCGGCGGCCTCGCCCACGTGGGGCTGCACGACATCACCACCGAGTCGGTCACCGGCCAGGTGCCGACGCTGCTGTTCGCGACCTTCCAGCTCACCTTCGCCGTCATCACCGCGGCCCTGATCAGCGGCGCCATCGCCGACCGGGCCCGCTTCTCGGCCTGGATGGTCTTCGTCCCGGTGTGGGCGCTCGTCGTCTACGCGCCCATCGCGCACTGGGTGTGGGGCCCCGGCGGCTGGATCCAGAGCCTGGGCACGCTCGACTACGCGGGCGGGCTGGTCGTGGAGATCACCTCGGGTGCCTCCGGGCTCGCCATGGCGCTGGTGCTCGGGCCGCGGATCGGGTTCAAGGCCGAGGCCATGCGCCCGCACAACCTGCCCCTGGTGCTGCTCGGCGCCGGGCTGCTGTGGTTCGGCTGGTTCGGGTTCAACGCCGGTTCTGCGCTGGCCGCGAACGGCACCGCCGCCGCCGTCTTCCTCAACACCCTGGCCGCGGGGTGCACCGGCCTGCTGGGCTGGCTGCTGGTGGAGCAGCGCCGCGACGGCCACCCCACCACGTTCGGGGTCGCCTCCGGCGTCGTGGCCGGGCTGGTCGCGATCACCCCGTCGTGCGGCTCGGTCGACGTGCTGGGCGCGCTGGTCATCGGCCTGGCCGCGGGCATGATCTGCTCGCAGGCGGTCGGCTGGAAGTTCCGGCACGGCTACGACGACTCCCTCGACGTGGTCGGCGTGCACCTGGTCGGCGGCGTCGTCGGCACCCTGCTCATCGGGCTGCTGGCCACCCGCACCCTCACCGGCGCCGACGGCCCCCGCGGCCTGCTGTACGGCGGCGGGCTGGCCCAGCTCGGCAAGCAGGCGCTGGCGGTGCCGGTGGTCGCGCTGTACGCCTTCGCGGTCACCTACGGGATCGGCAAGCTGATCCACCGGATCATGGGCTTCCGGGTGAGCGAGGAGGACGAGGTGTCCGGCGTCGACCTGGCGCTGCACGCGGAGACCGCCTATGACCACGGCGTTCTCGACCACGCCGTACGGCTGCGCACCCACCGCCCCGTGCCGGCGCAGCCGGATCCGCGCCCCACGACCTGATCGACCAGGTCCGTCCGCGATCTCGACGGGTGCGGGCGAGAGCCGGCCCTTGGCGTCGGACGCCGGAGGGCCGGCCGCTCGGTGGTGAGCGGAGCGCCTGCCAGGACGCCTACCAGGCGATCGGCATCGTGGTCAGGCCGTGGACGACGGTCATGGAGCGGAACCGGGGCTCGCCCGCCAGCCGCAGGCCGGGGAACCTGCTCAGCAGGGCGGGGAACGCGATGCGCAGCTCCATGCGGGCCAGGGGTGCACCGAGGCAGTGATGGATGCCGTGCCCGAACGCGACGTGCCCGGCGGCATCCCGGAGGATGTCCAGCTCGTCCGGGTTCGAGAAGAGCCCCGGGTCGCGGTTCGCGGCGGGAAGGGAGCAGATGACGGTCTCGCCGGCGCCGATGGTCTGTCCGCCCAGCCGGACCTCGGTCGTGGTGAGCTTGATCGTGCCGGAATGCACGATGCTCAGCCACCGCAGCAGCTCCTCGACGGCGGCGTCCACGCGGTCGGGCTCCTCGCGCAGCAGCGCGAGCTGGTCGGGGTGCCGCAGCAGGGCGAACGTGCCCAGCGACAGCATGTTGGCCGTGGTCTCGTGCCCGGCGAGCAGCAGCAGGCTGCCGATGCCCGAGAGCTCGGCGTCGCTCAGCTCGTCGCCGTGCTCGCGTACGAGCATCCCGAGCAGGTCCTCGCCGGGATCCTTCCGGAACATCTTGATCAGGCTCGCGATGTACGCCCGGGACTCCGCCGCCGCCGCCGCGCGTTCGTCCGGCGACAGGGACACGTCGAGGAGCCGCTTGGACGTGTCCTGGAAGCCGGCCCGGTCGGCGTACGGCACGCCCAGCAGCTCGCAGATCACCAGCGAGGGCACCGGGAGGGCGAAGTCGGTCACCAGATCGGCGGGCGGCCCGCCGCGCTCCATGGCGTCCAGATGGTCGTCGACGATCTGCTGGACCCGGGGCTCCAGCCGCCGCATCCGGCGGACGGTGAACTCGGCCGTGAGCATCCGCCGCAGCCGGGTGTGCTCGGGAGGGTCGGAGCCGAGCAGGTTGCCGGCGCGCATCGCGGCGACCTCCTCCGGGCTCGGCGGCGGCGCGCCCGGCGGCCGGAGCGGCGGCACGAGCGCGTTGCTGTACAGCTCGGGATGGCTCAGCACCGTACGGACGTCCTCGAACCTGGTGACCAGCCAGGCGTCGGAGCCGAAGACGGTGCGGATCTTGGCCACCCCTTCGTCGTTCCGCAGCGCGGAGAGCTCTGGGGCGGGATGGAATCCGTCCCGCCGCATGTGCAGAGGCGGGGACATGTCGCGCACGCGACCTCCTCGGGTGGACCGGAAGCGTGTTGATCACCTTGCCATAAATCCGACCATAACCGTCCGGTGTCCGCCGTGGACGGTCGTGGACACGACTGTGGCGGCCCACGCAGGTGCCCCGGCAGAGCGGCGGCGTCCGATGCCGGACAGCCGGTCACCGGGCCGCTCGCGCCGGTCAGACGAGGCGCGCGAGTGCGGTGCTGTAGATCTCGACGGCCTCCTCGATCCGGTGGACCAGGCAGTACTCGTCGGTGACGTGCGCCTGCTCGGGCTCACCCGGGCCGCAGACGACCGTAGGCGCCCCGCCGCAGGCGACGGCGAGGACCGAGGCGTCGGTGAAATAGCTGGCGGCAGGGTGGTCGCCGGGCGCGCCCGCCCCCGCCTCGACCAGGGTCCGTACGACGGGGTCGTCCGGCTCCGTCCAGATCGCGGGCAGGTCCACGAGCACGTCGAGGGTCGCCTCGTCGCCGAGCGCGGCCTGCAGCCGCTCGCGGAGCCGTCCGTGGTCCTGGCCGGCGACGGTGCGCAGGTCGATGGTCGCGGCGGCCAGATCGGGCACCGAGTTCACGTTGATCCCGCCGCGCACCGTTCCCACGTTCACCGTGGAGGGGCCGAGCCAGGGGTGGTCCGGCACCCCGGGGTCGAACGTCTCGACGGCGCCGATGACGCGGGCGAGCTTGTAGATCGCGTTGTCGCCCAGGTGCGGCATCGAGCCGTGCGCCGTCGTGCCCCGCGTCGTGGCCTCCAGCCACAGGGCGCCCTTGTGCCCGAGCAGCACCCGGTTGGCGGTCGGCTCGGCCACCAGCAGCGCGCGCGACCTGCTCACCAGGCCGGCGGCCACCATGTCCGCCGCGCCCTCGCAGCCGGTCTCCTCGCCCACGGTGAAGACCAACTCCAGCGCGGTCTTCGGCCCGGTGCGGCGCACGTGCCGCTCGGCGGCGACCACCAGTGCGGCGACGCCGGCCTTCATGTCGCTCGAACCGCGCCCGTACAGGCGGTCGCCGTCGATCTCCGCGCCGTGCGGCGCATGCCGCCACGCCTGCCCGCCCAGCGGCACCGTGTCGAGGTGCCCGGTCAGCGTCACCGGTTCGCCCGTCCCCCAGCGGGCGACCAGCCCGGTGCGGCCCGGCGCGTGCTCGTGCGTGCGCACCGCGAAACCGGCGTCCGACAGCCGTCTCGCGAGGGGTTCGGCGACCGCGGCCTCGCCTCCGCCCACCGAGTCGATCCTGATCAGCTCGCGTGTCAGCTCGACCGCATCGTCCACGCGGCCTCCTTCCCTCACTCAGTCCGCGACGCCGGCCGCCACCGGCCGGCTGGTCTGCCGTACGACGAGCCTGGGAGCGATGGCGATGCGCTGCGCGGGCCGGGGGTCGCCGGCCTTGACCTGGCCGAGCAGGCGCACGGCCTCGGCCGCCATCTCCTCCACCGGCTGGCGCACGGTGCTTAGGGGCGGATCGCACATGGTCGCGTGTCCCACGTCGTCGAACCCCACCACTGCCACGTCCCCGGGGACGCGCTTGCCGCCGAACCGCAGCGACCGCACGAGGCCCACGGCGATCTCGTCGTTCGCGCAGACGACGGCGTCCGGCAGCCGCCCGGCGTCGAGCAGCATGCGCCCGGCCTCGACGCCCCATTCGAGGGTGAACTCGCCCAGCAGTGGCGGCAGAACCTCGACGCCGGTCCGCGCGGCGGCGCGTTCGAAACCGCTGAGCCGCAACCGGGCGGAGGAGCTCACCAGCCGGCTCCCGGCGAAGACCACGGAACGGGCCCCGCCCGCGATCACGTGGTCGACCGCGAGGGCCAGCCCGGCCTCGTCGTCCACGCCCACCCAGTCGGCCCCGCCCCCCTCGATGTGGCGGTCGAGCTGCACCAGCGGCACCCGGCGGGCCGCGTCGAGCACCGCGGGGACGCTGGCCTCGATGTCGCACGGGCTGATGATCAGCCCGTCCACGCGCCGGGCCAGCAGGGTCTCCAGCCTGCGCGCCTCGATCTCGGGGCTGTACTGGGACGAGCACAGCAGCAGGTCGGTGCCGGAGTTCTGCAGCTCGCGCTCCACCGCCTCGACGATCGTCGTGAAGAACGGGTTGCCGATGCCCGGCACGACCATGCCGATGGTGCCGGTGGTCTGGTCACGCAGTGCCTTGGCGACCGCGTTCGGCTGGTAACCGAGCTCGCCGGCGGCGCGCGCCACCCGCTCGGCGATCTCGGGCGTGACCTTGCGCCGCCCCGAGAGGGCACGGGAGGCCGAGGCCACGGAGACACCGGCCGCTCGTGCCACGTCGTGAATCGTCACGCCCATCGTGTAATCGATTTCCCTTGATCTTTACCAATGATCGACCTTGCAGCGTCCTGCACTGCCGGGATCACAAGGAACGATAGAGGTTTAGTGAGGAAACTGCATCTTGACGCTGCTTTTTTGACCCCACTAGCATGCCCGAAACTCGGGTAATCGATTACCCAACCGGTGACTCATCTCTGTCCGCCCCCCCGAAAGGTTCCTCTCTCATGGCTCGATCCACGAGGCTCATCCGCCTGACAGCGGCGACGACGATCCTGGCCACCGGCCTCCTGGCGGCGGCGTGTGGCGGCTCGGACGACTCCGGCGCTTCCGGAGGCTCCGGCGGAGACCGGCCGCGGGTCGGACTGGTCCAGATCAACCAGCAGGCGATCTTCTTCAACGAGATGAACGCCGGCGCCCAGCAGGCGGCGAAGGAGGCCAACGTCGATCTCACGATCTTCAACGCCAACGACGACCCGGCCAAGCAGAACGAGGCCATCGACAACTTCGTCCAGCAGCAGTTCGACGCGGTCATCGTGGTCGCCATCGACGTCGAGGGCATCAAGCCCGCCGTGAAGATCGCCAAGGACGCCGGACTGAAGGTCGTCGCCGTCGACGCGATCGTCGACTCGCCCGCCGTCGACACCCAGGTGGGCGTGGACAACGCGGCGGCGGCCCGGCAGGCGGGCGAGTTCGTCAACAAGTGGGCCCAGGCGCAGGGACTGAGCGCGCCGAAGATCGGCGTGGTGGGTGCGCTGAACTCCTTCATCCAGAACATCCGCAAGGACGACTTCAACAAGACCGTCGAGGGCGCCGGCGCGAAGATCGTGCAGACCGTCGACGGGCAGAACAAGCAGGAGACGGCGATGACGGCCGCGGAGAACCTGCTCACCTCCCGCTCCGACATGAACATCGTCTACGCCACCGGCGAGCCGGCCCTGCTCGGCACGGTCGCCGCGGTGAAGTCGCAGAACGCGGCCGACCGGATCAAGGTCTTCGGCTGGGACCTGACCAAGGAGGCCATCGACGGCATCGACGAGGGGTTCGTCGCCGGGGTGGTCCAGCAGGACCCGAAGACCGAGGGCTACGAGGCGGTCAAGGAGGCCAAGGCCCTGATCGGCGGCGCCCAGGCGAAGAAGAACATCGACGTGCCCGTGACGATCGTGACCAAGGACAACGTCGACCCGTACCGCGCCACCTTCAAGTGAGCGGTGAAGAGACTCGCATGACGGACCAAGAGGCGGGGCGCGTCGACCGGGTGGTCATGCGCGACATCCGCAAGCGCTACGGAATGGTCGACGCGCTGCGTGGGGTGACGCTGCGCGTCGGCCCGGGAGAGGTGGTGGGGCTCGTCGGCGACAACGCCGCCGGCAAGTCCACCCTCATGAAGGTGCTGGCCGGCGCCGTCGTGCCGGACTCCGGCGAGATCGTCTTCGACGGCCGGCCGGTCTCCTTCGCCAGCCCCAAGGACGCCCGCGAACTCGGCATCGAGATGGTCTACCAGGACCTCGCGCTCTGCGACGACATCGACGTGGCCGGGAACCTGTTCCTCGGCAGGGAGCCGCGCAGGGCCGGCGGGATGATGCTCGACGTGCGCAAGATGCACGCGGACGCCCGTCGCCACCTCGACGCCCTGAACATCCGGATCCCGCTGACGGACATCCCCGTCGGAGGGCTGTCCGGCGGCCAGCGGCAGGCGGTGGCCATCGCCCGGGCGGTGACGTTCGGCCCGAAACTGCTCATCCTCGACGAGCCGACGGCGGCGCTCGCCGTCGCCGAGGTCGAGACCGTCCTCGAACTGATCAAGACGGTCTCGGCCCAGGACGTCTCGGTGATCCTCATCACGCACCGCCTGCAGGACCTCTTCCGGGTCTGCGACCGGCTGTGCGTCATGTACGAGGGCACGCTCAGGGCCGACCTGGACGCCCGGAGCACCAGCCTCGAACGGCTCGTGTCGGAGATCGTCGCCCACGACGAGGAGGACAAGGAGGGGAGGCGACGGTGACCGCCGCCAAGACCGCCACCGGACCCGGGACCAGCCAGAGGGTCGTCACCACCAGGTCGGCCAGGGCCAGCGCCCACATCGGCCGGCACGCGCAGACGATCGCCATCGCGGCCGTTCTGGTGGCCCTGCTGATCTTCTTCGCGTTCTCCGCCGACCGGTTCGCCACGACCGGCAACATCCTCAACCTGTTGCGGCAGATCGCCCCCACGCTGGTCGTGGCGACCGCGATGACCTTCGTGATCAGCACGTCCGGCATCGACCTGTCGGTCGGGTCCACCGTCGCGCTGTCCGGGTCGCTGCTCGCGATCGTGCTGCAGCACGGGTGGAACCCCACCCTCGCCCTGGTCGCGATCCTCGCGCTCGGCGCGCTGATCGGGTTCGTGAACGGGTGGTTCTCCTCCTATCAGAACATCCCACCGTTCATCGTCACGCTCGCCATGCTGTCGATCATGCGGGGTACGGCGCTGCGCGCCACCGAGGGCTACTCGACCCCCATCGACGGGGACCTCTGGATCGTCCAGATCGGCCAGGGTCGCATCGCCGGGGTGCCGGTCCCGGCCATCCTCGCCGTGGTCGTCGCGCTCGCCGGCTGGCTCGTCCTCACCCGGACGCCGTTCGGCCGCTATGTCATCGGCCTCGGCTCCAACGGCGAGTCGCTGCGCCGCGCCGGTGTGAACACGCGGAAGGTCGGGCTGACCGTCTATGTGCTCACCGGCCTGGCGGCGGCGGTCGCAGGCGTGCTGATCGCCACCCGCCTCAGCTCCGGCTCGTCCAACGCCGGATCCGGCTTCGAGCTGGAGGTAATCACGGCCGTCGTGCTCGGCGGCACCAGCCTCTTCGGCGGCCGGGCGAGCATGCTCGGCACGATCCTCGGCGCGCTCACGCTCGGCGTGATCGCCAACGGCCTGGTGCTGCTGCACGTGTCGCCGTTCTATGTGCAGATCGTCCAGGGCGGCATCCTGCTGCTGGCCATCTTCGCCAACAGCAAGGTGTGGGCGAAGTTCGGGGCGATCCGGAAATGACGTCCCCGGCTCCCCGGCCTCCGGCCGCGACGACTGTGACGACCGTGCTCGGCCCGGTTTCCCCTGACGACCTCGGGATCACGCTCTGCCACGAGCACCTGCGCAACGACGGCGCCCGCGCCTGGCATCCCGCGCCCGAGGGCGACGCCGAGGGGGAGCTGATCGCCCGCGACCCCGTACGGATCGAGTTCCTCGGCAGGCTCCGCAACGACCCGTACCTCTCTCGCGACAACGTGTCGCTGGACGACACGGGGACCGCCATCGAGGAGGTGCGCAGGTTCGCCGGGCGCGGCGGGCGCACGGTGCTCGAAGTGACTCCCGAGGGGATCGGACGGGCGCCCGCCGAGCTGGTCGCGATCGCCCGTGCCACCGGGCTGAACATCGTCATGGGCTGCGGTTTCTACCTCGAGAGGACCCACCCCGCCCGAGTGCGCTCGATGACCGCCGCGGACATCGCCGACGAGATCGAGCGTGACCTGACCGAAGGCGTCGACGGCGTCCGGGCCGGTGTGATCGGCGAGATCGGCGTCTCGCCGGACTTCACCGCCGAGGAGGAGAAAGTGCTGCGCGGCGCGGCCCGGGCGCAGGCCCGCACCGGCGTGCCGCTCTCGGTCCATCTTCCCGGCTGGGTGCGGCACGGCCACCGCGTGCTCGACGTCGTCGCCGAGGAGGGCGGCCTGCTCGCCGGCACGCTGCTCTCGCACCTGAACCCCAGCGGCGCGGACCGCGACTACCAGGTGTCCCTCGCCCTGCGCGGCGCCTACCTCGGCTACGACATGTGCGGCATGGACTATCTCTATCCGGGCGAGGGGCAGTCTCCATGCGACGAGGAGAACGCCGCCGCCGTGGCCTGGCTGGTCCGCGCCGGGCTCGGGCACAAGGTCCTGCTCTCCCAGGACGTGTTCCTGAAGACCATGCTCGTGCGCTACGGCGGCACCGGCTACGCCCACATCCTCACCCACTTCGTGCCGCGCCTGCACCGGCACGGACTGACCGCCGGTGACACCACCCGGCTGCTCGCGGACAACCCGCGCGAGCTCTTCCTCGCCGCCGCGCGCGGCCACTGATCACACACGAACAGAAGGAGACGATTTCCATGACCCGCGTGCTGGTCGCCGGCGAATCGTGGGTGAGCGTGTCGACCCACTACAAGGGCTTCGACTCGTTCACCTCGACGACCTACCACACCGGAATCGATCCGCTGCGGGACGTCCTGGTCGCCGACGGCATCGAGGTCGACCACCTGCCCGCGCACGACGTGCCCGCGCTGTTCCCCGGCACGCCCGAGGCGCTGGCCGCCTACGACGTGATCGTGCTCTCCGACATCGGGGCCAACAGCATCCTGCTGCATCCCGCCACCTGGCTGGCCAGCGAGAAGACCGTCAACCGGCTCGACCTGCTGGCCGGCTGGGTGGAGCAGGGCGGCGGCCTCGCCATGGCGGGCGGCTACCTGAGCTTCCAGGGCTTCGAGGCCAAGGCCGCGTTCGCCGGCACGGCGGTCGAACGGGTGCTCCCCGCCCGGATCTCCCGCTACGACGACCGCGTCGAGGCTCCGCAGGGCGTGCCCGGCCTGCTCGCCGACGAGACGCACCCCATCGTCGCCGGGCTCCCCGCCGAGTGGCCAGACCTGCTCGGTTACAACCGCTTCACGCTGCCCGACGACGCGACGCTGCTCGCGACCGTCGCCGGCGACCCCCTGCTCGCCGTACGGCAGGCCGGGGCGGGCCGGACGCTCGCCTGGGCCTCCGACATCGCGCCGCACTGGTGCCCTGACGAGTTCGTCTCCTGGGACGGCTACCGCACGCTGTTCACCCGGGCGGTCCGCTGGCTCGCGAAGGAGATCTGACATGCCGATCCCGGTGATCCTCGACTGCGACCCCGGGCACGACGACGCCATGGCCATCCTGCTCGCGGTGGCCGACCCGGCGATCGACCTGCGCGCGGTCGCGACGGTCGCGGGCAACCAGACGGTGGAGAAGACCGCGCTCAACGCGCGGCGGATGCTGAGCCTGGCGGGCGTCACCGATGTGCCGGTCGCCGCCGGCTGCGACCGCCCGCTCGCGGCGCCGCTGGAGATCGGCGACTACGTGCACGGGGAGAGCGGCCTGGACGGTCCGGCGTTCGGGGAGCCGAGCGTCCCGCTCGACCCCCGCCACGGTGTGGACCTCATCCACGACACGCTGGCGGCCGCCGGCGAGCCGGTGACCGTGGTGGCCATCGGCCCGCTGACGAACATCGCCACCCTGCTGCGCCGCCACCCCGAAGACCGCGAGCGGATCAGGGAAATCGTGATCATGGGGGGCTCCACGGATCGCGGCAACCACACGCCGTACGCGGAGTTCAACGTCTACGCCGATCCGGAGGCGGCGGCGGAGGTTCTGGACAGCGGCGTGCCGACGACGTGGGTCGGGCTCAACGTCAGCCACCAGGCGCTGGTCACCGCCGACGTGCTCGGCAGGATCGAGGCGCTCGGCACCCCGCTCGCCCGCGTCTGCGTGGAGCTGCTCACGTTCTTCGGCTCCACCTATCACGAGACCTGGGGATTCCCCGCGCCGCCGCTGCACGACCCGATCACCGTGGCGTACCTGATCGATCCCACGGTCATGACGTACGAGCGGGTGGGTCTGCGGATCGAGCTGGACGGCCGGCACACCCGGGGCGCGACCGTGGCCGACCTGCACCGCCGCATGGACTGGGAGCCCAACGCGAACGTCGGGATCGGCCTCGACCGCGACCGGTTCTGGAACCTCATGATCGGCGCCATCGAGGAGCTCGGCCGGGCCTCCTGAGCGTCGCCGCCCACGGCGTACGGCAGGCCGGCCACGCGCGGGGCGCGACCGGACGAGATGGCAGCACACCGCGCCCCGCGCCCCCACACCGCGCCCGCACTCCGCGCCCGCACTCCGCGCGCCGCGCGCCATGCACCTGACAGCTTGAGACAGGAGGAACGCCATGCGACCGAAGGGTGTCGTCGTCGTCGGGAGCATCTCCGCGGACGTCACCGCCTTCGCCCGCCGCCTCCCGCGCCGGGGGGAGACCGTTCTCGGCGACGACGTCACCGTGAACCTCGGAGGGAAGGGCGCCAACCAGGCGGTCGCCGCCGCCCGTGCGGGAGCGCCCACCTGGCTCGTCGGCTGCGTCGGCACGGACCCGTTCGGCGACATCGTGTCGTCGGCGCTGCGCGCCCACGGGGTGACGCTGACGGAGGTCCGCTCCGTAGGCAGCCGTACGGGCATCGCGCACATCAGGGTCGACGCGTCGGGCGAGAACGACATCGTCATGACTCCGCTCGCCAACGCCGATCTCACCGCGGAGATGGTGGACGAGAGCATCCGGGCCGTGCGCGGCAGAGCGGGCGTGCTGCTCCTCCAGCTGGAGATCCCGGCCGAGGTCGCCTGTCACGCGGCGGAGGCGGGTGCACGGGCCGGGCTGACCGTGGTGCTCGATCCCGCGCCCGCCCAGCCGCTGCCCGACCGGGTGTGGCCGCACGTCGCCGTCGTGACCCCCAACGAGAGCGAGGCCGCCGCGCTGACCGGGGTGGAGGTCGTCGACGTCGAGTCCGCCGAGCGGGCCGCGGCCTGGTTCCTCGACCGCGGAGTGCGGCACGCGCTCATCACGCTCGGATCGGCCGGCGCGCTGTCGGTCACCCCCGAGCGCGCCCGGCACTTCCCGGCCTACCCCGTGACGCCCGTGGACACCACCGCCGCGGGTGACGCCTTCACCGGCTCCTTCGGCGCGGCCCTCGCGGCGGGCCTTGATGTCTCCACGGCGATCCGCCGGGGGATGGCCGCCGGAGCCCTGGCGACCACACTGCCCGGCGCCGGCGCCTCCCTGCCCGACCGGAAGGCGGTGGACGAACTGCTCGATGCCATGGGCGAGGAAACCGCTCACTGAGCGCCCCGGTCGCGAAGACGGCGGTGCGCGGCGCGTCGTGGCCTTCACCGGGTCCATCGGATGCCGAACCGAGATGGAACGGTGCAAACGACGTGAGGGGCGGTCCATATGATCAAGTTCGATCGTGTCCCCCCACCCCAGGAGGGTCCTGTGCGTACCCGATCTCTGCTCGCGGCCGCAGCGGTGGCCGTCAGCGTGGCCGCCGTCTCCCAGCCCGCCCACGCGGCGGGTCCCGCCGTACGGATCACGAAGATCTACTACGACTCGCCCGGCTCGCCGGACAACGGGTCGAACAAAAGCCTCAACGGCGAGTACATACAGATCAAGAACACGACGAAGAAGGCCGTCAGCCTCAAGGGCTGGACCGTCCGCGACGACACGAAGCGCTCGGACCACGTCTACACGTTCGGCCGGTTCACTCTCGGAGCCGGGAAGACGGTCACCCTGCGGACCGGCCGGGGGAAGAACACCTCCACCACCCTCTACTGGGGCAGGAGCGGGGGGACGCTCGCGTACATCTGGAACCAGACCAAGGACAAGGCGTTCCTGCGGAACGCCTCCGGCAAGCTGGTCGACTCCTGCGCGTACAACTCCTCGCGGCAGGACTACAAGATCTGCTGACCACGGCCCGGTCGTGACCCGGCCCCCGGCGGAGTGCCGCCGGGGGCGCTTTGTCCGTTCTTGCGCCATGTGAAACATTCAGCGGGTCACGGCGGAATTTCGACCGGGGTCGTCGTCCTCTCTCTCCTGGTCGTGACGGAACGGCGTTCCCAAGGTCCCCGGAAGGGCCGGGTTTAACGCCCGACCGGATCGAGCCCTCGCGATCGCCGCTCTGGATAGGTCCGTGCAAGTCGAAATAGCCTCCGGGCACTCGGCACTCCTGCAACGGATGAGGTGTGAATTGACCGCACGCTCAAGAGGACGCCGCCTCGCGGCGACGTTCGCCATGGCCGGCGGGGCGCTCGCCACCGCGCTCCTGCCGCTCGGCCCCGCGCACGCGGCGTACAGCGCCGACCAGCCTGTCTATCTGCAGTTGGTGAGCAACGACGGCAACGCGACGCAGCTGGCCCTTCTCCAGGGCACGGTGGCGTTCGACGACGGGAACACGAAGTACCGCTACTCGCTGACCCTGTGCTGGCAGCACGCCTACCCCGCGCCCTCGTTCCAGGTCGTCGTCAACGGCACGAGCACGTCCTGGCCGTCCCAGACCGGCTCGACGAGCCTGCCGGGGTGCCAGCAGACGGCCGTCTACAACAGCGAGGTGAACTTCGGCGGCACCGTCCGCAACGTCCGCTTCGACGTGACCGGCGGGTGGTTCGGCAGCAACGGCCAGTACCAGACGCGTACGAAGAGCACCTACACCTACGACAACCCCTACAACTGAGCCGTTTCCGCGACGGATCGGCATGCGCCGGCGGCGGCGCGGACGGCTGAACGGCGAGGTCCCCGGCGTACGGTTCCACCATGAACCCTCGACGCCGGGACCTCGTCGCGATCACAGCCCGCGCCGGCGGCGGTCTCGGTGAACGCGGGCAGTGCCACCACGGTTCCGGTCGCCGCTGTGGCGGTCAGGACACCTGTGGCGATCGCTTTGTACAGTCTCATCAAGCGGGTCTCCTGGACATGAGATCGGGGGTCCCGTGAAGGCGGGCCGGGTGGAGCCGACACTCGGCCCGCCGCCATGTGGAACGCCTGATGGAAGGCGTACGGATGCTTCCGGGTCCTCGCACGGTCGGAAAGGCGCACCGAGGGGCGTCCGTATGGTCCGGGCGAAGAGCCTTGGGCGGCTGGAGAAGGGCACTGCCGACGTCCCGCATGGTCCAGGCGAAGGGGCCGGGACGGCGGAGCGAGCGCTCGGCCGGGGGCGATAACCTCGCGGGGTGAGCCGCACCTCTCGTTCCCGCCGGCCGCGCGCCGGTGAGCCCTGTCCCTGTGGCCTGCCGGCCGTCTACGGCGACTGCTGCGGCCGGTTCCACGCGGGACGGTCCGCGCCGACGGCCGAGGCGCTGATGCGGTCGCGCTTCTCCGCGTTCGCGGTCGAGGACGAGGCATACCTGCTGCGCACCTGGCATCCCTCCACCCGTCCGGGGCGGGTCGATTTCGACTCGGGCATGCGGTGGACCGGGCTGGAGATCGAGGCGGCCACAGGCGGGAGCCCCATCCACACCGACGGCACCGTCACCTTCCGCGCCCGGTACGACTACCGGGGACAGCCCGGCGAGATGCGGGAGCAGAGCCGTTTCGTCCGCCACGAAGGCGCCTGGGTCTATCTCGACGCCGTCGGTGAATGAGCCGCGCGAAGGCCATGCCGAGCCCCGGAAATGCCGCTTTCCGGATTTATGCGAATAGCGGCATTTGAGGGCATAGGTGCCTGATGTCGGGCCGAAAGGCCTAGCGACAAAAAATGCGTCATCATCGATGCCGCGCTTGGCATGGGCGGGGCCGGGGCCATGATGCGGGGTATGAGGTCAACGTTGCTTATGTCCGCGACGAAAGCCCATTGCCGAATGGCCTGGTAGGTAGGTGCGTTCCACGATGTCTCGCCGCTGCATGTCCCGCTCACGGCCGTTCCGGGTCCTGACGGCCCGTCGGCTGACGCTGGCCGTTCTGGTGGCCGCGATCGCGTGGAGCGCCGCTGCCCAGGAGGCGAGCGCGTTCGCGCAGGCCCGGACCCGTGCGCCGATGAGGGCGTACGGGCACGGGGACGGCGGGGGCCAGGTGGCGTCGGGCGGTACGGCCACGGCGCGGCAGTTCAAGTCGGGCAACGGCAGGTTCAACCAGAATCTCAACGGCGTGTTCGCCCCGACCTTCATGATCGGCCAGCAGCAGACCGGCATCACGAACGGCGGGCGCATCAGCACCCAGGGCGCCTTCTGCGGCCCCGGCCCGAGGAAGTGCAACATCCGGCAGAACATGCCCATCACTTCCAATGGATGGTGATCGCCTTTGAATACGCGTGGGCCGTGGATTCCACGAATGCGGGGGCGCGCTGACTGATATGGCAATGATGCCGTAAGACGCCGCGCGGATCGGGCGCGGGAATCCGTCGCGTCACTAGCCTGAGATCTCCTGGGCGAAAGGGCCGCCCGGAGCGTTGTGGCGGTGACTGGCGGGAGCGCGCGATGAAGTGTCAGCGGTACGGCGGGACGGCCATGAGGAAGATCGCTCTCGGTCTCCTCGCCTGCGCGTCGGTCGTTGCGGCGCTGGCCCCCGCGGGCCCTGCCGCCGAGGCCACGCGCACCCCCGGGCGGGAGACGCCGCGCCACCAGGAGGCCGGGCCACAGGAGCCCCGTCCACGAGAGCCCCGGCCGCAGGAGCCCCGGCCGCAGGCATCCGGGCAACGGTCCACGCGGGCCGTCAGGGACGCAATCGAGGCCGGGCTCACCGCGTCGAGCACCACGACCAACCGCGGTACGCAGCAGATCATGATCAACGTCGCGACCGGCGGGACCGGCATCCAGAACGCGATGTGCCGGGGCAACCGGGCGTGCGACATCGCGCAGGCGCTCGGCATGCCCTCGGCGGCGCCCTCACCCACGCCGACCCCGGCCGCGGCCCTGCAAGCCGGGTCCAGGGCGAAAGCGCGCGGCCACGGCGGATCACGGCGAGCGGGGGGCCGGTGAACGCGGGCCTCCGCCGCGGGCGCCTCCGTTGGTAATCTCAAGACGGGAAAGGGGTTCGGCCCTGTCCCTCCCGTCCACGGCCCGCCAACGAGGAACCTCCGAGTCGTCAGGATCTGCGCACCATGTCGAAAGCCGGTCGGTCCCAAGAGGAGATGCGCCGGCGCAACCTCGGCGATCTGCTGCGGCACGTGCACCTGGCCGGGGCGCTCTCCCGCTCCGAGCTGGCCGACCGGATGGGCCTGAACCGCAGCACGATCATGGCGCTGACCGCCGAGCTGTCCGCGGCGGGCCTGGTCAGCGAGGAGCTGCCCGCAGACACCGGCAGGGCGGGCCGCCCGTCGCTGGTGGTCCGCCCGGAGCGTGACCGGGCACACGTGCTGGCCTTCGACGTACGGGTCGACCGCCTGGTCGCGGCCCGCGTGGGACTGGGCGGGGAGATCCTCGACCGCCGGGAGGCCGCCCGGCAGCGTACGGGCGCAGACCTGGAAGACGTCGTCGGCGTGCTCGCGGGCTTCGGCCGCGAGCTGCGGCGCGGCGCCCGCGCGGGCTCGGTGTGCGTCGGGGTCGGCGCGGCCTACTGCGGCATGATCCGGCCCGACGACGGCACGGTGCGATACGGACCCTACGTCGGGTGGGTGGACCAGGCGTTCGGCGTCGAGCTCGGCTCCCGGCTGGGGCTCCCGGTGCTCGTCGGCAACGAGGCCCACCTGGGCGCGCTGGCCGAGCGCGACCGCGGAGTCGGCCGCGGCTTCGACAACCTGGTCTACCTGCACGGCGACGTGGGCGTGGGCGGCGGGATCATCGTCGGCGGCAAGCTGCTCGGCGGCGACGGCGGCTACGGGTGCGAGCTCGGGCACATGGTGGTGAACCCGTACGACGGGCGGCCCTGCATGTGCGGCTCGCGCGGCTGCCTGGAGGCGGAGGTCGGCGAGCACGCCCTGATCGAGGCCGCGGGCCGTTCGGGCGAGCTGAGCGGCCGCGAGGGCGTGCGCGCCGTGGTGGAGGCCGCTGGAGAGGGAGACGCGGCGGCCGGGGAGGCGCTGCACCGGATCGGCGACTGGCTGGGCATCGGCGTCGCCAACCTGATCAACCTCTTCAACCCCGGGATTGTGATCTTCGGAGGGATGCTGCGGGACGTCTACCCGGGCTCGGCGGCGCAGGTCGCGCGCAGGGTGGAGACGAACGCCATGGTGATCTCCCGCGAGCAGGTGCGGCTGCGGGTCTCGGCGCTCGGCGACGACGTCACGCTGGTCGGCGCCGCCGAGCTGGCCTTCTCCAGGCTCCTGGCCAACCCCCTCGACGTGCTCGCGGAGATGCGGCGTCGTACGGCGAGCCACCGCGCGGCCCCCCGGAGGCGAGTGGCCACCCTCTGAGCGCACCACTGCGCGCAGCTCCGGAGCAGGTGGTGGCGCTACAGGAGCGCGGCACCGCAGGGGGTCGTTCCGCTCGAAGACATGCGGACCTGCCGGTCAGGGGCCGGGCACGAGGCCGACTCCGCCGATGATGTCGCCTCCCGGCCTGCCGTTCCACGCGGGCTCCACGGTCTCGGGCCGCCACAGGTGCAGCGGCACGACGCCGGGCTCCAGCACGTCGAGGCCGTCGAAGAAACCGCGGACCTGGTCGGCGGTGCGCGGCACGATGCCGCCCGCGGTGGTCGCGGTGTAGACGTCGCGGCCCCGCCTGACCGCGTCCTCGTCCAGGTCGCCCTGGGTGATGTGGGAGACCACCACGTAGCCGCCCGGGACGAGCGGCTCGCGGAACGCGCCGACGACGCGCGCCGCCTCCGCGTCGTCGGTCACGAAGTGGAGGACGGCCAGCATGATCAGGGCGATCGGCTTGGTGAAGTCGAGGTGGGCCCGGACGCCGGGGTGGCCGAGGACCGACTCCGGTTTGCGCAGGTCGCCGTCGATCACGATCGATCGGGGGTTGTCGGCGAGCAGGGCGCGTGCGTGGGCGAGCACGATCGGGTCGTTGTCGACGTAGACGACCCGGGACTCCGGCGCCTCGGCCTGCGCCACCTGGTGGACGTTCTCCTGCGTCGGCAGCCCGGTGCCGATGTCGAGGAACTGCCGGATGCCCGCGCGCGCCAGGTGCCGTACGGCCCGCATGAGGAAGGCGCGGTTGGTCCGGGCGACGTCGCGGGCGTTGGGCAGGATGGAGATGATCTTCTCGGCCGCCTCGCGGTCGGACGCGAAGTTGTCCTTGCCGCCCAGGTAGTAGTCGTACATCCGGGCCACACTCGGCGTGCCGGGGTCCACCACCCACGCGGGCGCCTGCTCCTCGTGCACGCTCTGTCCTCCACTTGCGGGTCGGTACGCGGCATGGGACGACGTCCATCCTAGAGACGCGAGCGCCGTTTTTGACCATCTGATCCGACAAGCGGCAATGCCGGATGTGCTTATGCAAATGCCCTTCGCTCGGGTAGGGATTGACGAGAGGGGAGGTGACGGCATGGAGCCGCGCGGCGCCCTGGGACTGCGCATGGTGCTGGCCACCTTCGGGCTGGTCGTGTGCGTCTTCATCGCGATCACGGCGTACGCGGCGGGGCTGTTCGTGGCGGCGACCGTCGCGACCGTGCTCGCGATCGTCGCCGCGGCCGACTTCGTCACGATGGTCCGCCGCCGGGCCGGGCGCTGAGGACGCAGATGTGCCGGAGCGCGCCGCGCGGGCGGCGCCCGTGTGGCGCCGCCGGGCCGGGCGCTGAGGACAGGCCCGGGGACAGGCCCGGGGACAGAGCCGGGGACAGCCCCGAGGCGCGGCTACGGCACGCCGGGCGCGCCCCCTTGCCGGCCCCCGGGGCTCAGCCCGCGGCGAGGGCGCCCATGATGCGATCTTCGCTGACCTCGGGCCCGGCCGGCTCGCCCACGACCGCGCCGTCGCGCAGGACCACCACGCTGTCGCAGTTCTCCACCAGCTCCGACACGTCGGAGGAGATCAGCAGGATCGCCGGCCCGTCCACCGCCAGGTCGTCGAGGAGCGAGCGCATGGCCACCTTGGTCGTGATGTCGACACCCCGGCTGGGCTCGTCGAGCAGCAGCACCTTCGGATGCATCGCCAGCCAGCGGGCCGGCAGCACCTTCTGCTGGTTGCCGCCGGACAGCTCCCCGGCCGCCTGCCGGGGTGAGACGGCCTGGATGCCCAGCCGCCGCATGAACGTGTCGACGATCCGGTCGAGGTGCGCGTCGGAGACGATCCCCGCGCGCGACAGGCGGGGGAGCGCGGCCGGCGCGATGGTGTCGCGCACCGACAGGGTCGGCACGATGCCCTCGACCCGGCGGTTCTCCGGCACGAGCCCGACGCCGGCGCGGATCGCGTTCCTGATCGGCCACGTGCCCGCGGGCGCGCCTTGAAAGCTCTTGCACAGACCTGCGGCCTGCGGCACGGTTGCCTCCGCCGTGAATGGTGAGCCCGATAGAAGATAAATCCGTAACGAGGCCGTCACATTCGATCAGATCTGAGCAACGTGCAGGCGGACGCCCTTGCCGCCCAGCTCGTCGAGCACGTCGTGCGGGGCGGCGGCGTCGGTGACCAGATGGTCGATCTGCTCGGCCGAGACGGTCTGCACCATCGCGTCGACGCCGATCTTGGTGTGGTCTGCCAGCACGACCACCTCCTCGGCGGCGGCGGCCAGTGCCCGGTCGACGCAGGCGACCTGCATGTTCGGGGTGGACAGGCCGCGGTCGGCGGTGAGCCCGTTGCCGGAGACGAAGGCCCGGCGCACGCGCAGCCCGGCGAGGGACCGCTCGGCCGCGCTGCCGACGAGGGCGAGTATCGGCCCGCGCAGCGTGCCGCCGGTCAGCATCACCTCGATGCGCGGGGAGTCGGCGAGGGCCTGCGCGACCAGCAGCGAGTTGGTGACCACGGCCAGCTCGGTGTGCCTGCTCAGCCTGCGGGCGAACTCCTGGGTGGTGGTCCCGGGGCCGACGACGATCGCGTCACCATCCTCCACCAGCGACGCGGCCAGGTCGGCGATGGCCGACTTCTCCGCCGAGGAGAGCGTCACCTTCTGGACGTAGCCGGCCTCCCGGTTCTGGTCGCCGGGCAGGGTGGCGCCGCCGTGGTGCCGGTTGAGCAGGCCCTCCGACTCCAGCGCGCGCAGGTCGCGGCGTACGGTGACCTCCGACGACTGCACCGCCTGGGCGAGCTCGCGCAGCGAGACGGCCCCGTTGGCCCGCACCAACTCCAGGATGCGCCGGCGGCGCTCGGCCGCGAACACGGGCCGGCGCCCGTCGCTGTCCCTGTGGACCACGCCCTCACCCTCCGCTGTGATCGGTTCCGGTCATAGTCGACCAGCCACGGCGCGGCACCGCTGACCGGGGATGAACGATTCATCCGATCCCTTGACTGAGTGGGGCCGCCTGTGGTGCTTATTTGAGGACGATACTTGACTCCTGTCCGAATCTGATCGGTTCCGGTCGGAAGGCGCGTTTCCCGTGTGTGTGCCGTGTCCGCGGCTCCGATCTCGACTCTCCCCTCACGCCATGGCAGGTGGTCGCCGGCGCGCCGTGCGGAGCGCATGGTGTCGCCGCCGAAGGCGGCCCGGCTCTCCTCCGGCATGATCCTCGGCATCGGCCTGGAACTTGACGTCCTGTGCGGCTGGACGCGCGGCCGGAACGCCTAGGTGACTCCACCAGTATCGTGCCCCTATTTACCTAATAGCTTTAGGTAACCGGTTTCAGGCGTAGGGTATGCGTACGGCGATGACGGCGACGTCGTCTTTCTGGGCCACGGGCAGCCGGCTGAGCAGCATGTCGCAGAAGGCGTCCAGGGGCGCCTGGGCCAGGGAGGCGGCGGCGCGGCGCAGGCGTTCCAGCCCGACGTCGAGGTGCTCACCCGGCACTTCCACCAGGCCGTCGGTGTAGAGCAGCAGCGTGCTGCCCGGGGGCAGCGTCGCGACGCTGCTCGCGCGTGACATGTCGTAACCCACGCCCACCACGGGATCGACGGCGTCGTCCAGGTAACACGCCCCACCGTCGCGGGTGACGAGCAGGGGCGGCGGGTGACCGGCCACGGAGTAGTGGAGCACCTGCCCGCCGTCGTCGTGCTCCTCCAGACGGGCGAGGACGCAGGTGCCCATGGCCTCGGGGTAGAGGACCTCGGCGGCGACGTTCAATCGCCGCAGGGTGTGTCCGGGAGGCTCCCTCCGGTCGATCGCGAGGCCCCTGAGCGCGTTGCGGATCTGGCTCATGGTGACGGCTGCGCTCAGGTCGTGCCCGGCCATGTCGCCGATGGTCAGGACCAGGGAGCCGTCCGGCAGCAGGAAGGAGTCGTACCAGTCGCCGCCGATCTGCGCAGCGGTGGCGGACGCGGAGTAGCGTGCGGCGATCTCCAGGCCCGGCACCTGCGGTGGGTCCGGCAGCAGGTACCTCTGCAGGGCCAGCGCGACCCGCTGCGTGCGCTGGAATCGCATCGCGTTGCTGAGGTGAGGGTGCGCGTGGTCGAGCATCCGCCCGATGAGCTCGACGGCCATGGCGCCGAGCGGTTCGCGGTCCCCAACGACCACGGCGTGCACGACCGCCGCCACCGCGCCGTCCACAATCACCGGAACCATGACGCAACTGTTGACGCCGGCGACCGACTCGCCGTTGAGCACGACACCGGCCGGCGCGTGCCCCTGGGGAAAGTCCCGGTGCACCGGCCTGCGGGTTGTGATCGCCGCGACGAAGTCGGAGTCGGCGTCGAACACCTCCTGACCCGCCAGGGGAGTCGCGCCCGCCGGCACGATGCCGGCCACGGGCATGGTGACGAAAGGCAGCGAGATCGGCTGCTCCTCGAATTCCGGCAGCACGTAGATGGCGCATCCGTCGGCCAGAAGGGGCACGATCACCTCGGCCAGCGCGCGCAGCACCTCGTCCAGGTTCGCGAGGTTCGCGGTCGCGGCGGCGACCTGGTCGAGCAGCAGCCTGTGCTGTCGCTCCTGCCACTCCTGCTCGATGTCGGCGATGGTGCCGACCCACTCGACTATCTCGCCGTCCTCAATGATCGGTATGCCTTGCACGCGAACATGCCGGTAGTCGCCGCCCGGCGTCCGGACCCGGTAGACCTGGTGAAGAATGTCCTGCCGTTCCACCGCCTCGGCCCACTTCTCGAGGGCGGGCTCACGGTCGTCCGGGCACACCGCGTTCAGCCATCCGTTGCCGCGGTGCTCCTCCCATGGCTGTCCCGTCAGCCGCTGCCAGCCGGCGCTCGGTTCGCTCACTTTGCCGACGGGGTCGGTCACCCATACCGCCTGTGTCTGCAGTCGCACCAGGTTGCGATAGCGCTGCAGGAACCTCCGCTGATCCCCGGCGGCGGGACCGGGGAGCCGCCCGGCGAAGACGCGGTCGGTGACGTCCACGACCACGATCAGCAGACCTTCCTCTCCCTCCCGCATGATCTTCGACATGCCGACCGAGGCGAACCGCAGGCTTCCTCGCCCGCCGTCCTCGAAGGGAAGCGCCTCGACCGTCGCGGGCTCACCCGTTTCCAGCACCTGGTCGAACAGCTCGAAACGGTCGTCCACACAAACGTCGCTCAACACTTCCCTGATCGGCGTTCCTCGCTGGTGAACGCCGACCATCTCCTGATAGGCCCGGTTCACATAAAGGAGCCGGTGATCCGATCCGCCGGTCACCAGCACGCCCACAGGCAGGGCGTCAAAGCCGTCGAGGTCTACGTCCAAGATCATGATCTTCGAACTCCTCCGCGCCGCATTGCCTTTTACAACACAGCAGAACGTAGATCCTTGCTTATTCACTATTCATGAATTGTCTCTGCGGCGCTGTCCGTCGTCCCAGCTTGGCCACCTCTTTCAAGGAGGGCCTGTCCAGCGAACGGTGTAACTCGGCTTCGGTTTGTTCTAGCGGCGGGTTGCTGACAGTCGGCCTTCGAAGGTGATCTCGAAGGCGTTCAGGGCGGCCTTCCACCGGTTCATCCAGCGTTTGCGGCCCTTGCCCGTCGGGTCCAGGCTCATGATGGCCATGTAGACGCACTTGAGCGCGGCCTGCTCGTTGGGGAAGTGGCCGCGGGCCTTGACCGCCCGACGGATCCGGGCGTTGACCGACTCGATCGCGTTCGTCGAGCAGATCACCCGGCGGATCTCCACATCAAAGGACAGGAACGGCACGAACTCCGCCCAGGCGTCCTGCCACAACTTCACGATCGCCGGGTACTTGCCGCCCCAGACCTCGGCGAACTCGGCGAACCGCTCGAGCGCGGCGGCCTCGGTCGGGGCGGTGTAGACCGGCCGCAGCGCCTTGGCGATGGCGTCCCAGTGCTGGCGTGCGGCGTAGCGGAAGGAAGCGCGCAGCAGGTGCACCACGCAGGTCTGCACCACGGTCTGCGGCCAGACCTGCTCGATGGCCTGCGGCAGCCCTTTGAGGCCGTCGCAGACCATCATGAGCACATCGGCGACGCCCCGGTTCTTGATCTCGGTCAGCACGTGCAGCCAGAACTTGGCGCCCTCACCGCCGTCGCCGGCCCACAACCCGAGAATGTCGCGCTCACCGTCGGCGGTGACCGCCAACGCCACATAGATCGGCCGGTTGGCCACCTGCCCATCACGGATCTTGACGTGGATGGCGTCGATGAACACCACCGGGTAGACGGGATCCAGAGGGCGGTTCTGCCACTCGGCCATGCCCTCGATCACCGCGTCGGTGATCGTGGAGATGGTCTGCTTGGACACCTCCGCCCCGTAGACCTCGGCCAGGTGCGCCGAGATCTCCCCGGTGGTCAGGCCCTTGGCGGCCAGCGAGATGACCATCTCATCCACACCCGGCAGCCGCCGCTGCCGCTTGCGCACGATCTTCGGTTCGAAGCTGGCGTCCCGATCCCGAGGCACGTCGATCTCGACCGGCCCGACGTCGGTGATGACCGTCTTGGTCCGGGTGCCGTTACGGGAGTTGCCGCTGCCGCGACCGGCCGGATCATGCTTGTCGTAGCCGAGGTGGTCGGTCAGCTCGCCTTCCAGGGCCGACTCCAAAACCAGCTTGGTCAGCCGGCCCAGCAGCCCGTTCTCCCCGACCAGCTCCAGCCCCTCGGCGCGGGCCTGGCCGACCAGGCGGGCCACCAGCTCACGATCCGACGCCTCATGCTCTTTCCGCGCCACCGCGGTGTCCTCCAGGTCCAGCGCCTCAGACTGCTGGATCACCGTACTCGTCACAGGTGTCTCCTTGATCAGGAGTTACACCGTTGTTTGTACCTGACTTGGCTCACGTTTCAAGATTGTCGCTGAGCGCGAGGCGTTGACCTCGTGGTTCCCCGTCGGGAACGGCGAAAAGTGCGCACTAAATCGATCATGTCTCTACCCTGGTGGCCGTGTCTCCGTACGTGCGGACGGTGAAGACGGCCTCAGGCGCCCGGGCGGTGCAGATCGTCTACTCCTCCCGCCGCGGATCGCGGGAGATCGAGCACATCGGGTCGGCGCACGACGACGCCGAGTTGGAGACGCTCAGGGCGGTGGCGCGTCAGCGGCTGGCCGCCGGCCAGCAGGAACTGGACCTGGGGCTGGACGATGGGCCGATGGCGGGCGGGCCGCTGGAGATCGTCAGCTCGCGGATGGAACACCTGTGGGACGCGCTGTCCCGCGCCTACGACACGCTGGGGTTTGCTGCCGCGGCCGGGGGCGATGAGGTGTTCCGGCAGCTGGTGCTCGCGCGGGTGATCGAACCGACGAGCAAGCACGACAGCCTGCGCGTGCTCGGCGAGGCCGGGATCGATGCGGTGTCGTATGCCACGGTGAAGCGCCGCCTGCCGGACTACGCCGCACCGCAGTGGCGCCAGGCCCTGGCCGGTGCATGCGCGGCCCACACCCGCCTCGGGCCGGCCAGCCTGGTCCTCTACGACGTGTCAACCTTGTACTTCGAGACCGACGCCGGGGATGGGTTCCGCGAGCCGGGCTTTTCCAAGGAACGCCGCCTGGACCCGCAGATCACGATCGGGCTGCTCACCGACTCCTCCGGGTTCCCGCTCATGGTGACCGCCTTCGAGGGCAACAAGGCCGAGACCCACACCATGCTCCCGGTGATCGAAGGGTTCATGGCGGCCCACCACCTGCCGGACGTCACGATCGTGGCCGACGCCGGGATGATCTCCGAGGCGAACAAGCAGGCCATCGAAGCCGCTGGGCTGTCGTTCATCCTCGGCATGAAGATCCCCGAGGTGCCGTATGTGGTCAAGCAGTGGCGGCGCGAGCACCCCGGCACCCCGATCCCCGACGGGCACATCTTCATCCAGCCCTGGCCGTCGGGATCGAGCCGGCCCCGCCGCGACCAGATGATCTACTACCAGTACCGGGCAGAGCGGGCCCGGCGCACCCTGCGCGGCATCGACGAGCAGGTCGCCAAGGCCCAGCGCGCCGTCGACGGGCAGGCGCCGGTCAAGCGCAACCGGTTCATCAGGCTGTCCGGCGCTACCAAGAGCGTCAACACCGAGCTGGTGGACAAGGCCAAGGCCCTGGCCGGGCTCAAGGGCTACATCACCAATCTCGCCGCCTGCCCGGACGGGACGCCCATCACCGCCGAGTTCGTCATCAGCTCCTACCATCGGCTGTTCGAGATCGAAAAGTCCTTCCGGATGAGCAAGCACGACCTCAAAGCACGGCCGATCTACCACCACAAACGCGAGTCCATCGACGCGCACCTGACGATCGTGTTCGCCGCCCTGGCGGTCGGCCGGTGGATCGAGGCACGGACCGGATGGTCGATCAAGAAGTTCGTCCGCACCGCCCGCCGCTATCGCACCGTCCGAATCCAAGCCGGCAACCACGTCCTGACCGCCGCCGACCCTCTGCCCACCGACCTACGCAACGCCCTCAAGCGGATCCGCAGCCCCGAAGGTGCGCACTAAATTGAGCCAACTCAGGTCGGCGCGGGCCTGGCCGACCAGGCGGGCCACCAGCTCACGATCCGACGCCTCATGCTCTTTCCGCGCCACCGCGGTGTCCTCCAGGTCCAGCGCCTCAGACTGCTGGATCACCGTACTCGTCACAGGTGTCTCCTTGATCAGGAGTTACACCGTTGTTTGTACAGTCCCTTCAAGGAAGACGACGCCGTCGATCGTGCCGAGCCGGGTCGGGCCTAGAGGGTGCGGAGGGGCGCGTTGTGCTTCTCGAACACCTTGTAGAGGCCGAGAAGCTCGTGGCCGTACTTCTCGGCGGCGGCGTTGACGCCGTTGTATCGCGCCAGAATCCTGCGGGTGTTGTCATCGCCGGTGGCGAGGCCGGGGCGCGCGACGCCTATCTCGGCGGCTCCCCAGATGTGGACGTACGCCACGGTGGTGATGTTGTACGAAGGGTCCTGCAGCTTCTGCCAGACCGCCCAGAGGTCGGTCTCGTCGGCGGGGTCCAGGATGGCGCCGCTGATGATGCCCTTCTGGATCGCGTGATTGCGGGCTTTGATCGCCGTCGCGGCGAAGATCTGCGCCAGCCCGGTGCTGCAGTCGTTCGTGCCGATCGGGCCGCCGGTGTAGTGACTTCGCACGAGTTTGTCGGCCGCCAGGTCCGCGGGATTCCATTTGCGGATCTCCCACAGGATCGGGGCCTGGATCAGCGCCTTGCGCATCTTCAGACGGCGCGCCAGACCGCTGATCAGCTTGTCGTGGGTCAGCGTGATGTCGAACGCCTTGGTCGTGGTGTTGCAGCCCAGGGTGGCGTTGTCCTTGTCGAACAGATCGCTGCCACCTGCCTCCGGGACGCCGATGCTCGTCAGGTAGTTCCGTACGTCCTGGAGCAGTGCGCCCTTCTTGCTCATGTCGAAGTCGACGTCGAGGCCGGCCGCGACCGTGCCGGGGTCGAATCTGCTCTGACCCTCGTCGAGACCCGAGGCGATGTTGTTGTCAATCTCGATCTTCCCCGCACCCGAGCCGACGGTGATCGTGGCGATCTGGTCGAACGCCCAGTCGGCGGGCATGGGGTAGCCGAGGTTGCCGGAATATCCCGAGGACATGTCGGAGACGAAGCTCGCCGACGTCAGGCCCATGGCACTGACCCGGCTGCAGACGTTGCGGGGTCCGTAGATGCCGACCTTGTAGCCTCTGGCGTGCTCGTTCATCGTGTTCGCGATTCCGCGGAAGTGCGGAATGACATTCGACGTCACCTGATGGTCCAGCGCGTCGAAATCCACGGCGAAATAGATCCGCGTGCCGGATCTGAATCCGTGGCGGCGGGCCCACTCGATCGCGGCGAGTGCGTCGATGACGCCCTGGGCGTACCCGAAGTAATCGACGGATCTACCCGAGGTCTGGTAGATGGGGAAGACGCGCAGGCCCTTCTCGGCCAGCACCGCGAGCTCGCCCGGCTGGATCATCTTGTTCAACGTGGTGTCCGGCACGTTGCACAGGTAGCGGCCCGCGATGCGGTAGCCGGCGGCTTTGAGCGCGTCGGCGCGCGCCGGGGTGATCTCCGTCACGCAGTCGAAGGCGCTGCCTTTACGGGTCGCGTCTCCGGTGGAGACGAGCAGGGAGGCCCAGGTCTGGAAATCCCCCTTGCCGGTGACGGGTAACTTGACGAAAGTCTGAAATCGTCTGACCTGTGTGGACAGCTGGGAATCGAAGGTGCCGGTGAAGGTGACGCCGTCACGCCTGTTGAACACCATCGCAGCGGAGAACAGCCGCACCCAGGGGCCGGAGGAGCCAACGGAGAGGGTGTTGGCCTTGAGACCGGCCTGGGTGGCGGGCCCGAACACTCCGGTGGCCTCGGAATCGCTCATCCCCAGCTCGAACTGGACGGCCAGCATCAATGCCTTCTGGACGTCCCTGGAGAAATATCCGTCACAGGGGACGATGAAGAAGCCGGTGCGATTCACATAGCGAGCGTTCATCCACTGCTGGATCGAGCGGACAACGGGGTTTCCACCGCTGACGACGACGTAAGCGTCCATGTTCAGCAGCGCCTTGAACACCTTCGGCACCACATCGGCGCCCGGATATACGCCGCTCACGCCCGCGTCGGACTTGAGCTTTTGAACGGCGGCGGCGACATGATCATTGAAGATCCCGTCGATTCCTCCGCCGTCATAGCCCTTGCAGTACAACCCCGACTGGATGATCCGGACCAGGTTCGCCGGTGCCCCGGTGCCGGGACCGACGGACGGCCACGTGCTCTGGAGGGTGGACATGGTGGTCGGCCCGAAATTGTCGGACAGCGCGGTGCCGCCCAGCTCGTGTTGCAGGCATCGGGTCAGCGCGCGCATCGTCGACCAGCCGGTTATGCCGTCTTCCGCGACCTTGGTGATGCCGGGCACGTTGCCGTAGATCGAATTGATGAACCGTTGTGCTCGGAGCACCATCTCGTCCATCGCACTCTCCCGTACCGATTCTCGGCCTGATGCGGCACTTATCGAGGTGTGGTGCTACGAGCCCTGCGCCTGAGATGCGGAGGATTATCTGGATCGTCCCTATACGGTGCGATCCTGTCAACGGTTCATTATCGATATTCGGTTGTCACATCCGGAAAGGCGATTTGTCGGTGGCATAAATCCCAAAATGCGCCGGAAATGCCGGCGGCTCAGGCCGCCGGGCCGTCCGACCCGCCCAGGGCGACCAGCTCCCGCAGGGTCGCGTGGGGAATGTCGATGCCGGCGAAGGACAGGAACCGTCCCATCGGCATCGACGAGGCCATCCGCAGCCCGTTCTCGTCGTCCTCCTCGGGCCGGGCGCTCTTCCCGCCGGTGAGCACCCGCAGGAGGGCGGGCCCGGCGAGCGGGTGGGAGAGCCACTCGCCGAGCGTCGAGTCGAGTGAGACCACGGGGACGACGGTGTCACCGCCGAGGCTGATCGTGGTCTCGGCCACGACGGACGAGGCGTTCTCGCCGATCTGGATCGTGTAGTCGCCCGGCGCGACGACCCACCGGCCGAGCCGGACGTCGTAGTAGGCGAACGCCCGCCGGTCGAGGTGGAGCGTGACCAGGCGCGACTCGCCGGGGGCGAGGGAGACCTTCGTGAAGGCCCGCAGCTCCCGGGCGGGCCGCCGTACGGGGCCTGCGGTGGTTGACACGTAGACCTGCACCACGTGCTTGCCCGCCCGGTCGCCGGTGTTGGTCACCCGCACGGTGACGGTCGCCCTGTCGTCGCCCGTGCGGGTGACGGTGAGGCTGTCGGTCGCGAACGTCGTGTAGCTCAGGCCGTGGCCGAAGGGGTAGCGCACGGGCAGCTCGACCGTCTCGTAGTAGCGGTAGCCGACCATGACGCCCTCGCCGTAGCGCACGTGCCCGGCCTCGCCGGGGAAGTTGAGGTAGCTCGGCGTGTCCTGCAGCCGCATCGGGATGCTCTCGGCGAGGCGTCCGGAGGGGTTCACGACGCCGAAGAGGAGGTCGGCGACGGCCGAGCCGCCCGCCTGGCCGAGCAGCCAGCCCTCCAGCACGGCGTCCACGTCGTCGTGCCAGCCCTCCAGGGACACGACGCCGCCGTTGGACAGGACGATCACCGTACGGCGGGCCGCCGCGGCGACCGCGCGGATCAGCTCGACCTGGACGGCCGGCAGGTCGATGGTCTCCCGGTCGAAGCCCTCCGACTCCTCCCGCTCGCCCAGGCCGGCGAAGACGATCGCGACGTCGGCGGACGCCGCGGTCTCGGCCGCCGCCTCGCGAAGCTCCCGCGCGTCGCCCGATCCGTCCAGGGTGAACCCCTGGGCGTAGGCGACGTCCGGGGCGTGGGCGCGGATCGCGTCGAGCGCCGCGTCGACCCGCGTGGCGTTGATGTGGGAGCTGCCGCCGCCCTGGAACCGCGGCTTGGCGGCGAACTCGCCGATCACGGCGATGCGGGCCTCCGCCGAGAGGGGGAGCGTGCCGTTCTCGTTCTTGAGCAGCACGGCGCATTCGGCGGCCAGCTCGCGGGCGAGCGCGTGATGGGCGTCGGCGTCGAACGCGCCGGAGACGCCGCCGTGGCGCCGGGTGAGCGCGACGACGCGGCGCACGCTCGCGTTCACCACGGCCTCGTCGAGCTCGCCCGCGCGGACGGCGTCCACGATGCGCCGGTCGCTCGCGCCGCCGGTGCCCGGCATTTCGAGGTCGAGGCCCGCGGCCAGCGCGGCGACGCGGTCCTGCACCGCGCCCCAGTCGGAGACGACCACGCCGGTGAAGCCCCACTCGCGGCGCAGGACGTCGGTGAGCAGCCACCGGTTCTGCGAGGCGTGCACGCCGTTGACGCGGTTGTAGGAGCACATCACGGTGGCGGGCCTGGCCTGGGTGACCACCCGCTCGAACGCGGGGAAGTAGATCTCACGCAGCGTGCGCTCGTCCACGTCGGCGCTGACCCGCATGCGCTCGGTCTCCTGGTTGTTGGCGGCGAAGTGCTTGACCGACGCGCCGGGACCCTCGGCCTGCAGCGCGTTGACGTGCGCCGCCGCCAGCACGCCCGAGAGCAGGGGGTCTTCCGAGTAGTACTCGAAGTTGCGCCCGCACAGCGGCGAGCGCTTGATGTTCACGCCGGGGCCGAGCACGACCGCCACGCCGAGGGCCCGGCCCTCCCGGCCGACCGCGGCGCCGATCCGCGCGGCCACCTCGGGGTCCCAGCTCGACCCCACCGCGACCGCGGGCGGGAAGCAGGTGGCGGGGATGCTCTCGTTCAGGCCGAGGTGGTCGGAGCCGCCGGCCTCGCGGCGCACGCCGTGCGGTCCGTCGCACAGCGTGATGGACGGAATCCCGGCCTCCTCGAGAGCCTTGGTCGTCCAGAAGTCCCGGCCCGACAGCAGCGAGGCCCTCTGCTCCAGGGTGAGCGCGTTCAGCGTGAGCGCGTCGAGGTCGGTCCGGGCCATCGGGAGCTCCTTTCCTTCACGGGGAGAGTTCAACAGTGTTTCCTGCCCCGGAAGGGAGCAGCGGCGGCGCGGCGGGATCTTCCCGGCGGCGGAGGACAGGCGGACGTGACGGCGCCGCGGCGGGCGGCCGGTCCGCCCGCCGCGGCGCCTGTCACGGTCAGGAGGCCGGTTCCTGCACCCGCGCGTGCGTGGTGAGCCGCCGGGCCCCGCCGAGCACGACGGTGTCGCCGGTCAGCAGGATGTCGGTCCGCAGCGGACGGTCGGCGGCGGACGGACCGGCGGTGAGCGCGATGACGCCCGGCTCGACGATCCTGCGCAGACCGGGATCGGTGTAGGAGAAGGCGTCGGTGGGGACCTCGAAGACCACCTCGCGGGTCTGCCCCGGCGCGAGCGGCACCCGGGCGAAGCCGACGAGCTGCGCGACGGGGCGGGCCACCTGCGCCACCGGGTCGGAGGCGTACAGCTGCACGACCTCCTCCGCCGGCCTGGAGCCGGTGTTGGTGACGGTCACCCGCGCCTCGACCGTGCCGTCCGTGGGGCACCGCTCCGTCGAGGTCGTCAGCCCGTCGTACGCGACGGTCGTGTACGACAGCCCGTGGCCGAAGGGGAAGGCCGGGGTCGGGTCGGACACGGAGATCCCCTCGCTGTGCAGTCCGAGAGGCGGCTGCAGATAGGTGGAGGGGTTGACGAAGGGCGAGCCGGGGATCTGGACGGGCAGGCGGCCCGAGGGCTCGACCCGGCCGCTGAGCACGCCCGCGATCGCCGCGCCGCCCTCCACGCCCGGCAGGAACGCCTGGACCGTGGCGGCGGTGCGCTCGGCGTAGGCGCCGATCGCGTACGGGCGGCCGGACACCACGACGAGCACGGTCGGCGTGCCGGTGGCCAGGACCGCCTCGACCAGTTCCGGCTGCACGCCGGGCAGGGCGAGGTGAGCGGCGTCGCAGCCCTCGCCGGAGGTGCCGTTGCCGAACAGCCCGGCCCGGTCGCCGACGAACAGCAGGGCGAGGTCGGACCGCCCGGCCAGGGCGGCGGCCTCGGCGATGCCCGAGGTGTCGTCGCCCGACACGTCGGCGCCCCGGGCGAAGTCCAGGCCGGCGTCGGGGAACTCGGCCCGCAGGAGGTCGAGGACGGGGGAGACGGGCAGGCCCATGCCGTGGCCGGGGAAACGGCCGAGCACGTGGTTGGGGAAGGCGTAGCAGCCGAGCAGGGTCTGCGGGTCGTCGGCGCACGGGCCGATGACGGCGATGCGGGCGGTCGTCCCGGAGGCCAGCGGCAGCGCGCCGGCAGGGTTGCTCAGCAGCACGACGGAGCGTTCCGCCACCGTGCGGGCAAGGTCGCGGTTGCGAGGGCTGTCCAGGTCGGCCTCGCCGGCGTCCTCCGGCACGAGGGGGCCGTCGTCGAGCAGGCCGAGCTCGATCTTCTGCCGCAGCACCCGGCGTACGGCCTCGTCGACCAGGGCCTCCTCCACGTTGCCGCTGCGCACCTGCTCGACCAGGCGCGAGCCGTAGCCGACCGTCTCGGGCAGCTCGACGTCGATGCCCGCGCGCAGCGCGATCGCACCGGCGTGCGCCTCGTCGGCTGCGACGTGGTGGTTCATGGCGAGGAACGGCACCGCCCAGTAGTCGGCCACGACCGTGCCGTCGAATCCCCACTGGTCGCGCAGCACCCCGCGCAGCAGGGCGGTGCTGGCGGCGACCGGCACGCCGTCGATGTCGGTGTAGGAGTTCATGATGGAGCGGGCGCCGCCCTCGCGGATGGCCGTCTCGAACGGCGGGAGGATGACGTCGGCCATCTCGCGGGGGCCGATGCTGACCGGGGCGTGGTTGCGGCCGGCCCGGGAGGCGGCGTATCCGGCGAAGTGCTTGAGCGTCGCGATGATCCCGGCGTTCTCCAGGCCGCGCACGTAGGCCGCGCCGAGCTGTCCCACCAGGTAGGGGTCCTCGCCGAGCGTCTCCTCGACCCGGCCCCAGCGGTAGTCGCGGACCACGTCGAGGACCGGCGACAGGCCCTGGTGGACGCCGACGGCGCGCAGGTCGTCGCCGATGGCCCGGGCCATCCGCTCCACGAGCCCGGGATCGAAGGTCGCGGCCCAGGCCAGCGGGGTGGGATAGGCGGTCGCGCCGTAGGTGGCGAACCCGGTCAGGCACTCCTCGTGCGCGATGGCGGGGATGCCGAACCGGTTGGCCGCGACCACCTGCTCCTGCAGCTTGCGCAGCCCGGCCGCCCCCTCCGCCGGGCTCACCGGGGCGGTGCCGTACACGCGGGTCAGGTGGCCGACCCCGTCGCGCATCCGGTCGGCGAGGTCCGCGCCGTCCTTCATGAACAGGTCCTGGAGCGGCGCGACGTTGCCACCCGCCGCCTCCGAGCCGGCGGGTGAGATGTCGACCCACACCGATCCGAGCTGGGCGACCTTCTCCTCCAGCGTCATCTCGGCCAGCAGCGCCTCCACGCGCTCGTCGAGAGGCCGGTCGCCGTCCCGCCAGGGCGCGAGCCCCGGCGCGTCTACGAATGTCATGACATCCCTTGCTTGTCGATCCGTCGCGTGGGCCTCGGCCCCGGAAGACGCCGTACGGGACCCAGGTGACGATCGGCCCGGCCGTCTCCGCGTCGCAGCGGAGGCAGACGTCGGTACGCGAGCAACCGCATCGAGCGCCCCCTGCTGATCCGAGCTGTCGTCTGATCCGAGCTGTCGTCTGACTGCGGTCCGAAAGTTTCCGAATCAGGACCGATAGTTTATGTGGACTCTAGGCCGGTGCTCCGGAAGCCGTCAAGGATCCGGCAATGAGACATCCGAAACATTCGGCCGAATGTCCGAAAGTTCGGGCTACACTGCGGCCATGACGACGACCAGGGAGCCGACACCCCCCGACCGCACCCCCTCCCGGCCGCTGACCATCGCCCAGATCGCCGAGCTGGCTGGGGTGTCGCCCGCGACCGTCTCCAAAGTCGTCAACGGCAGGTCGGAGGTCGCCCCCGAGACCCGCGCCCTGGTCGAGGACCTGATCCGCGAGCACGGCTACCGCCGGCAGAAGAAACGCCCCACCGCCGCTCCGCTCATCGAGCTGGTCTTCAACGAGCTGGAGGGCGCGTACGCGATGGAGGTCATCAAGGGGGTCGAGCACGTGGCGCGCGAGCACGGCCTCGCGGTGGTCGTGTCCTCGCTGCAGGAGGACCACCACCCTCCCGCCACGGGCTGGATCGAAGGGGTGATCGGCCGCCGTCCCCACGGCGTGATCGTGGTCTTCTCCGGCCTCACCAAGGCCCAGCACGAGCAGTTCAAAACCCGCGACATCCCCGTGGTGCTGGTCGATCCCACCGGCGACCCCGGGCACGAGCTGCCCTCGGTCGGCGCGGGCAACTGGAGCGGCGGCCTGTCGGCCGCGCGTCACCTGCTCGAGCTGGGACATCGGCGTATCGGGCTCATCACCGGCCCCGCCCACGCTCTCTCCAGCCGCGCCCGGCTCGACGGGTTCCGCGCCGCCATGGACGCCGCCGGCGTGCCGACGGACCCGCAGCTCGTCAGGCAGGGCGACTTCAGCGCCGAGGACGGCCTGGCGCACGCCCGCTCCCTGCTCGCGATGCCCCGGCCCCCGACCGCCGTTTTCGCCTTCAACGACGCGCAGGCCATGGGCGTCTACCAGGCGGCCCACGAGATGGGCCTGCGCATCCCCGACGAGCTGAGCGTGGTCGGCTTCGACGACCTGCCGATGGCGCAGTGGCTCATCCCCGCGCTGACCACGGTGCGCCAGCCGCTGGCCGAGATGGCCGCCGCCGCCACGGCCATGGTCGTCGCCATCGCCCGGGGGGAGTCTCCGGTGCAGAACCGCATCGAGCTCACCACCGGCCTCGTCGTACGCGGCAGCACCGCTCCGCTCGTGGCGTGACATTCGTCACCTGAAGTTTCGGAACACAGACAGAAATTTCGGCGTTGGCGTTCCTTTGCCGGGACGTGGCGCGCGGGGGCGGTCACGCCGGCCGGGTTCGCCGTCCTGCACGGGCGTCGCGCGGAGCGCGTCACCGGGTGGGCCGTTCGGACCGAGGGGCCCCTTCGGGGCAGAAACATTCGGAATTTTACCGAAATCTTTTGGGGGATCGGCATGTTCGGCGAACGTCACGTCGCTCGTTCCGCTGCCGGAGGCGACCCAGGCACGGGAGGTTTCCGGCCTGCTCCTTTCCTGGACTCCGGTCATGGTCACGGTAAGTGATCAGGGTAAAGTACCCAAAATGTTGCATATGCCCAGATCGGCGAGGTAGAGGGTGGCGGGGGTACAAGCAGTTCTGAAGCGTGTCGCCCTCGACACAAGGCCCCTGAGCATCGCCGCGTACCGGCGGCTGCTGGTGGGGCAGGGCGTCTCCTTCATCGGGTTCCAGCTCACCTCGGTGGCCGTGAGCGGGCAGGTGTACAGCATCACGGGGTCGTCCCTGTGGGTCGGCCTGCTCGGGCCGGTGAGCCTCGTGCCGCTCGTCGTCTTCGGCCTGTGGGGCGGCGCGGTCGCCGACGCGATGGACCGCCGCCGGCTCCTGCTGGCCGGCTCGGTGGTGGCCTGGCTGTCCACCGTCGCCCTGCTGCTGCACGCCTGGTCGGGAATCGGCAGCGTCTATCTCATCCTCGCCGTCATCGCCCTGCAGTCGGTCGGCTTCGCCGTCACCTCGGCCACGCGCGGGGCGATCATCCCCCGCATCGTGCCCACCGAGCGGGTTCCCGCGGCCAACACCCTCAACTTCCTGGTCAGCAGCATCGGCACGGTGGTCGGGCCGCTGCTGGCCGGGGTGGTGCTCGCCAAGGGCGGCTACGCCGCCGCGTACCTCATCGACGCGATCCTGTTCGGCGCCGGCTTCTACGCGGCCGTACGGCTGCCGACGCTGACACCCGTCGGTGAGATCTCCCGGCCGGGCCTGCGCTCGGTGGTCGACGGGCTCAAATACGTGGTGAGCAAGCCCGTCGTGTTCATGTCGTTCGTGGTGGACATCATCGCGATGGCGTTCGCGATGCCGAGGGCGCTGTTCCCGGAGATGGCGGCCGAGCGCTTCGGCGGGTCCGCGGTGGCGTTCGGCTGGCTGTCGGCGAGCATCGCCATCGGGGCGGTCGTCGCCGGCGTCTTCTCCGGCTGGGTCGGCCGCGTACGCCGCCAGGGGGTGGCGCTCACGCTCGTGATCGCCCTGTGGGGCGTGACGGTGGCCGCCGCGGCGCTGGCCCAGCCGTTGTGGCTGGTCGTGGCGCTGCTGGCGATCGGCGGGGCGACCGACCTCGCCTCCGCCGTCTGGCGGCAGACGATCCTGCAGACCTACGCGCCCGACGAGATGCGGGGACGCCTGCAGGGGGTGTTCATGGTCGTCGTCGCGGGCGGGCCCCGGCTCGGTGACCTGCGGGCGGGCGCCACCGCCGACGCCTTCGGGCTGGTGCCCTCGTGGGCGGGCGGCGGCCTCGTGTGCGCCCTGCTGGTCCTGGTGACCGGGTTCGGCGTGGCCGCCTTCCGCCGGTACGACGCCATGGCGAGCCGCCCGGACACGGCCTGAGCCCGAGTCAGGGCCGGGCCTCGCCGCGTACGCAGAAGGAGATGGGGCTGCAGGCGCGGCCGGGGAAGACGAAGCGCTCCAGCGACCCCACGGTGAAGCCCGCCGCCTCGACGGCCGTCACGCTGTCGCGGCCCGTGTGGCAGCCGCCGGTCAGGCGCGGCCACACGGTCGCGTCCAGCAGGTCCTGCGTCCTGGCCCAGCCCGTGGACCAGGCGCGGACGTGTTCGAGGAACCGCAGCCGCCCGCCGGGGGCCAGCACGCGGCGGATCTCCCGCAGTCCGGCGACGGGGTCGGGCAGCGAGCACAGCACGAACGACACCACCGCCGCGTCGAACTCCCCGTCGGCGGCCGGGAGCCGGTCGGCCAGGCCGCTGACCAGCTCGATCCGCGCCGGCGCGTCACGGGCCGCCTGACGGGCGGCCGCCCGCAGCCGCGGCTCGGGCTCGACGGCCAGCACACCGGCGACGGACGGCGGATAGTGGACGAAGTTGAGCCCGTTGCCCGCGCCGACCTCGATCACCCGGCCCGACAGCCCCGACACCAGCGCCGCGCGCTGCCCGATCATGCCCTGCCGGTCGAGCACATGGCTGAACCACGTGTAGAAGCGGGCGAAGAGCGGATGGCTGACCTCGGTCGTCGGCATGGCGTCCCCCTGTTCGTTCCTCGTTCATTCCCGCCCGGACCTCGTGGCCCGCGGCATTACCGAATCGGGGTGAAACGGTCGTGGTCGCGGCTGGTCTCCGCGGGTACGGGCACCCATGGACGACGTGGTTGACGATGCGGTTGACGACGAGCTGGAGGACGCGCCGGGCCACGAGGAGAGCGCCGACCGCCCGCCGTGGGCCATACGCGGCGGCATTTCGCGGCGGCCCCGCTCCTGGCGGCGTGACGCGGAAAGGAAGCGACCATGACTTCTGCCGTGACCTCTGCGGTGCCCGCGGCGACACCGTCGGCACCCTCGGCGGCACCCTCGGCGGCACCCTCGGCGGCACCCTCGGCGGCACCCTCGGCGGCACCCTCGGCGGCACCCTCGGCGGGACCCTCGGCCGCGCCCTCGGCGGGACCCTCGGCCGCGCCCTCGGCGGGACCCGGGGCGGAGCCCGCCCGGCTGCCGCTCATCGGCGACAGGGCGCCGGACTTCGAGGCCGAGAGCACCCACGGGCCGGTCCGGCTCGCCGACTACGCCGGGCGGTGGCTGGTGCTGTTCAGCCATCCGGCCGACTTCACCCCGGTGTGCACCACCGAGTTCGTCGCGTTCGCCGAGCTGGCCGACGCGTTCGCCGCCCGCGACGTCGCCCTGCTCGCCAACTCCGTCGACTCCGTGTACAGCCACCTCGCCTGGACGCGGGCGATCGAGGAGAAGTTCGGCGTGAAGATCCCCTTCCCGGTCATCGCCGACCTCGACACGCGGGTGTCCCGGGCGTACGGCATGCTCCACCCGAACATGTCGACGACGGCGGCGGTCCGCGCGGTGTTCGTGATCGACCCGCAGTCGGTCGTCCGCGCGATCCTCTACTACCCGATGAACGCGGGGCGGATGATCCCCGAGATCCTCAGGCTCGTGGACGCGCTGCAGACGTCCGACCGCGACGGCGTCTCCTGCCCGGCCAACTGGCGTCCGGGCGACGACGTGCTGCTGGGCGCGCCGAAGACCCAGGCCGAGGTGGAGGCCAGACTGGCCGACGAGCGGCTCAAGATCGTCGACTGGTACCTCGCCAGCGTCCCCGGCCGCGGCGCCTGACCGCAGGCGCAGGGAGGAGGCGCAGGGCGGAGGCGCAGGGGCGGAGGCGCCGGCCCGTCGCCGGGAAGGTGAACCGCACGCGGGGGAGCGCCTGAGCGTGATGTTCCGGTAGAACTCCCTTGTGACTCAATTGGTGACAAACTGGGCGGGCAACATCACCTTCCGGGCCGCTGAGGTCGAGCGGCCCTCCTCAGTCGAGGAACTGCGCGCCCTGGTGGCGCGCAGCGAGAAGGCCCGCGTGCTGGGCAGCGGACACTCCTTCAACCACATCGCCGACTCCCCGGGCGCGCTGATCTCGCTCGACGCGCTGCCACCGGAGATCGAGATCGACGGCGGGTCGTCCACGGTGCGGGTCGCCGCGAACGTCCGGTACGCCGAGCTGGGCCGCCGTCTGCACGAGAAGGGCTACGCCCTGCCCAACCTCGCGTCGCTGCCGCACATCTCGGTCGCGGGCTCCTGCGCGACCGGCACCCACGGCTCGGGCGACGCCAACGGCGGCCTGGCCACCTCCGTACGAGCGATCGAGATGGTGACCGCGGAGGGCGAGCTCGTCACGCTGAGCCGCGACGCGGACGGCGACCGGTTCGCCGGGGCCGTCGTCGCCCTGGGCGCCCTCGGCGTCGTCGTGGCCATGACGCTCGACGTCGTGCCGTCGTTCGACGTCCGCCAGCGGGTGTTCGAGGGACTGCCGGCCGAGGTGCTGGACGACCGGTTCGACGCCGTCATGTCCGCCGCGTACAGCGTCAGCCTGTTCACCGACTGGCGGACCTCGCGGATCAACCAGGCCTGGGTCAAGGAACGAGTCGGCGCGGACGCCGCCGAGGGCTTTCACGAGCCGGGCGGCGGCTTCTTCGGGGCGGCGCCCGCCGACGGCCCGCGGCACCCCGTGCCCGGCGTGTCGGCGGTGCACTGCACGGCCCAGCTGGGCGTCCCCGGCCCCTGGTTCGAGCGCCTGCCGCACTTCCGGCCCGACTTCACGCCCAGCAGCGGCGAGGAGCTCCAGTCGGAGTACATGGTGCCCCGGCAGCACGCGTCGGCGGCCTTCCGCGCCCTCGACGCGATCCGCGACCGCATCGCGCCGGTCCTGCAGATCTCCGAGATCCGCACGATCGCCGGCGACGACCTGTGGCTGAGCCCGAGCCAGGGCCGCGACACCGTGGCCTTCCACTTCACGTGGATCAAGGACACCGCCGCCGTGACGCCCGTGCTCACCGCGATCGAGGAGCGCCTGGCGCCGTTCGGCGCGCGGCCTCACTGGGGGAAGCTGTTCACCCTCCCCGCGGACGTCCTGCGCACCCGCTACGAGCGCCTGGACGAGTTCGCGGCGCTGGCGCGGCACTACGACCCGCGCGGCGTCTTCGCCAACGAGTTCGTCGAGCGGTACGTCCGCTAGCCGACCGGTTCGTCCCCTCGTGACCGGGTATGTCCGGGGATCACGGGGGACAACGATGCGCATCGAGGACTACGCGCTCATCGGCGACATGCACACGGCCGCCCTGGTCGGCCGCGACGGCTCCGTGGACTGGCTGTGCCTGCCGCGCTTCGACTCCGGAGCCTGCTTCGCGGCGCTCCTGGGCGGCCGCGCGGCGGGCCGCTGGCTGCTGGCCCCGGCGGGCGGGGGAACGTGCACCCGCCGCCGCTACCGCGACGGCACGCTGGTCCTGGAGACGACCTGGGACAGGCCCAGCGGGTGCGTGCGGGTCCTCGACTTCATGCCGCCGCGCGGGGAGGCGCCCGACCTCGTACGGATCGTGGAGGGCGTGCGGGGCCGGGTGGACATGCGCACGGAGCTGCTGCTGCGCTTCGAATACGGCGCGGTGATCCCCTGGGTGCGGCACCGCGAGGGGGAGCTGGCCGTCGTCGCCGGCCCCAACGCCGCCTGGCTCCAGTCGCCCGTCGAGCTCGCCCACGACTCCCGTCTCCGGGGGACGACCGCCTCCTTCGCCGTGTCGGCGGGCGACCGGGTGCCGTTCGTGCTCACCTGGCAGCAGTCGTGGCAGGGCCGGCCGCGGCGGCTGGACGCGGACGAGGAGCTGGCCGCCACCGACCGGCGGTGGAGGCGGTGGCTCGGCCGGTGCCGCTATCACGGGGAGTACGGCGAGGCCGTGGGCAGCAGCCTCCTCGCGCTCAAGGCCCTCACGTACGCCCCCACGGGCGGCGTCGTCGCGGCGGCCACGACCTCGCTGCCGGAGCGGATCGGCGGCCCGCGCAACTGGGACTACCGCTACAGCTGGCTGCGGGACGCGTCGTTCACGCTGCGGGCGCTGATCGGCGCGGGGTACGCGGACGAGGCGACGGCCTGGCGCGACTGGCTGCTGCGGGCCGTCGCCGGGGACCCCGCCGACCTGCAGATCATGTACACGCTCGACGGCAGCAGGCACATGCCCGAGTGGACCGCCGACTGGCTGCAGGGATACGAGGGATCGCGGCCGGTGCGGATCGGCAACGCCGCCTCGGGGCAGTTCCAGCTCGACGTGTACGGCGAGGTGATCGAGTGCCTTTACCAGGCCAGACAGGCGGGCCTGCGGCCGGACGAGGATGTCTGGGACCTGCAGCGCGAGCTCATGGAGTATCTGGAGGGGGCGTGGCGGGAGCCCGACAACGGGCTGTGGGAGGTGCGCGGCCCGCGCCGCGACTTCGTCCATTCCAAGGTCTTCGCCTGGGTGGCGGCCGACCGCATGGTCCGCTCGGTCGAGGCGCAGGGCCTCGACGGTCCCGTCCGCCGGTGGCGCGCCCTGCGTGAGGAGATCCACCGGGACGTGTGCGCGCACGGCTACGACGCCTGCCGCAACACCTTCACCCAGTTCTACGGGTCGAAGGGGCTCGACGCCGCGCTGCTGCTCATTCCCCGGCTCGGCTTCCTGCCCCTGGACGACCCACGTGTGGCGGGCACCGTCGACGCCGTGTGCCGAGAGCTGACGGAGGACGGGCTCGTCCTGCGCTACCGGCCCGAGGCCGACGACGTGGACGGCCTGCCGGGCGGGGAGGGCGTCTTCATCGCCTGCTCCTTCTGGCTCGCCCACGCGCTCGCCCTGATCGGCCGCCGCGAACGGTCGCGGCGCCTGTTCGAGCGCCTGCTGTCCCTGCGCAACGACGTCGGCCTGCTGTCGGAGGAATACGACGTACGCGAGGGACGTCTCACCGGCAACTTCCCCCAGGCGTACAGCCACGTCTCCATCGTGAACACGGCCCGGGCGCTGGCCGGCGCGGGGACATCGGAGTGACAGATGTCGTCCATCTGTTTCCTGCGCATCTCGTGACCTCCCCTTCACCACCTGCGGCGTTGCATGATGCAAGCGAGGGGTCCGGGTCATCGGCCCGGCCCGTCTGGGAGAAGAGGTGACGCGACATGGTGCGACCAGGTCTGGCACACCGCCCGGACGTGACGGAACTGCGCGAGACGTACGACCGCGCGGGATCGACCGTTCCGGCTCAGGTCATGGATGGAGTGACGTTCCTCGCCGGGCTCTACCTTGCCATCTCGCCGTGGATCGTGGGATTCAGCGGTTTCGGCGGTCTGGCGATCAACAACCTGATCGTCGGGCTGACGGTCGCCGCGCTCGCGATGGGCTGCGCGTCCGCCTTCGGCCGCACGTACGGCATGAGCTGGGTGGTGCCGGTGCTCGGCGTCTGGACGATCATCGCTCCGTGGGTGATCAGCGGCCGGCCGGCGACCACGGCGACGATCTGGGACAACGTGGTCACCGGGGCGATCATCTTCCTGTTCGGCCTCGGCGCGCTGGCGTTCGCCGCCAACTACCGGCAGCACGAGCAGGGAGGCACGCGACGGGAGGCAGGCACACCGGGCGGTCAGTGGTAGCCGCCGGCATCGGGCCGGCGAGGAGCGTACCCCGCCGGCCTGTCCATGCCGGCCTGTCCATGCCGGTCGCCCGGCCCCGGGCGGGGTCACCCGCCATGGCAGGCGTCCCCGGGAGACGGGCCCATGGTGAGGAACAGGATGCGGTCCGACTCCAGGCCGAAGGTCTCCCGGCAGGCATCGTGCATCCCCAGCGCGCTGATGGGCGGGGGGTGGTAGTGGCCGGACCTGGTGTTGAAGACGACGGCGGACACACCGTCGTCATCGCCGAACAGGCACAGCTCGCCCGCCGACACGACCGGCGCTCCGCCGGGGGACAGGTGCGGATGGCGTACGCCGTTGAAGTGCGCGCGGGGCCAGGGGAACAAAAGGTCCCGGGCCGGGACGGGCACCGGATGGACCAGGATGTCGTTCCCCGGGGTGAGCACGTACAGATAGTGCTCCTTGAACCTGATGGCCCCGTGTGGCGTGCGGGTCAGCCGCACCACCGCCGGTGCGAGAGCACGCGGCAGGCGGACGGTGTCCGTCTCCTGGAAGAGCAGCAGGGGACGCAGCGGATCGAGGATCTTCACATGCGACGCCGCGTTCGGCCGGTGGCCGGCCCACAACTGCCTCTGGCACAGATCTCTTTGGGACCAGGCCTTTTCCCACGCCTGCCTGCTGCCCGTCGCGGCCGCGCGGCCGACGAATTCGATGAGATACGCGTAGGCCAGTGCCGCGGAAGCCTGGGACCGCGTCGTGTATTCGCGCAGGACGACGTCACGCGCGTGCTCGTACTTCCGCTGCGGGAGGTCCGATCCCGGGTTGGCGCTTTTGTTTCGCATGGAATCCAGGGGTGAGGTCTCCTTCGCCGGCGAGGCCGTGGGCCGGGGCCGGGATGAATCGCGGGGTGGAAACGCCGGCGGTTTCTCTGGAAGAAAGTCTAGGAGATCCGTCTACATTTGGTCTAAATTGTTGATCGCCGCATTATCTAGACGTCCTTTGCGGGGAGGCCGGTGACGCGGCCGGCGGCCGCATAGCGGAAAAACCGGGCGACACGGGATCGGGCTGCGGGCTAGGGTGACAGGCCAAGGGGCGGCTCCGGACGTGCTTCCTTCTCGATCTGTTAATCGCTTAGCGCGTCCACTCTCCGCCCCTTCCCGCTTTCCCGGCGCCTGTCCGATCGCTCGTGCCCCAGGGAGGATGCCCGTGGACCGGCTGGCGGAGCTGCTGCTGCGGCAGCGGCTGGTCACCCCCGACCTGCTCGTTCCCGCCGCCGCGCGGGAGACCGCCGTCCCGGGGCGCGGGGACCGATCGTCCCGCCGGGCCCGGCCTCGCGCCCCCGTCGCGGACGGCGTGATCGCGCTGGAGTCGGACCTGCTCCAGCTCGGGCACGTGCTGAGCGCGCCGCTGCGCGCCCGCCTGGCCGAGCTGGACGCCGCCGAGCTGGGGCACGCGGGCCGCGCGCTCGTCTCCGCCCTGTCGGCCCTGCGGGGCGGGCTCGTCGTGCACACGCCGCTGTTCCGCCGCTTCCCCGAGTCGGTGCCCGCAGACACATCGGAGGTGTTCGTCCGCAGGGTGTTCTCCCTGCTGCTCCAGCGGCCGGAGCAGCCGTGCGTGCTGTGCGGGGAGATCGGCGCCGTCCACCCGGTGTCCCCGTGCGCGCACCTCGTCTGCCGCGCGTGCTGGGACGGCGCCGACTACAGCGCCTGCCCGATCTGCCACCGGCGGATCGACCCCGGTGATCCCTTCCTGCGCCCCGCCGACGACGTCCACGCTCCGGCCGTCACGTGGAACGGCGGGGTGCCCGGCACGCTGACCCTGCTCGGGCTGTGCGACGACCCCGCCGCCCGGGCCCGCGACCTGCTGGGGCCGCTGCTGGCGCGGCAGTCGGCGCCGCGCGCGGAGGACAAGGAGGTCGTCGCCGAGATCGTCGATCGCTTCTGGCCCGGCTCTGCGGGCTGGCTGCCCGAGCGGATCCCCGCCCGCGAGACCCGCGCCGTCGTCCTGGCCGCGGCCGTACGGCACGGCGACCTGGGCCTGCCCGCGCGGCACGCCGACACGGCGACCGACGTGCTGCGGCTGCTCCACGCCCTCATGGGCGGCGATCCCGGGCTGCGCACCCGCCTCCCGCGCCGTACGAGCCTGCCCAGGCCGGTGCGCCGCGCGCTCCTCGCCGTGCTAGACCGGCAGCCGCTGCCGCACCTGATCGAGGACCTGCACCGCTATCCGGTGCAGTGGCGGCAGATGGCAGAGGTGCTGCACCCGCACGAGTTCCACCGGCGGCACCCGGACGCGGCCCTGGCGTTCGCCGTGCTGCGAGGCACCCCGCTGCGCACGGGCACGCCGATGGCGGACGTCCTGCTGGAGCGTGCGGCGCCCCACGGTGACCTGCTGACGTTCGACGGCGTACGGCTGCGCGCCCGCACCTTCGCGGGACGGTTCGAGGCGGCGCTGCGGACCGATCCCCACGAGGCACTCGCCCTGCTCTCGCGCCGGCCGGGGGAGCTGCTGCGGCGCACCGCCGATCTCGCCCGCCGCGTGCCCGCGGCCGATCTCGCCGAGGCCCTGCGCGCCGCCGCGCCGCACGTCTCCCCGGCCGTGCTGATCGCCACGTTGGGCCAGTTGCGTACGCCGCCGGGCGGCACGCGGATGTTCCTGCCGCGCGGGGGAGCGGCCCGGATCTGGACCGAGCCCGACGTCCGCAAGGAGCTCGCCTCCGAGACCGTGGCCGCCCTGTCCGACGTGCTGACCGGGGAGATGCTGCGCCGGGCCGCCGCGCTGCCGCCCGTCGAGACCGCGCTGCTGGACGAGGAGCTGACCGACCTGCTCGCGCCGCAGGCCGAGAGGTCCGCCTCGGCCTCGCTGGTACGGCTGCCGCGCGGGAGCGTGCGTCCTTTGCCGGGCGGCGAGCGCGTCCGGCTGTTCCTGCACTGGGCGCAGCCCGAGAACCACCGGGTCGACCTGGACCTGTCGGTGGCGGTGTTCGACGCGCGGTGGACGTTCACCGGGCTGTGCGACTACACGAGCCTGCGGCTCGGCGGGAGCGCCGCCGTCCACTCCGGCGACCTGACCTCGGCGCCCGAGCCGGAGGGCGCGTCGGAGTTCGTGGACCTCGACACGGCGGCGCTGCGCGCGATCGGCGGCCGATATGTGGTGCCCATCGTGTTCAGCTACAACGACGTGCCGTTCGACGAACTCGTCCGCGGTTTCGCCGGGTTCATGGACGATCCGGACGGCCTGTTCGACCCGCTCGCCGTACGGCAGCGCTTCGACCTGACCGGCCCGGCCAAGATCCTCGTCCCGTTCGTCGCCGACCTCTGGTCGCGCACGATGCGCTGGGTGGACCTCAACGTGTCGGCGTTCGACGGGTTCCACAACGTGTACGGATACGAAGAGCAGCTCGCCCGTCTGGGCGCGGCGGCCGAGGACGCCTATGGTCTCGGCGGGCACGTCACCCTGTGGGAGGTCGCCTGCTGGCACGCCGCCGCCCGCGCCCGCGAGGTCGTCGTACGGCACCGCGACGGCTCCGTGAGCCGGCACACGCGCCGTCCCGGTGAGGACGCCGCCGCCTTCGCGGCGCGCCTCTGGGCGCGGCGGGCGGCCGGGCCCGTCGTGCCGGAAGCGGATCTCGCCATGGTGCTGCGGGACGACGTGCGGGTGAGCGAGGGGGCGCAGGTCTACGCCCTGCACCCCGCCCACCTCGACCCCGCCGTGATCCGCTCGCTCGACGCCGCCGACCTCGTCGGCATGCTCGCCCCCGTGCCACCGGCCTGACCGGAAGCAAATGATTTGCGATTGCGGGAACGCGCGTGGGAAGGTGAGCGCGCTTCACCACGCATTCACAGAAGGAACGAAGCCTATGTTCTCGGCGTCCCGCAGCGGCCGCCGGCGGCACTGACCGGCACGCCTCCCGCGTCACCGGTCCACTGCCCTCCGTCTCACGGCGGCCCCACGTGACGGTGCTCAGTGCACTTTGCTCAGTGCACCTTGCTCAGTGCACCTTGCTCTGTGCACCCTTCTCATCCCTGTTGCGCGCGTTCACCGCCCCGCGCGGCGGGCGAACCGCTCTTGTCATTCGTGAGGTCGATATCACCGTGGGCATCGATGTCCAGAATTTCGCCGTGGCCAACCTGCGCCGCCGTCCCGAAGCCGTCGAAATCGGCGGCTTCGTTCTCGGCGTGGACCCCGGCACCACCAGCCCGTACATCAACTACGCGACACCCCTGCCCGGCGCCCGGCCGGGTGCGCGCGATGTCGCGGCGCTGATCGGCGCGTTCCGAGAGCGCGGGCTCAAGCCCCGTCTCGAGTTCGCGCCGGACGCCGCGCCCGACGTGCGGCCGGCTCTTCAGGAGGCCGGGTTCACGGTCGAGGCGGTGCACGAATACCTCGTCTGCGTTCCGGACACGCTGACGATGCCTATGCCGCCGGCCGCTCTGCCGGTCGAGACGCCGTCCACGGACGATGACTACACGGCGATCGACGCCGCCCTGTCCGAGGCGTTCGGCGGCGAGTTCCCCGCGTCGCCGGAGGGCGCGGCCCGGCTGCGCCGTACGGAGGAGAGCGGCGGCGCGGTCCGGTTCGTCCGGGCGCCCGGCGGGGGCTGCGCCGGGGCGGCCATGTGCTCCGCCCCGGCCGTGGAGACGTCGGAGCTCGCCGGGGTCGGCACCCGTCCCGATTGGCGCGGGCGGGGCATCGCCGGCGCGGTCACCGCCACGCTCGCCGAGACGATGCTCGCCAGGGGAGCACGGTCGGTGTGGCTGGAGTACAGCGGTGAGGGATCGCGCCGGGTCTACGAACGCGTGGGCTTCCGGCCGGGCGGCACCCGCCTCTACATGTCGCTCGAAGCCTGACGCGCGCCGCTCGCGGCTCCCGCTCCGAGAGGGGCGGGAGCCGTACGGCCTGCGGGCGGGATCAGGCGGAAGCGGAGGCGGGGGCGGATCGGCGGGCGGCCGACGCGAGCCCGGGCGGCGCCGCGGCCAGGGCCTTGTGGATGGCCTCCACGAGGGCCAGCGCCCCCTCCTCGGTGAGCTCGATCGCCACCCGGGCCGACGGGCCCTCCGCCGGGTTGGCGAGGTCGATGTTCACCGTGTGTTCCTGGGTCGCGTGGTAGGGGTGGTCGACGTAGACCATGCCGTCGGTGACGGTGAACCAGCCCGACCCGCCCTTGGCGGCGCCGTCGATCCGGAACTTCTCGGTGAGATAGGTGCACATTTCTGGTTCTCCTCAGACGGTGAGGTGGCGGCCGAAGAAACCGAAGACCTTCTTCCAGCCCTCCACCGCCGCGGCGGGCCGGTACGAGGACCGGTCGGTGGCGAAGAACCCGTGGCCGGCATCCGGGAAGATGTGGAACTCGTGTTCCTTACCGAGTTTGTCCAGCTCCGCGGAGAGCACGCCGACCTCCTCCGGCGAAGGGTGCGTGTCGTCCGCGCCGAAGAGCCCGAGCAGCGGGCAGGACAGGTCGCCGGCCTTGGAGATCAGCGGGGCGGCCTGCAGCGCGAATTCGGCGGGCGGCGGGGTGACCACGAAGGCCCCGTAGCAGTCGACGGCCGCGTCGACCTGGAGCGAGCAGGCGGCCAGGAACGTCTGCCGCCCGCCGGAGCAGTAGCCGATGACGCCGACCTTGCCGTTGGCGTGCTCAAGCCCCTTGAGGTAGTCCGCGGCGCCCGCGACGTCGCCGACGAGCTGTTCGTCCGGGACGCCGCCCTTGGCCCGGGCCGCGGCGGCCTGGTCGTCCGGGCTCACGCCCGCGCCCTCCCGGGAGTACAGGTTGGGGCAGACCGCCGCGTAGCCGTGCGCGGCGAACTTCCGGACGATCTCCTTGGTGGCCTCGTCATAGCCGGGCATGTGGTGGATCACCACGACCCCGCCGTGAGGACCGGAGTCGAGCGGCCGGGCCGCGTACGCTTCGAGTTCCGCGCCTTCGTGCCCGGTCACGGCGACCGTGCCGGCCCATATCGCGTGCGTCATTGGACTTCCCTCTCCCTCTTGTCACACCGCCGCCGTGAGATGGCGGTGCAGGGACCCCACCTTAGTAGTTAGCTGAGCTAAGGAAATTCGCCACCTTGAGTGGTCCGATGAATGCGATCGCGCCGGTCGGCGCGGTCGCGCCCGGAGTGTCCGGTCTTTACGAAGAGCTGGCGATTGTGGCACTCTCGACGGGCCGAGACATCGGGTGTATAGGAGGCGATCGTGAAGCTGTTGCGGGTGGGTCCGGTGGGTGAGGAGCGGCCGTGTGTGCTCGCGCCGGACGGGCGGGTGCTGGATGTGTCGTCGGTGACGGGTGATATCGACGGTGTGTTCCTTGCGGGGGGCGGTATCGAGCGGGTGCGGGTGGCGCTGGCGGAGGGCCGGTTGCCGGAGGCGGGGCCGTTCGAGCGGGTGGGGGCGCCGGTGGCCCGGCCGGGCAAGGTGGTGTGTATCGGGTTGAACTATTCCGATCATGCGGAGGAGACGGGGGCGCCGATCCCGGGTGAGCCGGTGGTGTTCATGAAGGCGTCCAACACGGTGGTCGGCCCGGATGACGAGGTGCTGGTGCCGCGCCGGAGTGTGAAGACCGATTACGAGGTCGAGCTGGCGGTGGTTGTGGGTCGCACCGCTCGTTATCTGGATTCTCCGAAGGACGCGGCGGGGGTGATCGCGGGGTATGCGATCGCCAATGATGTGTCGGAGCGGGAGTTCCAGAACGAGCGTGGGGGTCAGTGGGACAAGGGCAAGTCGTGTGAGACGTTCAATCCGCTGGGGCCGTGGCTGGTGACGGCGGATGAGGTGGGTGATCCGCAGGCGCTGGGGTTGCGGTTGTGGGTCAACGGCCGGTTGCGGCAGAACGGCAACACCAAGAACCAGATCTTCGGGGTGTATCACGTGATCTGGTATTTGAGCCAGTTCATGGTGCTGGAGGCGGGTGATGTGGTGAACACCGGGACTCCGGCGGGGGTGGCGCTGGGGCGTGGCCCGCAGGCCTATCTGCGCAAGGGTGATGTGGTGGAGCTGGAGATCGACGGTCTGGGCCGTCAGCGCCAGCGGGTGGGCCAGGCATGAACGAGCGAACCGGTGGGCGAACCGGTGGGCGGAGCGGCGGGCGGAGCGGCGGGCGGAGCGGCGGGCGCGGCGTGTTCGGTTCATGCGGCCCCCGGCTGCGAGGCGTGGGGGTGGCATGAGCGGGGAGTTCGACGGGTTGGTGGCGGTGGTCACCGGTGGGGCGTCGGGCATCGGCCGGGCGGTGGCCGAGGAGCTGTCCGCGCGCGGCGCCCGGGTCGCGGTGCTGGATGTGAAGGGCACCGAGTTCGTCTGTGATGTGACCGACGACGGGGCGGTGCGGGGGGCGGTCGCGGCGGTGGCCGGGCGGTTCGGGCGGATCGATGTGCTGGTGAACAACGCGGGTATCGGGGCGCAGGGCTCGGTGGCCGGCAACGATGATGCCGAGTGGCTGCGGGTGCTGGATGTGAACGTGGTGGGGGTCGCGCGGGTGACCCGGGCGGCGCTGCCGTATCTGCGTGAGTCGCCGTATGCGGCGGTCGTCAATACGTGTTCGATCGCGGCGACGGCGGGGTTGCCGCAGCGGGCGTTGTATTCGGCGTCCAAGGGGGCGGTGCTGGCGTTGACGCGGGCGATGGCGGCCGATCACCTTGGTGAGGGCATCCGGGTCAACTGTGTGACGCCGGGCACGGTGGACACTCCGTGGGTCGGGCGGTTGGTGGATGCCGCGCCGGATCCGCAGGCCGAGCGGGTGGCGTTGGCGGCCCGGCAGCCGCACGGGCGTCTGGTGGCGCCGGAGGAGGTCGCGCATGCGGTGGCGTATCTGGCCAGCCCGCGGGCGGGGTCGACCACCGGGATCGAGTTGCCGGTGGACGGCGGGATGTCCGGTCTGCGCCTGCGGCCGGTGACATCATGACCGCCGACGACACCCGGCCCACCCCGGGGCCAGGGCCGGGACCGGAATCCACGCCCGGGGCAGGGCCGATGCCCGGGGCAGGGCCGATGCCTGGGGCGGGATCGGTGTCTGGGGCGGGGGCAGGGCCGATGCCGGGAGGGGAATCGATGCCCGGGGCGGAAAGGGTGTCTGGGACGGGGTGTGCGGCCGGTGTTCTGGCGGGCAGGCTGGGGCGGTACGGGCTGGGCACGGCCCCCTTGGGCGGGTTGTTCGTGCCGGTGAGCGACGAGCAGGCCGAGCACGCGCTGGATGCCGCCTGGCAGGCGGGGATCCGTTACTTCGACACCGCGCCGCATTACGGCAGCGGGCTGGCCGAGGAGCGTCTGGGGTGTTTCCTGCGTGGCCTGCCCGCTGACGCGGCCGGGCAGGCGGTGGTGTCGACGAAGATCGGCCGGGTGCTGGTGCCGGGCCGGGGCGAGGAGGAGGGCTTCGTCGGCCGGACCGGGTTCGTGCGGGTGCGGGACTACAGCCGCGAGGGGGTGCTGCGCTCGCTGGACGACAGCCTGAAACGGACCGGGCTCGATCGTTTCGATCTGGTGTTCATCCATGACCCCGACGACTACTGGGAGCAGGCCGCCGGTCAGGCCTACCCGGCGCTGGCCGAGCTGCGCGACCAGGGGGTGATCGGCGCGATCGGCGCCGGGATGAACCAGGCGCCGATGCTGACCCGGTTCGTGCGGGAGACCGACCTGGACGCCGTGCTGGTCGCGGGACGCTACACGTTGCTCGACCGCTCCGCCGCCGAGGAACTGCTGCCCGAATGCCAGCGGCGCGGGGTGGCCGTGATCGCCGGTGGGGTGTTCAACAGCGGCATCCTCGCCGGAGGCGCCACCTACGACTACGACGCCGCCCCACCCGCCGTCGTCGAACGCGCACGAGAGCTGGGACGCATCTGCGCCTCCCACGGCGTGCCGCTCCCCGCCGCCGCCCTGCGCTTCCCCCACCGCCACCCCGCCGTCACCACCATCCTGATCGGCGCACGCAGCGCGGAGGAGGTCAGGGAAGACCTCGACCTCGCGGCCACGCCCGTGCCCGAAGAGCTGTGGAGAGAACTGGACTCTGCCCGCTGACCTTGCCCGCCGACCTTGTCGGCTGACTCCGCGGCCTGACCCTGCTGATCGACTCTGTTGATCGACTTTGTTGATGGCCCCCGCACGCCGGCAGCTCCATCGGACTGCAGCAGCAGGTCGCGGCTGCGCTCCTGCTACCCGCGGGCGACGGCGAACAGCCGGCTCATCGCGCCGTGCCGCTTGACCGGCTGGTAGTCCGTCCATCGAGGTTCCGGGGTGGAGGGAGCGGAGCGGAAGGGAACGAGGACCGCAGCGAAGGCCCAGCGGAGCGGGCTTCGTGAGGACCGGAGTTTCCTTGCGGCGCAGTGACCGACTTGCCCAAGATCCGTAGCCACCCAAAAGGCCGCAGGACCCTCCCACTCCGACCGCCCTGCTCAGTCGCGCCAGGAGCCTCGCGCCGTCCGGCCGTCCGGCCGTCCGGGTCCGATCGTCCTGCTCGGTCACGCCAGGTCTCGCGCCGTCCGATCGTTCGGGTCTGACCGTCTTGCTCGGTCGCGCCGGGAGCCTCGCGCCGTCCGGCCGTCCGGCCGTCCGAGTTCGACCGTCCTGCTCGGTCACGCCAGGTCTCGCGCCGTCCGATCGTTCGGGTCTGACCGTCTTGCTCGGTCGCGCCGGGAGCCTCGCGCCGTCCGGCCGTCCGGCCGTCCGAGTTCGACCGTCCTGCTCAGTCGCGCCAGCAGCCTCGCACCGTCCCACCGTCCCGGTTCGACCGCCTCTGTGCCAGGGCGGGACACGTGCCCGTTCTCTGCCTCGGCTGATGGTCCGTCGCTGGTGGTGCGTCCTCATCGCGGCCGGGCTCTCCCACACCCGCTGCGCCGCAAGTCTGTGGCCCCAACTGAACCGGGTCGTCCGGTTGCTAAGAGTGACATGAGCAGGAGATAATTCAAACGGGATTTCGAATCAATCGAGGAGGGTGTGATGGATCTGTTCGACATCGATCCTGAGCGCCTTCACCGTTCGAGCGATATTGACGGTGAGTGGTGGGACCGTCTGATCGCCAATTCGCCGCTGTGGTCATCCGACGGCTCGTCCGCCCGTGATCCCTTCCCGATCATCAACTTCGGGCAGCGGCAGCGCGCCGACGCGCCCGGTGCCACGAGCACAGCCAGCCCGGGCACGCATATCGATGGCGCACATGCCGCGCGTGGGGCTGCCGCTGGCGTGGACGGCGCTGGCGTTGGTGCCGCCCGTGCGGACGCTGTCGGCCTTGACGGCGCTGGCGCAGATGTCGCCAGTGAGGCCGCTGATGGTGCGGACGCTGCTGGCGCGGGCGCGCATGGCGCTGGCGCGGCTGCCGCCCATGAGGGTGGTGCGGACGGCGCTGGCGCGGATACCGCGCGTGGGGCCGCCGCCGGTGCGAATGCCGCTGGCATGGACGGCGCTGGCTTTGGTGCCGCGCGTGGGGATGCTGATGGTGCGGACGCTGCTGGCGCGGATGGTTCTGGCGCGGCCGGCCCGGGTGCGGGTGCGGGTGCTTCCGATGGTGTGGGTGGTCGTGATCGTGGTCGTGACCGTGGTCGGGGTCGTGTGCGGTCGTCGTGGGTGGTGGTGGGGTCGGTTCGTGAGGTGGCCCAAGAGCTGGCGCTGACCCCGCTTCCCGATGACGTGGATGTGTGCCTGGCCGAGGCGGAGGAGTTGCTGTTCGCCCGGGATCGGATCACCTGCGCGCTGGCCGATCGGGTGGGGCGGGTGCATCGTGCGGGGCAGGCCAGGCAGCATGGGCATGCCTCCACCCGGTGTTGGTTGCGCACGAGTGGGGGGATGACGGTGGGGGGTGCGGGCCGCCTGCTCACGTTGGGGGCGGAACTGCCGCGCCTCCCCGTCGTGCGGGAGAAGTTCGCTGCGGGTGAGTTGGCGGCGGGGGTGGTGGAGGCCATCTGCGCCGCTGTGGCCGGACTGACCGACGAGCAGGCCGGCCTGGCGGAGCCGATCTTGGTGGACCTGGCCGGTAAAGCGGGGGCGGCGGAGGTTGCCAAGGCCGGCCGCCATCTGCGGGCGGTGCTGGACCCCGATGGGGATGAGCGGGATGAGCGGGCCGATTACGGGCGGCGGTTCCTGCGGGTCCGCCCGGGCAAGGGCGGCGGCGTGGAAGGGGAGTTCTACCTGCCGCGTGAGGCCGGCGCCCGGTTGATGGCGTTGTTGCAGGCGTACGCCAAGCTGAGGGCACAGGGGGATGACCGCCCGCTGACGGTACGTCAGGCGGACGCGCTGATCGCCCTGCTGGAGCAGAAGATCGCCGCCGAGCTCCTCGTCGTGGTCAGCGCCGAATCCCTCCCCACCGACCCCGAAACCACCGACCCCACCGACGACAACCCACACCCCGCCGACGACACCAGCGACCCGGCCACCCAAGACCCCGACCCGGCCACCCAAGACACCGACCCGGCCACCCAAGACACCGCCGACCCTGCCGCCGACGACGACGTCAGCGACCACTTCGCAGACCTCGGCGACAGCGCCCCCAGCGACTACGCCCCCGACACCACCGGAACCACTGACGAGCCGAGCCAGGCCGACGACACCACCGACCACGTCGAAAACGCGCGGGATGCCGGGGGCTTCGGGGAAGGCCGGGAGGACACGGGCGATCCGACGCCCGGCGAGGCCGACGACCTCGACATCCCGGAGGAGTTCGACACTGCCGAGACCGAGGCGGATGCCGGTGCCGGGAGCGCCGACACCACTGCCGCCCCTGCGCCCGCCGACGCCGACGACGCCGTTTCCGGCGCGATGGCCGACCCCGATGCTTCGGGTGGCACCGATACCCCTGACGGCCCGGACGGGCTCGACATCGCCGAGGCTGCCCCTGCCACCGACCCTGCCGCTGGCTCTGGCGACGCCGCGATCGGACCTCGCGATGAGGAGCCTTGTGACTGGGGAGCCGGTGAGCGCGGGGCCGGTGAGCGGCGGCCCGGCGAGTGCGAGCCGCGCGACACCGCAAGCACCGCCGCTGCTGAGGGCGACCACACCGCGAACGCCGGCTCCGCCGAGGACGACGACACCGTGAGTACCAGCTCTGCCGGGAGCGACGAGACCGCGCCCGCCAAGGGCGATGGGTGGGATCGCGGTGCGGCCCGGTCTGGAGCAACCCATGTCCGGCGGGGTGTGTCAGCATGGCCTGCTCATGGTGGCGGGCATTGGCACACAGCGCCTTCGCACGCTGCCCCTTCGGACACAGTCTCTTCGGACATAGCACCTTCGGACACAGCACCTTCGGACACAGCCCCTTCGGGCGCGACGGCTTCGGTCGCGACGGCTTCGGATGCGCCGCCATCGCAGGCGGCGCACTCGCAGGCAGCGCCTACGGAGGTGGCGCCTTCGGAGGCGGCGTGGCCGGACCCTCCGCCCGAGGACGCCTCCGCACGTCACACCCACGCCGGGCCTGGGCCTGCGGGGGACTGCCGGCATGGCCACAGCCCGTGCCGGTGCGACGGCCAGGGCGCGTGCCGGTGCTGCGGCGAGGCGCGGTGCTCGCGTGCGACGCAGGCGTCGGGGACATCGGGACCGTCGGGAGCGACGCCCGGCGGGCCCGGACCGGAGCGGGAGACACCACCCGGATGGGCATCGGAAACGGCACCGGGAGCCGGGCGAGGGACGCCGGAGACGGCGCAGGAGGCATCGCAAGGAGCCGCACAGGGGGCATCGCGGGGGGCGGCGCAAGGTGGGTCACCGGGATCTCCGGGTGCGTCGGCGGGCGCGATGCCTGGGGCGTTCTTGGGGTCGGCGTTGGGAGCGTCGGCAGGCACGTTGCTGGGTGCGTCGTTGGGGATGGCACCGGGGACCGCGCCGGGGTTGTTGCTGGCGACCGGGCAGGTGCTGCCCGTCTCCAGCGTGCATCGGCTCGCCCGGACCTCGACTCTGGTGCGGATCGTCATGAACGCCGAGGGACAGGTGCTGGACATGGGGCGCAAGGTCCGTCTGGCGACTCCTGCCCAGCGGCGGGCCATCTTCGCCCGGTATGCCACGTGCTGGGTCGACGGCTGCCCGCTGCCGGCGACCATGTGCCAGATCGACCACGCCGACAACTGGAGCACCGGCGGGCTCACGGATCTGAAGCTGCTGGGCCCGGCGTGCCAGTTCCACAACCGCGACCGCTACCAGCACCCCGAGCGCTACACCCGCCGCCAAGTAGGCGAAGACCGCTGGGCCTTCACCTACCACCGCCTCGGACAAGCCCGACGACTACACGAGTAAGGCGGGAGGCAGGCGGTGGAGGACCCACAGGCCGGCCCGGGCGACGCACGGACCGGCCCCGGAGGCTGCGGGCGTGAGGCGTGAGGCGTGAGGCGTGAGGCGTGAGGCGGGAGCGTGGGCGATGCGCAGGGCAGGCCCAGGCTGACGCGCGGACAGACCCGGCGACTACGCGAGCGAGGGGAGCGCCAAGACAGCCGGAAGCCCTCGACCGCGTCGGCACTCGGCCCAGCAGACCCCGCGCCGGCAGACACGCGCGAGCAGGCCCGCGCTGGCAGAGCCGCGCCGGCAGACCCCGCGCCGGCAGACCCGCGCTGGCAGAGCCGCGCCGTACGGCGTGGTGTGGCGCATCTCACCGCGGGCGGCCCGCGACCGTGAGGACCTGCGGAAGCAGGGAACGGCGACAGCCGGGATGATCCCCTTTACAGGCCATTTGGCCGTGTCTTACTTGTTATCTACTAAGCTTCCCGTGTGTCTCGCCGGTGAGCGGTCCTCAACCCGAGGACGACCGGCGACCGCCGAATCCCGGAAGTCATCGATCCCGGGAACCGGGGACCCACGTCTCTTGGGGTGAATCCGGACCATCCGGTAGGGCTACTCCTGGCCCGAACCCGTCAGCTAACCCGGTAGGCGGCCAAGGAGAGGAGAGCGTGGAGTGTCGGCTCCACCTGCCCACCCGGTCCGCGTCGTGTCGCCGGACCACCTGCCCGCCCTGGAACGTCTCCAGGCTTCCGGGGTGATGGCGCGCCCGTGACGGGCTGCCACATCTCCCGTTTCTGATTCCGCCCCGCCGTGGCGTGTCCCCGGACGGTCATGCCGTCATGCCGCACGCCCGCGGGCCGGTTCGTCATGTCTCGAAGCGCGCCATGAGGAGCCCCCGATTTCCACCGATCCGATAGCTCGACAGCTGCTCGACGCCGTACGCCCCGAGCTGGGCTACCGCGAACGAGCCGGGAAACACACCAAGTTCGGCGAGTGGTACGCCGAAAACGTCGCCAAGGACCCCGACTTCAAGGCCGCCCCGTGGTGCGACATGTTCGTCTCCTGGGCGGCCGACCGGGCCGGGGTGCAGGACCATGTCGGCGAGTTCGCGCTGACCACGCGGCACGCCAAGTGGTTCGAGAAGCACCACGCCTGGAGCGACAAGCCCGAGCCGGGCGCCGTGGTCTTCTTCGCCTGGTCAGGGTCCAAGAAGATCCGCGACATCGACCACGTCGGCATCGTCGAGAAGGTCGTCGGCCGGAAGGTCCACACGATCGAGGGCAACGTCGACGGCGTGTGGCTGAAGCGCAAGGTCCGCGACACGAGCACGATCGTCGGGTACGGCCTGCCGCGCAAGGTCAAGGTGACGCCGAAGACGCCGGTGACGATCCAGCCCATGGCGGCCGTGAACGCGAGCGTCCAGAGCGCCGCTGCGCCCGCCACCAGGAACATGGCGGCCACGCAGGGGAAGCCGCTCGACATCGTGTGCTCGCCGGGCGACGCCGTCCTGTCGGCCGGTCTGCTGTTCGCGGTGGTCTCCACCGCCGTGACCGGGATACGGGTCAAGACCGCGGCGGCGTCGTCCGACGGACGGCACCGCAAGCGCGGGTGACCTCCCCCTTCCGGATCTCCCGCCGCTCATAGGGACTCCAGCCCGGGCCTTGGGACCTCCGGCCCGGCCCTGGCGATCTCCGGCCCGGCCCTGGCGATCTCCGGCCCGATCAGGGGAACCTCCGGCCGGTCCGAAACGGCCAGGGCTTCGAACGCCATACTCGACGGCGCCACGCTCGTCGGCGACGTGTTCGACGGCGACGTGTTCGACGGCGCCGTGCTCGCCGCTTCCGCCGTGGCGACTGCCACGGCGAGCACGGCGCCGGTCCGGGCCGTCACGGTGCCCTGACCCGGCATGCTGACCCGGCAGGTCAACCAGGCAGGCCGCTCAGCATGCTCTTCATCTCCTTGATCTCGGCCGACTGGCTGGAGATGATCGACTCCGCCAGCCTACGCGCCGGCTCGTAGCTTCCGCCGCTCAGCTCGTCGCGCGCCATGGTGACGGCGCCTTCGTGGTGCCGGATCATCATCGTGAGGAAGGCCCGGTCGAAGTCCCGTCCGGACAGCCCTTCGAGACGCCGCATGTCCTCGGGGGACATCATCCCGGGCATGGCGTGATGCGTCGGCGCCGGGCTCTCCCCGGGCACCTGTTCGCCCCAGGTCGTGAGCCAGCCGCTCATCGTCCGGATCTCGGGAGCCTGCGCGGCCTCGATCCGCCGGGCGAGCCGCGCGACCCGGGCGTCCGCCGCCCGGTCTTCGGCCAGTCGCCCCATCTCCACCGCCTGCTGATGATGGGGGATCATCATCCGGGCGAACATGACGTCCTGGTCGTTGTGGTCGGCCGTCGTTGTCGGCGGCGTTGTCGGCGGCGGCGTCGGCGTCGGCGTCGGGTCGCTGGGCGCGGTGGGCACACCGGGTGAGGAAGGCGTCGCGGCCGAGGCGGCGGTGCCGTACGCGCCGCCCGTGCCGGCCAGCAGACCGGCTGTCAGCAGGGCGACCGGCAGGACACGTCCGTTCATCGGCCAACACCTCCGTACGTCCCGGCGGCTGGTCGAGGACCGGCGCCGCCCCGCCCGCGGTGCCGGCGGCGGCGCCACCCCCGGTGCGCCGTCGCCGCACGAACCGTGTGGCGAACCTGGTCCTCCTGTCGTACCCGTGGAACGTTCCCGTCAGCCGTTGAACGTGATCCTGAACCGGTAGTTGTCGCCGTAGGTCGAGCCGCGGATGGTGAACGCCGCGCTCCCCGAGCTCACCCGGCCCGAGACCGTGGCCCCGGCGTTGACGGCGTAGAGGAAACGAGACGTGCCGAGATCGCGGCAGGGGACGATGGTCTTCTCGCCGTAGAAATGGTTGAACGTGGCCCCTTCGGCGCGGTGGCTGTCGACCAGCTTGCCGGACCAGGAGGTGCCCGATCGGCTGGTGACCCAGTAGCCCAGCAGGAGTTTCGGGTCGCGTACGTTACCGCCGAGATCGCGGGCCGACGCGGTGACAACGTGGGCGGAGCCGAACTGGAAGGATCCGAGCGCTCCGATGTCGCCCACATAGAACTCCCAGTAGAAGGGGTTGCGTTCGACCCTGCCCGCGGCGGACTTGCGTGGACCGGTGACGAATTTCGCGGCCGCCTTGTATCGGCTGGTGCCGACGAACCGGTGCTCGCCCCAGAGGGGACCTCCGCAGTAGTCGTAGACGTCGACCACCACGGTGGCGGTGCCACGATAGATCCGCAGGGCGGACTGTGCGCCGGCCGCCGGGCCGGACGGGACCACCGCCCCGAGGACCGCGGTCACCGAGACCGCTGCCGCCGCTAATCGGAATTTCCGTGTCTTCATGAGAAATCCCCTCCTTGTCGTGCCGTCGATCCGGAACTCCTCCACGGGCCGGCGGGAACCTCACCGTAAAAGACCGCCGTGGTCTTACCAATGACGTGTGCATACACGGTTGGTAACGCCTTGTGTCGATCCGAAAGTGGCGGCGACATAAATGACGGAGGAGAGTAATGACGGACTGATTCCGGGGCGCGACATACATATCGACCACCGGTCTGTTGCCCTATTCACCCCCATTTGTGGAGCGTTGCGCTCCTGTCCCTGATCATCGGGCGAGGTTGACATGCAGCCGTACGGCTGCCTATCGTTCATGCAGCCAAAGGGCTGCATGTCCGGGATGGGGAAGATGGACGAAGTGTTCAAGGCGCTGGCCGACGCCAGCCGCCGCAGGTTGCTGGACAGCCTGAACGCCCGCAACGGCCAGACGCTGCGCGAACTGTGCGCGGGGCTGGACATGGCGCGGCAGTCGGTCAGCAAGCACCTGGCGGTGCTGGAGGCGGCGAACCTCGTGACCACGGTGTGGCGTGGCCGGGAGAAGCTGCACTACCTCAACGCCGTGCCCATCAACGCCATCGCGGACCGCTGGATGAGCAGGTTCGACCGCGAGCGGGCCCGTGCTCTCGCCGATCTCAAGAACGCATTGGAGCAGGAGCCGATGAGCAACCCCGAGTTCGTCTACACCACCTACATCAAGACCACGCCCGAGCGGCTGTGGCAGGCACTCACCGACCCCGGCTTCACTCGGCGCTACTGGGGACTGTCCTTCGACACCGACTGGCAGACGGGGGCGCCGATGACCTGGCACCAGGGCGGTGTGGCGATCACCGATCCCGAGCAGGTGGTCGTCGAGTCCGACCCCGGCCGCAGGCTCTCCTACACCTGGCACTCCCTCACCCCCGAGTGGGCCGAGGCGGTCGGCCTGGGGGAGGACGTGCTCGCCAAGCTGAAGGGGGAGCGCAGGTCGCGGGTGACGTTCGAGATCGAGCAGATGGGGGAGACGGTCAAGCTGACGGTCGTCCACGACGGCTTCGAACCCGGCAGCACCCTGCGCGAGATGGTCGCCGGGGGCTGGCCCCAGGTGCTGTCCGCGCTCAAGACCCTGCTGGAGACGGGTGAGCCCCTGCCGGCCGTGAGCGTGTGACGCGTGGGCCGCGCCCCGGGCCCCGGCCTATCGGGGAGCGGGGCCCGGGGCGCGGCAGGTTCAGCACTGGCCGTCGGCGAGCACCCAGTAGTCCGGGCCGGTCTGGCGCAGCGCGTGCGTGGTGAAGGTGTTCCACAGGCCCATCGCGTCGTTCGACCCCTTGGCATAGGTGTAGCCGCCCGACTGGTACGCCCGCCCGGCGGTGGTGTGGGCGTAGTTGCTGGCCCGTACGCACGTGCCCGGCGGCGTGGCACTCGGCGAAGGACTCGGCGAAGGACTCGGCGAAGGGCTGGGCGAAAGACCGGCGCTGGGGGACGGGCTGGGCGTGGCGCTCGGCGAGGGGCTGGGCTGCGCGCCGCCGTCAAGGCCGAAGAAACGGGCGTCGTGGTAGGCCGAGCAGATCGTGTCGAGGAAGTACGCCGCGGTGGCCCCGCACTGGTCGGCCGCGCCGCCCGGATCGACCGGCAGGCCGTGGCCCATGCCGCTGATCTCGTAGAGGCGCACGTCGTCGTCGCCGTACACCTTGAGGGTCGTGCCACCGGTGAGCGACCTGGTGGAGGCCGGAGTCTGGGAGACGCCCCGCACGTTCGTCCACTGGTCGCGCAGCTGGGCGCCGTTGGCGGGCACGACCGTGTAGTCGGACTGGCCCTGCCAGACGGCCACTCGCGGGTACGGCCCGGAGTAGCCCGGATAGGCGTTCCGCACCAGGTCACCCCACTGCTGCGGGGTCCTGCTCGTCGGGCCGTACTGGCAGCCGGACGCCTCGAGCAGGCTGCTCGCGCAGCGGTAGGCCAGGCCGGCCCCGATCGATCCGGCGGCGAAGACGTCCGGGTACGTCGCCAGCATGACGGCGGACATCGCCCCGCCCGCCGACAGCCCGGACACGTAGACCCGCGCGGGGTCGGTCCCGTAGTTGGCGACCGCGTACGCCACCATGGCGCGGATGGACGCGGCCTCGCCCTGCCCTCTCGTGGTGTCGCCGGTCTGGAACCAGTTGAAGCAGCTCGACGAGTTGTTGGAGCTGGAGGTCTGCGGCAGCACCAGGGCGAAGCCCCACTGGTCGGCGTACTTGCGCCACCCCGAGTCGGCGAAGTAGCCGCTCGCGTTCTGCGTGCAGCCGTGCAGCAGGACGACGAGCGGACGGCCTGCGGGCAGGTTGTCAGGGCGGTAGGCGTACATCGCCAGGTTGCCGGGGTTGGATCCGAAGGAGCCGACCTGCGTCAGCGAGGCGGCCCGCGCGGGCGGGGGGATCAGGGCCGTGCCGAGCAGGCCGGCGAGGACGAGCAGGAGGGTCGTGAGGGCGAGGGCCGCTCGCGGCGGCCGTACGGGGAAGGACGTGACCATGGGGGCTCCTTGACCTGGCGCACCGATCCTTTCCGCGCACGGTAGGTCGCCGGTGATCCTCCCGACATGGCGGCCGGACACACTTCTCATGGTCCTGTCATGGCGTTGTTAGCGCGCCGCTCGTGCGGACAGAGGTCCGCATGGCGGTCATGCAACGGCCTGTCAACCACCGGCTGGGCGTGTTACGGCGGTGTGACGCTGGTCATCTCTGACCACGCAGAGCGCCGACAGGCGGACAGTCGGCCGTGGGCAGGGTCTAAGGTTGACTCGGCGAGTTCGAGCGGAAGAGGCGTTCATGGCACGAGGCGACACCGGACCTGACTTCATCGAGGCGCTCGCGCGCGGCCTCGATGTCATCAGGGCGTTCCAGCCGGGCCGTCCGGTGATGTCCCTGACCGAGGTGGCGGCGGCGACCGGTCTGGCCCGGCCCACCGCGCGGCGCATCCTGCTCACGCTGCAGGAGCTGGGGTACGCCCGCTCGGCGCAGGGCGGTTTCGCCCTCACCCCGCGGGTGATCGAACTCGGCGTCTCCTACATCCGCTCCATGGGCCTGTGGGAGGTGGCCCGGCCGCACCTGGAACGGCTCGTCGCCCAGACGAACGAGTCGTCGTCGATCGCCCAGCTCGACGGGTCCGACATCGTGTACGTCGCCCGCGTAGCCGTGCCGAAGATCGTCGCGCTGTCGGTGCAGATCGGGACGCGGTTCCCCGCGATGCAGACGTCCCTGGGCAAGGTGCTGCTGGCGGCGCTGCCGCCGGACGAGCTGGAGCGGGTGCTGGCGGAGCCGAGCAGGTCGGGCATCGAGCCGCGCTGGCGGCCCGGTCCGCAGGAGCGCGACGCCGTGCTGCGCGAGGTGCGGGCGAAGGGCTGGGCGCTGACCGACGAGCAGCTCGCGCTCGGGATCCGCTCGGTGGCCGCGCCGCTGCGCGACGGCTCCGGCAACGTCATCGCGGCCGTGAACGTCAACAGCCACGCCGCCGAGACCTCCCTGGAGAAGCTGACCGAGGAGCACCTGCCGCTGCTGCTGAAGACCGCGGGCGCGATCAGCGCCGACTGGGCACTCTACGAGTCCGTGCCCCAGGTCACCGCCTCCTAGGGAACCGCAGTTCACGGCATGGCCGCCGCTTCGCGGTGGCCCGCTGGCCCGGGCTTGCGGGCGTAGACGTACATGACCGGTAGGTCGAAGGCGTCCGGCTCGTTCAGCAGCTCGGCGACCCGAGCGAGGTAGCGCGCCTCGAAGGCGGCCGTCTCCTCCGGGGAGAGCGACGCGACTTCCGAGTAGCGGTGGCGTCCGCCTTCGCATAGCTCACGTTGGCCAGTGGAGTACGTCCTCCACCGGCATCTCTAGGACGCCGGGGCGGGGATGAGGACGATCCGGCCTGAGGCGGTGCCGCTCGCCTGGCGCTCCCAGGCGGCGCCGGCGTCGTCCAGCGGGATCGTCTCGTAGGCGACGGACAGCCGTCCCAGCGCCGCCTGCTCGGCGACGAAGACGATCGAGGCGGCCCGCTGCTCGGGGGTCAGCTCGTTGTTGGTGTATCCCAGCAGCCGCAGCGACCTGCTGCGCAGCGTGGAAGAGTCGATCGGGCAGGTCTCGCCGGCCGAGGAACCCAGGTGGACCCACCGGCCTCCCTGACGCAGCGTGCGGGCCGCGGCGGCCGCCGCCGGGCCGAAGAGCGGGTCGAGCACCAGGTCGGCGGGCCCGTCGCAGGCCTCGGCGAGGCGCGCGGCCAGCGTGGCGACGTCGTCGGTGTCGAGCGCCACCACGGCGTCCGCGCCCGCCTGCCGGGCGCGTTCGCGGGCGGCGGGGGAGCGGGCCCCGGCGATCACCCTGCGGGCCCCGGCGATGCGCGCGATCCGTACGGCGGCCTGCCCGACGACGCCGCCCGCGCCGAGCACCACCACCTGCTCGCCGGGGGTGAGCTCGCCCCGCCACGTCAGCGCCATGTGCGCGGCGACGGCCGAGAGCCCGAGCGCGGCCACCGCGACCGGATCGGCCTGCGGGGGCAGTTCGACGAGGTCTTTCGCGGCCACCGCCGCGAACTGCGCCATGCTCCCGTCGCCCGGGGCCATGCCGGCCGAGGTCGCGAACCACACCGGCCGCCCGCCGGCGACGCCGGCCCCCTGCACCCCCGGCACGTACGGCGTGCGCGGCCTGCCGAAGTAGGACGTGCCGCTCGCGCAGAGCAGGTCGAGCGGCGTGACCGGCGCGGCGCCGACCTCGACCAGGGTCTCGCCGGGCCTGGCCACGGGCACGGGCAGGTCGGCCACCACCGGCGGCCTGCCGGGCTCCACGATCTGTGCCGCCCGCATGTTCCACCTCTCCCTTTCACACATGGCACGTAACACCGGCGAGAGCCGCCGGGCCCGCCCCGCACGGCGTGCCCGGCGTCCCGCCGCCCGGCCCGCCTCGGCGGCGGGCAGGTCCGATCAGGTCGCGATGTCGGGGTACGGCAGCGTCATGTGGGCCAGCCGCCGGGCGTACTCGGTCTGGAAGCCCAGCGGCTCGTGGTCGCGCTCGAACATCGCGATGAACAGCGTGAGCGTGAGGAACGGGTGCGCGCCCAGCTCGAACAGCTTCGGGTAGTCGTGGCCGGCCAGGGCCTCGCGCTCGACGTCCTCGAAGCGCAGCCAGGTCGACGCCTCCCCGCTGTGGCAGTTCAGCAGCCGGTTGGCGTGCTCGGCCTCCCACCACTCCACGGTGCCCCGGGGGTCCTCGCGGTAGCGCTCGACCAGGTCCGGATCGCGGTCGACGGTGAACAGGAACTTGTTCAGCAGATACTTGCTCACGCCACGCCTCCGTTGGGGTACCAGGTGAAGTAGGCCTCCATCGTGTGGAACAGGTCGTAGGTGTCGACGTAGTCGGCCTTGGCGCCCTCGCCGGCCACGCCCATCATCAGCATGAAGTCCATGAAGCCGTGGGTCGCGTTGCCGGGCAGGTGGAGGCTGTCGAGGGTGACCTCCGACAGGCAGCCCTCGATGTCGCCCGAGGAGATCCACTCGACCGCCCTGCGGTCGAACTCGGGGTCGGGCCCGTGCGGCCCGAACTGGCGCGGCCCGCCGAGCTCCAGCGACAGGTGCCCGGTGCCGATCACCGCCACCCGCTTGTCGGCCGGCCACGACTCCACCAGCTCGCGGATCGTACGGCCGAGCTGCACGAACCGCTTCGGCTGCGGCAGCGGCGGGGCGAAGATGTTGGTGTAGACCGGCACGATCGGCAGGTCGTTCTGCGGCCGCAGCGTGATGATCGGGCACGTGATCGAGTGGTCGATCCGCAGCTCGTTGGAGAAGGCCAGATCGAAGCCCGCGTCGAGGCCCTCCCGCAGGATGTACGCCGACAGGTCCTCCTGGCCGGTGAAGAACATCCGGGGCAGGCCGAACTCGCGCTCCTCGTTGTACCAGTTGGCGTCGTAGAAGGGCGCCTTGCCGACGAGGAACTGCGGCATGTTGTCGAGCCAGAGCTGGTGGAAGTGGTCGGAGCCGACCATGACCAGCACGTCGGGCCGCGCCTTCGTCAGCGTCTCGCGGAACGCCTCGACCTTGCGCACCCACTCGTCGGCGAACGGCGGGCGGTCCTCGCCGGTGGCCGTGCTGGCGCGGTAGTAGAACGGATGATGGGTGGACGCGATCACCGCGACCAGTTGGGCCATGCGAACCTCCAGTGGCGTCAGGGGGTGTAGGGCTCCGGCTCGACGGACCGGTTGTTGAGGTCCACCGACAGGAAGATCTCGTTCGCCACCGGACGGCGCAGCTCCTCGGCGAGCTGCCCGATCAGGCCCGCCGTACGGGCGAGCAGGGCGAAGCCGCGCAGCAGTTCGAGCGGCAGGCCGAGGTCGGCGAGCGCCGCGCCGCACACGCCCGCGCCGTTGAGCGGCAGCGTCCTGCCGAGCACCTCGGGATGCACGCGGCCGATCGCGGCGAACAGCGACAGATGCGGCCCGAACAGGTTCTCCTCGGCGGCGATCTCCATCAGCCGCGGTGTGCGGGGGTCGCCCTCCTTGTGCACGTGGTGGCCGAGGCCGGGGATGAACCGCCGCGCCTGCCGCTGGGCCCGTACGGTCTCCAGGGCCAGCGCGTCCCAGCCTGCGTCGTCGGACGGCAGCGGCCCGTCGTGCGCATCCAGCACGTCGTGCAGGAACCGGCCGCAGTCTTCGGTCACGCCGAGGAAGCGCGACCCGCCGCCGAGCAGCCCGGCCGCGAGCGCGCCCTGGATCGAGTCGGGCGCGGACAGGTACGTCAGGCGTGTCACGATCGCGGTCGGGGTGAACCCGTGGTCGGCCAGCGCGGCGAGCACGGCCTCGAACACGCGGGTCTCGCCCGGCGTGGGGCGCCGCTGGGTGGCGAGCCAGAACGCCAGCTCGCCGAACCCGACCTTGCCCATGACGTCCTCGGCGAGGTCGCGGCCGAGCAGGGTGATCGACTTCAGCGAGGACGCGCCCAGCGCTGTCGGATACTGCGCCGTGGGGTACGACGGCCGCTCGATCGTTTCCGGCTCGTCAGACATCGTCGTCCTCCTCAGTCAGCCATTTACGCAGTTGGTCCCCATGCTCGTCCAGCTCAGGAGGCGGCAGCCGATAGGAGGCGGGGGTAGCGGAGAACCGGATCGGGTGGCGGGTCGTCGGGACCGCCCGGTCGCCCTCGCCCACCTCCACGATCGGGTCGAGCCCGAAGCGCTCGGCCATGGCGAACCCGCCGTCGATGGTGTTGATCGGCCCGCACGGCACCCCGGCCGCCACCAGCAGCTCGAACCATTCCAGGGCGCCGCGCGTGGCGAGCCGTTCGACCAGGATGGGCCGCAGCTCCTCGCGGCGCGCGGTGCGGTCGGCCATGCGCGCGAAGCGGGGGTCATCGGCGACCTCCGGGATGCCGAGCACCTCGCACAGCCTGCGGAACTGGCCGTCGTTGCCGGCCGCCACGATGAGGTCGTTGTCGGCGGTGGGCAGCGGCTCGTAGGGGAACACGCTCGGGTGGGCGTTGCCCATGCGGTAGGGGACGACGCCCCCGGCGACGTACGCGGAGCTGTGGTTGACCAGGCCGGTCAGCGCCGAGGACAGCAGGTTGACCTCGACGTGCTGGCCCTGCCCGGTTCTGTCGCGGTGGCGCAGGGCGGCGAGGACGCCGATCGCGGCGTGGTTGCCCGCCATGACGTCGAAGACGGAGATCCCCGCGCGGTACGGCGGCCCGCCGGGGTCGCCGGTGAGGCTCATCAGCCCCGACATCGCCTGCACCATGAGGTCGTAGCCGGGCACGTCGCGGCCCGCTCCGGAGCCGAACCCGCTGATCGAGGCGTACACCACGCCCGGGTTGGCCGCGCTGACGGAGGCGTAGTCGAGGCCGTACTTGGCGAGCCCGCCCGGCTTGAAGTTCTCCACCAGCACGTCGGCGCGGCGGGCCAGCTCCCGGGCCACCTTCGCGTCGCCGGGGTCCCGCAGGTCGAGCGCGATCGACCGCTTGCCCCGGTTCACCCCCAGGTAGTACGTCGACACGTCGCCGCGCACCGGCGGCATCCAGGTGCGGGTGTCGTCCCCCTTGGGTCCCTCGACCTTGACGACCTCGGCGCCCATGTCGGCCAGCAGCATCGTGGCGTACGGCCCGGCCAGGACTCGCGAGAAGTCGGCCACCAGCACGCCGGACAGCGGCCCGCCTCCCCGCTCGGGCGCGGTGTCGTCTGTCATCCGGCTCCCCCTTCTTGCTGTCACAGCAGTGTCCGCTCAACGGACATCGGTCCGTGAGGCCGATTCTGGCATAGGCGGTCCGGTCGTCAAATGCGTCCACCGGTTTGCCGTCGTATGACGATACGGAAACCGATGGTTGACAGTAGGGGCGGTGCTCGCGAAAGTAACAGCGGAAGCAGCGCTGACCGTATAGCGGACAAGTGTTCGTCACTGTTGAGCGCGCTCGGCCAGTGGAAGGTGAGGAGTTCGACGATGAACGAGCCGACCGATTTCGGACCGGACCGGCCGGTGCTGCTGCGCGGCGGCACGGTGCTGCCGATGGACGACGCGCACAGCGTGCTGCCCGGCACCGACGTACTCGTCGTCGGCGACCGGATCGCCGAGGTGGGGCCCGGCCTGCCCGCGCCGGACGGCGCCGTGGTCGTCGACGCCACCGGCGGCATCGTCATGCCCGGCATGATCGACACTCACCGGCACATGTGGCAGACGGCCATGCGCGGTTACGGCGCCGACTGGACGCTGACGCAGTATTTCGTCTGGTACTACCTGGAGTACGGCAAGCTGTGGCGGCCCGAGGACGTCCACGCCGGCAACCTGCTGGCCGCGATCGAGGCGATCGACGCCGGCGTCACCACGGTCGTGGACTGGTCGCACGGGCTGCGGACCGTGGACCACGCCGACGCGGCCGTCGACGCGCTGCAGGCGGTGCCCGGCCGGTTCGTGCTCGCCTACGGCAACATCCAGGCCCCGCCCGCCGAGTGGACCGGCGCGCCGGAGTTCCGCGACTTCATCGGCCGCCGCATCACCGGCGACGACATGCTGGGCTTCCAGATCGCCTTCGACGTCACCGGCGACCCCGCCTTCCCCGAGAAGCCGGCCTTCGAGGTGGCCCGCGACCTCGGCGTACCGGTCACGACCCACGCGGGCGTGTGGGGCGCGACCAGCGACGACGGCATCCGCCTCATGTACGAGAACGGCTTCATGACGCCCGAGACGGTCTACGTCCACGCCGCCTCGCTGTCGGCCGACTCCTACCACCGCATCGCCGCCACCGGCGGTTCGATCTCGGTCTCCACCGAGAGCGAGCAGAGCGCGGGCCAGGGCTACCCGCCCACCTGGGCCATCCGCGCCCACGACATCCCGGTGTCGCTGTCGATGGACACCAGCGTCTGGTGGAGCGGCGACCTGTTCTCGGCGATGCGCACCACACTCGGCGCCGACCGTTCCCGCGAGCACATGGAGGCGCACACCAAGGGTGAGACGGTCACCCACTGCAGCCTGCGCGCCGACCAGGTGGTCGACTGGGCGACACGCGGCGGCGCCCGCGCCATCGGCCGCGGCGACGACCTCGGCAGCATCGAGGCGGGCCGGAAGGCCGACATCGTGCTCATCAAGAACGACGCGTCGCCCGTGTCGTTCCCGCTGCTCAACCCGTACGGACACGTCGCGTTCCAGGCGCAGCGCGGCGACGTGCACACGGTCCTCGTGAACGGCCGCGTGGTGAAGCACGAGCACCGCCTGGTCGGCGTCGACCTCGCCGCGGCGCGGCGCGAGGTGGAGCGGACCGTCGAGTATCTGCGCTCGACGATGGGCGAGGAGGCATGGCAGAAGGGGATGAACCCCGACATCCCCGAGACGAAGATCCTCGACAACCCCTACACGTACACCGACTACCACAGCTCCTCGACGCGCAGCCGCTGATCTCTCGTCCACTTTTGAGCAGAATCGGCGACCGCCCGCCGCCTACCGTGACGCCAGCCCAGGCGTTCCGAGGAGGCTGCGATGACGACGATGTACGAACATGTCGGCGGCGAGGCGGCGCTGCGCAAGTTCGCCGAGCACTTCCATGAATCCGTGCTGCGCGATCCGCTGCTCAAGAAACTGTTCGAGTACGGGTCCGCTCACCACGCCGAGAACCTGACCGCGTTCTTCGTCGAGATGATGGGCGGCCCGAGCCGTTTCAGTGACGAGCTCGGCGGGTTCGAGGCGATCTTCCGGGCCCACCAGGGCCTGAAGATCACCGACGAGCAGCGCGACCGGTTCGTGGAGCTGATGCTGCGGGCGGCGGACGAGGCGGGGTTGCCGGGCGACGCCCGGTTCCGGCAGGCGTTCACCAGGCAGGTGACCCGGGCGGCCGGTTTCTCCACGAAGGTGTCGCACGACGCGCCGGACGCCTATCAGGCCCCGTTCCCCCCGATGGGCCGGTGGGACTGGTGACGGTATGAGCGAGCGTGGCGAGCGAGCCGTCAGGCACAGCGCCCGGCGAGGTGCCGAATCGCGCGCCTCCGGCACTATCGGACTCCGAGCCGGAGGCGAGGGAGTGGCATGAGCCGCTCGGTGCTGGTGACGGGCGGCAACCGCGGCATCGGCCTGGCCATCGCACGGGCGTTCGCGAAGGAGGGCGACCGGGTGGCGGTCACCCATCGAGGCGGCGGCGCGCCGGACGGGTTGTTCGGCGTGCGCTGCGATGTGACCGACGCTGCCGCGGTCGACCGCGCGTTCACCGAGGTGGAGCAGCGGCACGGCCCGGTGGAGGTCCTCGTCGCCAACGCCGGTGTCACCGCCGACATGCTGCTGATGCGGATGGACGAGGCCGCCTTCACCGGCGTCCTCGACACCAACCTCACCGGCGCGTTCCGTGTGGCACGGCGCGCCGTGGGGCCGATGCTGCGCATGCGGCGCGGCCGGATGATCTTCATTTCGTCCGTGAGCGGCCTGTCCGGCGCGGCCGGGCAGGCCAACTACGCGGCGGCCAAGGCCGGGATGGTCGGGCTGGCGCGGTCGCTCGCCCGCGAGCTCGGCTCCCGGGGGATCACCGTCAACGTGGTGGCCCCGGGATACGTCCGCACCGACATGACCGACTCGCTGACGGAGCAGCGGCGGGCCGAGGTGCTCGGGCAGATCGCGCTGCGCCGTACGGCCGTGCCCGAGGAGGTGGCCGGGGTCGTCGTGTTCCTCGCAGGGGAGGCGGCGTCCTACATCACGGGCGCCGTCGTCCCGGTGGACGGCGGCCTCGGCATGGGCCACTGAGCTGAGCCGTCCGCCCCGGCCCGCGGCACCAGCGCGGCCCGCGCCGCCAGGGCCGGCCTGCTCAATCCTGAGCAGCGCACCTATGGGCCCCCGCCTAGCTTTTCGGTACGAACGGGTGGCGGCGGCCCGGCGACGGATGGCACGCCGGCTCTCTGCCGGGTCATCCGCGGACGCCCGCGCCGCGGCGATCGCCGGCGGGCCCCTTCCGCGCGCCCCCCGCCCGGCCCGATCCACCCTCCGACGCCGACACACGACTGGGAGAGCGATGGGACCGACACGGGATATGGTCGCGGAACCGGTGGACGCGCCGGTGGACGCGCCGGTGGACGAGGTCTTGGCGGCGCTGCGGCGGATGCTGGCCGCCGCGCTGCCCACCGGCACCGGCAGGGCGGCGGGCACCGGCAGTGGCCCGGTTCCCCTCGAGGCACCCGCGGACGACATCCCGCTCGCGGTGTACGGGCTGGACTCCATGACGGCGGCCCGTCTCGTGCTGGAGATCAAGGAGGAGCTGGGCGCCGACGTGCCGCTGGAGTGGCTGCGCGACGCGCGGGGCCTGCGCGACCTCGCCGGACGGATCGCCGGGGCGCTGCCCGAGGGCAGCCTGTCGGCGGACGGCCTGCACGAGGACGATCTGGACGATCTGCACGAGGACGATCTGCACGAGGACGATCCGCATGGAAACCAACCGCGCGGGGCCGAACTCCGCGGGCAGCCGTCCCTCGCCACGTTCCGCGAGGGGGCCGCACCTGAGGACCGGTATGCACCGTTCCCGCTGACGCCCATGCAGCAGGCGTACGTCACGGGGTCGCATCCCGACCTCGGGCCAGACCCGGTGGGCTGCCACCTCTACCGCGAGTTCGAGATCGCCGGGCTCGACCCCGACCGGTTGAAGGAGGCGTGGGGACGGGTCGTCGACCACCACGACATGCTGCGGGCCGTGCTGATCGAGGACGGACGACAGCGGGTGATGCCGGAGGCGGGCCCCTGGACGATGCCGGTCCACGAGGTGGCCGACGCCGATCTCGACGACCGAGTGGCCGAGGTCAGGGGGCGTCTGACGCGGCTGCGGCACGAACCGGGCGACTGGCCGCTGTTCGCCGTCGAGGTGACCCGGGCGTGCGACGGCCGGGCCGTCGTCCATCTCGACGTGGACGCGGTGGTGACCGACGGCCGCGGTCTCGACGTGCTGCTGTCCGACTGGTGGCGCGCCTACGTCCGGCCCGGGGACCCGCTGCCCGAACCGCCGGGGGCCGGGCCGAGTGTGCGCGAGTGCGTCGAACGCCTGCGTGCGCACGCCGATACTCCGGCCTACCATGCCGACGTCGACCACTGGCGGCGACGGCTCGCCGACCTGCCCCCGGGCCCTGCCCTGCCCCGTGCCGTCCCGGCCGCTGCGAGTACGGCGCCGGCGGCGGAGGCCGGGGTGCCCGTCCCGGTGCCGTCGGGGGAGCCGCGGCGGCCCCTGGAGGGCGGGCTGGCGGAGGCCGAGTGGCGGACGCTGCGCGAGCGGGCCGCCGCCTGGAACGTGTCGCCGACCGCGCTCGTCCTCACCGTGTTCGCCGAGACCCTGGCATGGGCGGGCGCGCACACGCCGTTCTCACTCGTGCTGACCACCACCGACCGGGTGCGGCTGCCCGCCGCGGCCGACCGGCTGGTGGGCCCGTTCACCTCCAGCCTGGTCTTCCCGGTGCCGGCCCTGGACAGCATGGACCTGGGCGAGGCGGCGCGCGAGGTCCACCGGCTGCTGTGGTCGGATCTCGACCACGCGGCGGTCGGAGGCGTGGAGGTGCTGCGCCGCCTGTGGCGCGGAGCCCCGCCACCCCTGCCCGTCGTGTTCACCAGCATGCTCGGCGCGCGGCCCGAGCCGCCGGGGTTCGGCCGCGACGTCCGCTACGCCGTCACCCGTACGTCCGGTGTCGGGCTCGACCACCAGATGTGGGAACAGGACGGCGAGCTGCGCTTTCGCTGGGACGTGGCGGACGGCCTCAATCCCGGCGTCGAGGCGGTGTTCGCCAGGTTCGCGAACACGCTGCACGCGCTGGCGGCCGAGGACCCCTGCGGCGACCGCGTCCTGCCGCTCAACGACCTGCAGCAGGCCTACTATGTGGCACGGCGGTCCGGAGGGGAGGGCTGCCAGGTCTACCACGCCTTTGAGGTGGCCGATCTCGACGTGGACCGCCTGGAACGGGCGTGGCTGCGCCTGACCGAGGCGTACGAGCCCCTGCGCGCGTCCGTGACCGTTGACGGGCGGCTGCTCGTGCGGTCGAGGGCGCCCCGCCGGTGGCACGTCCCCGTGTCCGGCCTCGACGCCGAGTCGGTCCGTGCGGCGCTGTCCGTGCGGCCGTTCCCGCTCGGGCGGGGGCCGCACGCCGAGATCCAGGTGACGCGCGGCGCCTCCGGCCCGGGGGACGCGGGCACGTTCCCGGCGGGCGGGTCCCCGGCCCCACGTGGGACCACCGGATCCGAGGGGGCGGCCACCGTCCACGTCGCGGTCGACCTGGCCGTGGCCGACGCCCGCAGCATCCATCTTCTGCTGCGCGAGCTGTGGCGGCTGTACGCCGACCCGGCGGCCGTTCCCGCGCCCGCCGCCGACCCCCGCGACCACCGCCCGGCCTCCTCGCCCGAGCAGGTCGCGTACTGGCGTGAACGGCTGGCCGAGCTGCCGCCGGGCCCCGCGCTGCCCTCGCCCGCGGCGGGGGAGGAACGCGGCCGGCGGCGTACGCGGCTGGAGGCGACGCTGCCGGGACGCCGGCGGCTGCAGGAGATCGCCGAGGGCGCCGGGGTGTCGGCCGACGCCGTGATCCTGGCTGCTTTCGGCGAGGCGCTGGCCGCCCGGCTGCCCGGCACGTTCGCGCTCACGGTCGTACGGTGGCCCGGGTGGGCCGAGCCGTGCCGGCCGGGAGAGCACACGGCGCTGAGCTGGATCCCGTACGCCCCGGGGGAGGCACCGCTGCTGGAGCGGGCCCGCGACCACCAGCGTCTCCTCGCGGCCGACGCGGCGGCCGACGGCGCGAGCGGACTGGCCGAGCTGCGCCGGGTCGCCGCCCGGCGCGGCGGTCTGGCCCACCCGGTCGTCTACACGGGTGTGTTCGACCTCGACGGACACCCGCTGCCGCCGGGCGTCGCCGCCGGGGAATGGCGGACGTGCACGCCGGACGTCTCGCTCGACTGCGTGGCCGTCGGCGAGGGCGACCGGCTGCAGATCTGCTGGGACATCGACCCCGGCGGCCTGCCCGAGCGGACGGCCGAGGCGGCGTTCGCCGACTTCCGGGAGCGGCTGGCGGGCCTCGTCGACGAGCGGGAGCGGCCCGGCGGCATGTCCGCCGCCGAACGGCACAAGATCCTCTACGAGTGGAACGACACGGCCCGCGAGTTCCCCGCCGACGGGCCGGTCCACCTGCTGTTCGAACGGCAGGCAAGGAAGCGGCCCGACGCCGTGGCGCTGCGCTGGCGTGGCGGCACGATGACGTACGCCGAGCTCAACCGGCGCGCCAACCGCATTGCCTGGCACCTGCGCGACCGCGGTGTGGGCCCGGAGACCGTGGTCGGCATCTCGATGCGGCGCGGGCCCGACATGGTGGCCGCCGTCTTCGGGGTGCTGAAGGCGGGCGGCGTCTATCTGCCGGTCGAGCCATACCTGCCGAGGGATCGGGCGGCCGTGATGCTCGGCGACGCAGGCGCGGCGCTGGTGCTGTCCACCTCGCAGACCCGGTGTCACGACGCGGGCGTCGAGGTGCTCCCCGTCGACCTCGACCCGGTGCGCGACGACCCGCGCGGCGAGGAGAACCCGCCGCCGGTCACCACCCCGGACAGCACGGCGTACGTCATCTTCACCTCCGGCAGCACGGGTCGGCCGAAGGGCGTCGCCGTGGCCCACCGGCCGGTGCTCAACCTGCTCAACTGGGCCTACCGTGAGTTCGGCTTCGGCCATTCGGACGTCGGGCTGTGCGTGACCTCGCTCGGCTTCGACCTGTCGGTGTTCGACATCCTGGGGCTGCTCGGGCGGGGCGCCGGGCTGTACGTCGCGGACGAGACCGAGCAGCGCGACCCTGCCGAGCTGGCCGACGTGCTGCTGCGGGAGCCGATCACCTTCTGGAACTCGGCGCCGACCACGCTCACCCAGCTCGCCCCGCTGCTCCCCGCGTACGCGGGCCGGCCGGGCACCGGTGACCTGCGGCTGGTGTTCCTGAGCGGCGACTACACCCCCTTGTCCCTGCCCGGGGAGGTCCGGGCGGTGTTCCCCCGGGCGCGCATCGTCAGCCTGGGCGGAGCCACCGAGGCGACCGTGTGGTCCAACTACTTCCCTGTCGAGGACATCGACCCCGCCTGGCGCAGCATCCCGTACGGCAGGCCCATCGACAACAGCCGCTACTACATCCTCGACGAGCACCTCGAACCGTGCCCGGTCGGCGTGGAGGGCGACCTCTATATCGCGGGCGAGTGCCTGAGCCTGGGCTACTACAACCAGCCGGAGCTGACGGCCCAGCGGTTCGTGCCCGACCCGTTCGCGTCCCGGCCGGGCGAGCCGATGTACCGGACCGGTGACCGGGCCTCCTTCTTCCCCGACGGGAACATCTGCTTCCTCGGCCGTGCCGACAACCAGGTCAAGGTCCGGGGGTTCCGGGTCGAGCTGGGCGAGATCGAGCACCGGCTGCGGCAGCACGCGGGGGTCAAGGAGGTCGTGGTGCTGGCCCGGCCCGATCACACGGGCGATCGCAAGCTCGTGGCGTACGTGCAGCCGTCGGGTCCGACCCCGCCGGAGGTCAGGGACCTGCGCGCGTTCGCGGCCGAGACGCTGCCCGAATACATGGTGCCCAACTTCGTCGGGTTCGTGAGCACTTTCCCGGCCACCGCGAACGGCAAGCTCGACCGGGACGCCCTGCCGTGGCCGCTGACCGACGCGCCCGGCCCGGCGCGGGAGTCCGACACCGAGCCGGAGGAACCGGGGAAGACGCCGAGCGAGGCACTGCAGGAGCCGCCGCGGGAGGCACCCCGCGGGCCGGGCGTCGAAGAACTGCGCGACGAGATCGCCGCGCTGTTCGCCGAACGGCTGGGCGTGCCCGCCGTACGACCCGACGACGACCTGTGGGACCAGGGCGCCACGTCGTTCACCATCGTGCAGGTCTCCGGCGAACTGCAGAAGCGGTATCGGCAGCGGGTGCCGGTGGCGACACTCCTGTCGGAGCCCACGGTCGCCGCCATCGCCCGGCACGTCGCGGCCCGGCTCGCGGGCGGAGGGGAGTCCCCCGCGGACGGTGGGCGGGAGACGGATGCGCCCTCGCGAGCCCGCGCCGCCGAGCCGGCCCCTGCCGCGCCGAACGGGTCCACGACCGCGGGCCCGCCGCCGGGCCTTCCGGCCGCGGACGGTGCCGCGAGGTCCGGCGTCCCGCATTCCGAGCCCGCCACGAACGGCGCCGCGCGGCCCGCGACCGGGCTGGACGACGGCGGCGCGGGCGGTGCGCCTGCCGCGGGAAGCGTCGACTTCTTCTCCCCGGAGGAGCGGGCCGCGTTCAAGGCCGGCCGATGGGGTGAGCGGCCCCGGCTGGCGGGGGAGCGCATCGTCCCGCTCGACGCGGCCGAGTTCGCGCCCGAGCACTACGACTGGCGCGGCAGCCACCGTGAGTTCGCCGAGGCGGCGCTGCCGTACGACGACTTCTGCCGTTTCCTCAGCCTGCTGCGCACGTCGGCGCCGGGCGAGCGGGGCCGGCGGCTCTACCCTTCGGCGGGGGACACCTACTCCGTCCAGGTGTATCTGCACGTGCGGCGCGTGGAGGGCGTGGCCGGCGGGCTGTACTACTACCGGCCGGGAGAGCACGCGCTGCAACTGGTCGGGCCGGCGGACGGGATCGGCCGCTCCGCGCACTTCTATTACAACCGGCCCGTCTACGATCGGGCCTGCTTCGAGCTGTACCTGGTCGGGCAGCTCGACGGCATCGCGCCCCTGTACGGCGACGACGCCCCGCGCTATCTGGCCCTGGAGGCCGGATACATGGGCCAGCTCCTGATGATGGGCCAGGCCGCGTGCGGTGTCGGGCTCTGCCCCGTCGGGGCGGTGGCCTTCGAGCCGGTCTGCGAACGGCTGGGCCTGGGCGACGGGCACCGGTTCCTGCAGTCGTTCCTCGGCGGCGTGCCCGCCCGGCCCGTGCCCGCGGTCACCGCCTCCGGGGAGCGGCCGGTGTTCGGCGCCGCCCGCCGCGACCGGCTCGCCGCACCCCTCGTCCCCGCCTCGGACGGGCGGCGCGCGGCGGAGATCGCCGTGGTGGGGGTCGCCGGGCGTTTTCCGGGCGCGGCCGGTCTGGCGGAGTTCTGGCACGGCCTCGTCGAGGGGCGGCAGGCGTTCGGCCCCATGCCGGCCGGCCGGGCCGCCGGCGCCACGGGCCTGACCGGCGGCTTCCTGCCCGACGCTGGCGACTTCGACAGCCTGTTCTTCCACATCTCGCCGGCCGAGGCCCGCACACTCGACCCGCAGTTGCGGATGATGCTGCGGGTCATGTGGGAGTGCCTGGAGAACGCCGGGCACACTCCCGCCTCGCTGCGCCGGGCGGCGCCGCGCATCGGCGTGTTCACCGGCGTGATGTGGCACGACCATCGGCAGGCGGGCGCGGACGCGTGGCGGCGGGGCGAGCCGGCCGCCGTCACCGCCATGGCCTCCGACATCCCCAACCGGGTGTCGCACTTCTTCGACTTCCGCGGGCCGAGCGTCGCCGTCGACACCTCATGCTCGTCGTCGCTGACCGCCCTGCACCTGGCCGTGGAGAGCCTGCGCAGGGACGAGTGCGACGCCGCTCTGGTGGGCGGGGTCAACCTGGTCTGCCACCCCTATCACGCGGAGGTGCTGTCGGCCCTGGGGCTCGTGTCGCCCGGCGGCTCCGCGAGAGCGTTCGACGCCGCCTCCTCGGGGTGGGTGCTCGGAGAGGGGGCGGGAGCCGTCCTGCTGCGCCCGGCAGCGGTGGCGGCGCGGGACCGCGACACGGCTCACGGTGTCGTCGAGGCCACCTGGATCGGCCACTCCGGCCGGAGCGTGCGCTTCGGCGCGCCCAACAGCCCGGCGCTCGCCGACTCGATCCGGCAGGTGCTGCGCCGCGCCGGCCGTACGCCGGAGGAGATCGGGTACGTCGAGTGCGCCGCCGCCGGGGCGAGCGTCGCGGACGCCGCCGAGATCGAGGCACTCGCGGAGGTCTTCGTGGGGACGGCCGCGGGTGACGGGCGCGGCGTGCCGGTGGGCACGGTCAAGCCCAACATCGGCCACCTGGAGTCGGCCGCCGGGATGTCGCAGCTCGCGAAGGTGCTGCTGCAGTTCGCGCACCGGGAGATCGCGCCCACCCTGGCCGGGCGGACCGGCGGGCTGGTGTCCTGGGACGCGCTGCCGCTGCGCCTGGCGGACCGGCGTGAGCCGTGGCCCCCGCGCCGCCCGGGCGAGCCGCTGCGCGCCCTGGTCAACGCGCTCGGCGCCAGCGGGTCCTACGCTCACGTCGTGCTGCGCTCCGCCGGATGACGGACGACGGGAGGAGGTGGTCGCGTGACGATCGCGCAGGCGTACCCGAAGGGGCCGGAGCCGGCGCCGCCGGCATGGCTGAGCAGCGACGCCGGGCGGGAGGACGCGCCGGCCCGGCTGTTCTGCTTCGCCCACGCGGGCGGAGGGGCGGGTTTCTTCCGGCCGTGGCGGCCGCTGCTGCTGCCGCAGGTCGAGGTCTGCCCGGTCGTCCTGCCAGGCCGCGAATGGCGGCTGCGGGAGCGGCCGTACACGCGGATGGAGGAACTCGTCCCCGCCGTCGTGGACGGCCTGCTGCCCTATCTCGACCGGCCGTACGCGCTGATGGGCCACAGCATGGGCTCGGCGGTGGCCTACGAGGTGGCCCGGCGCCTGTCCGTGGGCCCGGCCGCCCCGCCCGCGGGGCTGGTCGTGTCCGGCCGCCGGGCCCCGCACCTGCCCAAACGCCGCGCCGACCTGCACGGCCTGCCGGACGAGGAGTTCGTCGCGGCGGTCGCCCGGTTGAACGGCATCCCCGACCAGGTGCTGCGGCAGCCCGACCTGCTGCGGCTGTTCGTGCCCGGCATGCGGGCCGACTTCACGCTGAACGAGACCTACCGGCCCCTCCCCGGGCCGCCGCTGTCCTGCCCGGTGTCCGGGCTCACGGGGGACGCCGACCCGGAGGTCACGCCCGAGGAGATGCTGGCCTGGCGGGAGGTGACCACCGGCCCCTTCACCCTCCGCGTCTTCGCGGGCGACCATTTCTATCTCAAGGGCGTGCGGCCCGACTTCATCGACGCCCTCAGGACCGACCTGCGGCGCCTGCTGTCCGTGATCTCATGAACGAGCCTGCCGAGCGCCGCGTCTCACAGCACGGGCGGCGTCTCACAGCACGGGCGTCTCATGGAACGGGCGGTGGGGCGGGGTGGACGACGACCGCGCAGGGCAGACCGGGCTCCCGCCGTACGGCGAGGGCGAGAAGGTGGCGCGGGCCGGGCCGCCACTGGGCGAAGCGCCATCGGGCCGGGTCGTCCCGCAGTTGCGGCCCGAACCGGGCCACGTTCCGCCCCTCCACCGCCAAAGGCGCCCCCGCTGGAACGGATGCCGCCCTCTCGACGTCGCACTGGTTCATCGGCAGCGTCATCCCGTATCCGCGTGCCTTGACGTACGCCTCCTTCAGCGTCCAGTAGCGGAAGAACAGGTCGGCCCGGGCGTCGAGGTCGTCGAGCGGGACGAGCCGGGCATACTCGGCGGGTGAGCAGACCCGGCGGCCCAGCCGCAGCGGGTCGGCCCGGCGGTGCACGCGCTCGACGTCCACCCCGCAGGCGGCGCCCAGCGTGACCACACAGGCCACCAGTCCCGCGGTGTGGGAGATGTTGAACCGGAGCGGCCGGTGGGGCGGCTGATCGGCGATCTCCGGCCTGCCGTGGGGCGTGGTCGTGAACCGCCACGCGCCCGCGGCGACGGCGGGCACGCACCAGGTCAGCGCGGCTCGGGCCAGGCCGTGCGCGGCCTCGAACGCCAGCCGGTCGGCCTCCGACCGGAAGCCCGCGGCCCGGTCCCGCTCCCGCGGCGACAGCACCGCGCGGTAGCCGCCGAGAAGCCCGTTCCGATCGAGCCCGTCCGGGTCCGCCATCCACACGTGCGCATCGCCCGCCGCGATCCGCGGCTCCGGCGAGTTCGTTCCGCCCGTGGACGCCGCCGCCCGTTCCGCCGCTCGTCCCCTCACCCGTCCCGTCACCGTCACCGCTCGGCCCGCCTCCGGTTCCGCCTCCGAGCCCGCTGTCCTGTCTCCGTGTCTCCCCGTTCCCCGCCCTGGGGGACGCGTCGCCGCAATCGTCCCCCGGAAGCGGGGACGCGGCCTGCTCAATGGTGAGCAGACGCCGCCTCCGGCCGCCGGTAGAACCGGATCGTCGCCCTCACCGCCGTTGGAGATGACCATGGATTATCGGGGCATTCGCGTCGAGGCGTCCCCCGACACGATGCGGGTGACCCTCGACCGGCCGGACCGGCGCAACGGTCTCGACGCCCGCACGATCGCCGAGATCCGGCACGCCCTGGACGAGGCCGAACGCCGGCCGGACTGCCGGATCGTCGTGCTCGCGGGCCGCCCGGGCGTGTTCTGCACGGGCATGGACCTCGCCGAGGCGGTGGACGCGCCCGAGGGCGACGGCGGCGTGGCGGACTTCCACGCCCTCCTGCGGAGGATCAGCACGACACCCCGGGTCGTGGTGGCGGAGGTCGACGGCCAGGCCGCCGGGGGCGGGGTCGGGCTGGCGGCGGCCTGCGATCTCGTGCTGGCCACGCCCCGCAGCACGTTCAGCCTGCCGGAGGCGCTGTGGGGGCTGCTGCCGTGCGCGGTCCTGCCGTTCCTGGTGCGGCGCACCGGCTTCCAGCCGGCGTACGCGATGACGCTGACCACGAGGCCCGTGCCCGCGGCGGAGGCGCACCGCGACCGGCTGGTCGACGAGGTGTGCGACGACCCGGCCGCCGCGCTCGGCCGCCTGGAGTTCCGGGTGACCAAGGTGGCTACCGAGGCGATCGGGGAGGCCAAACGATACTTCGGCCTGCTCTGGCCCGTGACCGAGGAGGCCGGCCGCGTCGCGGCCGCCGAGTTCGCCCGCCTGATGGCGGCTCCGGCCGTACGGGACCGGATCGCCGCCTTCACCCTGCATCAGCGGATGCCGTGGGAGACCGGCGCGGGGGGTGGGACACGCCCGCTCGCGGACGCGGACGGAAGGAGGGGCACATGAGCGTCGCCTGGATCTTCCCGGGACAGGGGGCGCAGCGCCAGGGCATGGGCGCCGGGCTGCTCGACCGCTATCCGGACATGGTCGCCCGGGCCGACGAGATCATCGGGGTCTCCCTGCGCCGTCTGTGCGCGGGAGACGAGGAGAGGCTCCAGCACGACACGCGCTATGTCCAGCCGGCGCTGTTCGCCGTGGCCGCGCTCGCCCATCGGGCGGCGCTGGAGGAGGGGCCCGCCCCCGCGTACCTCGCGGGGCACAGCCTCGGCGAGCTAGCCGCGCTACACGCCGCCGGATGCTTCGACTTCGAGACCGGCCTGCGGATCGTGCGGCGGCGCGGCGAGCTGATGGCCCGCGCCCGGGGCGGCGGCATGCTCGCCGTCGTCGGGATGCCGATCGAGCGGTTGCGCGAGGTGCTGGCCGAGGAGGGCGCGACCGACGTCGACCTCGCCAACCACAACTCGCCCGACCAGGTCGTGCTGTCGGGCCCGGAGGACTCGGTGCGCGCGCTCGCCGCCGTCCTGCGCGGGGCGGGGGCCGGCAAGTGCGTGTTGCTCAACGTGAGCATCGCCGCGCACTCGCGGTACATGGCGTTCCCCGCCGCGGCGTTCGCCGACTATCTGGGCACGGTGGACTTCGCCCCGCCGCGCGTGCCGGTCATCTCGAACGTGACCGCCCGCCCGCACCGGCCGGAGACCCTGCCCGACCTGCTCGCGCGGCAGGTGCGCAGCCCGGTGCGGTGGTGGGACACCATGGTTTACCTGGCCGAGCGGGGCGTGCGCGACGTCCGCGAGATCGGCCCCGGTCAGGTGCTCACCAAACTGTGGCGCAAGGCCGAAAAACACCTCATCCCGTCCGCGTCCGATTCCGCCGGGCCGGCCGGTGGCGTGTCCATCGGCCGTGCCCCCGGCGGGGAGCCGTACCGCGTCCGGACGGAGCGCCTCGGCGCGGCGACGTTCAGGAGGGACTACGGGACGCGCCTGGCATGCGCGGCGCTGGAGAACGCGAGCGCGGCGGGCTCGGCCGACGAGGTGACCAGGACGGCCCGGCGCGGCGTGCTCGCCTTCCTCGGCGTGGACGGGCTGCCCGCCGGCGACGTCGAGCGCGCCGTTCAGCGCCTGCGTCGCGACCTGGGTCCCGCCGCGCCGTACGGTGTCGCCCTGGACGGCCGCCGTGTGGCGGGCGGCGACGAGGTGGACCAGGGGCGCGTGGGCCTGTTCCTGCGTTATGGCGTGCGCTTCCTGCACGTGACCCTCGGACACCTGACCCAGGCGCCACCCGAGCTGGTGCGCTTCCGCTTCGCCGGGGCCTACCGTGACGCCGCCGGTCTGCCCGTCGCGCCCAACCGGCTCGTCGTGCGGGTGGCGGCGCCCGACCTGGTGGAACGGTTGATGCGGCCCCCGGCGGAGCCGCTCCTGGCCGAGCTGTCGGCCCGGGGGGCGCTCACGCCCGCCGAGGTGGAGGTGGCCCGGGGTCTGCCCGTGAGTGAGGACGTCTGCCTCGACTGCTCGTCCGATGGCCCGGGGCTGGAGGTCCGGCTGCCCGAGGCGCTGCGCCGCCGCGACGAGGCGGTGGCCGCCTGCGGACACCACATCCGGGTCGGGGTGGTGTGCGCGACGCCCGAGGCGGTCGCCGCCGCGTTCGTGCTCGGCGCCGACTTCGTGGTCGCGGCCCCCGGTGGCGCGGACGGCCGCGCATCGGCTCGTTCGCCGTTCCTCGCCGTGGGCGGCCAGGCGGAGGCGGCGCACGTGGGGACAGCGCACGTGGGGACAGCGCACGTGCAGGCGGCGCGGCTCATGGAGGCCGCGGCCGACCTGCTCGGCCGGCGCCTGACGACATTGGTGCTTCCCGGCGCCCGGCCGGTTCCGGCCGGCACGTGACCACATCCGTAGACCGACCGTCGACGCATCTGTGAGGCGAGATGAACCGGACAGAGCCCGAACGGCTCGTGGACCCCTGGGCCACCGGCCGGGGAGCCTCCTGGGCCGCGGACCCGGAGCATGGCCGGGCGGCGCGGCCCGAACCCCGCACGCACGTCGTGGTGCTGTCGGCCGCGAGCGAGGAACACCTCAGCCGCTACGCCCGGCGGCTGCGGGACCATCTGGTCGCGGCGCGCGCCGCCGGCATGGCCCCCTCGCCGGCGGACGTGGCGTTCACCCTGCAGACGGGCCGGGTGGCGATGTCCCATCGGCTGGCGGTGCGCTGCGCCGACCTGGAGACCCTGACCGAGGCCCTGGACGCCATGGCGGCCGGTCGCGACCACCCCGCCCTGAGAACGGCGGTGGCCCCGCCGCCGGGCGCCCCCGGCAGGTCCGCGGCTCTGGCGGCGGGTGCTCCCGGGACGTGCACGGCTCCGGCGGGCCGCGATCCTGCGGGGGCGTCAGGCGCCGGGACGGCGACCGCGAAGGCGGGCCAGGCCACGCCGGGGGCCGACGAGGGAGTGCTCTCCGAGACGGAGGCCGCGTCGGCGTGGCTGGCCGGGCACGACGTTGCGTGGGAGGACTGCTGGCCGGTGCCGGGCGCTCGCGTCCCGCTGCCCACATATCCCTTCGACGGACCCTTCTCCGACCGGTCGCGGGCGGAGACCGCCCAGGCCGTCGCCGGGGACGGGCCCGCCTCCGCTCCCTCCGGTGCTACCTCCGGCGGTGTGGCCCCTCCCGTCAGCGGGGCCGATTCCTGGGGCCGGGCGGATTACCGGGGCGGGGCCGACCCCGGCAGCGCCCCGGCGGACGACCCCCTCCTGCGCGCCCAGGTGGAGGACTATCTCAAGGCGCGGTATGCCGAGGTCTCCGGCATCGCCGTGGACCAGCTGCACGCCTATGTGCCGCTGGAGCACTACGGGCTCACGTCGTACATCGTGGCCCGGCTGAACGACGCGCTGGCGCGTGACCTGGGCGAGGTCTCCCCGACGCTCTTCTTCGAGCACCGCGACCTCGCCGGGGTGGCGGGAGCGCTCCTCGGCCTCGAAGGCCCCTGGCTCGCGGACGAGGCGGCCCGTACGGCGTCCGCCCCTGGGAGGGGACACGAGAACGCCCAAGGCGACACCGGGCCGGCCGAGCCGGACACGGCGGACTGGGCGGCAGAGGACCGAGCGGCAGAGGACCGGGTGTGGCGGCTCCGGGAGGCGCAGGGCGGGGATGCGCGGAAGCGGGATGCCGGGGATGCGCGGGACCGACAGGGAGCGCTCGTGGCGCGCGACGACCGGCGCGAGGAGGGCGAGCGCGACGAGGACGACCGGGCGATCGCCATCGTCGGCATCGCCGGACGGTATCCGCACGCCCCCGACCTCGACCGGTTCTGGGAGAACCTGGTCTCCGGGCGTGACTGCGTCGGACCGCTGCCGGCCGCGCGGCGTCGCCCCGGCTGGCCCGCCGACATCATGTGGGGCGGTTTCCTGGACGAGGTCGACATGTTCGACCCGCTGCTGTTCAACATCACACCCAGGGACGCCGCCCTCATGGACCCGCAGGAGCGGCTGTTCCTCGAAGTGACCTGGGAGGCACTGGAGGACGCCGGCTACCCCCGGCGGCGGCTGCGCGAGCGGCACGGCTCCCGGGTGGCGGTGTACGCGGGCTCGATGTACAACGAGTACCCCTTCTTCGGCGTCGAGCAGACCCTGCGCGGCAACCCCCAGGACTCGGGGTCGGCCATCGGCGGGATCGCCAACCGGGTCTCGTTCCACTTCGACCTGCGCGGGCCCAGCATGACCGTCGACACGATGTGCTCGTCCTCGCTGGTCGCCGTCCACCTGGCCGTGCAGGCGCTGCGCCGGGGCGAGGCCGAGATGGCGATCGCGGGCGCGGTCAACCTGTCCCTGCACCCGAACAAGTTCATCCAGCAGCGCCGCATGAAGCTGACCGCCTCCGACCTGCGCTGCCGCAGCTTCGGGCGGGGCGGTGACGGGTTCGTTCCGTCGGAGGGCGTCGGCGTCGTCGTGTTGAAGCCGCTGCGCCACGCGCTGGAGGACGGCGACCGCGTGCACGCGGTGATCCGCGGCAGCTCCGTCGTCCACATGGGCAGGACCAACGGCTGGATCGTGCCCAACCCCGCGGCGCAGGGCGAGATGGTGCGCGACGCGCTGCGGGACGCGGGAGTCGACCCGGCGACCATCGGTTATCTGGAGGCGCACGGAGCCGGAACGGCGCTGGGCGATCCCATCGAGATCGACGGGCTCATGCGGGCCTTCGGCGACGCCGGCCTTCCCCCCGGCGCCGTCGCGATCGGCTCGGTCAAGTCGTCGATCGGTCATGTGGAGGCCGCCGCGGGCATCGCCGGCCTGACGAAGGTCGTGCTCCAGATGCGGCATCGCACATTCGCGCCGTCCCTGCACGCCGAGGAGCTCAATCCGAAGATCGCCTGGGACCGCGTGCCGTTCCGGGTACAGCGTGAGACAGCGCCCTGGCCGAAGTGTGAGGACGGGTACGGCCGTCCGTTGCCGCGCCGGGCCGGCGTCAGCTCCTTCGGCGCCGGAGGGACGATCGCCCATGTCGTCCTGGAGGAGTACGCGGACATGCCCCAGCGGCCCCGCTTCGCGAACGGGCGGCCGGCCGGACGCCCGCAGGCGCTGGTGCTGTCGGGGCAGGACCCGGACGCCCTGCGGCGGCTGGCGGGTCGCATGGCGGCCTGGCTCCGCGGCGCGGGCGACCGCCACGATCTGGCCGACGTCGCCTACACGCTGCAGGCCGGCCGAGAGCCGCTGCGCGAACGGCTCGCCCTGGTCACGGCGGACCTCCGGGAGGCGGCCGGTCTCCTGGCGCGCGTCGCCGCCGGGGAGGAACCGCCGGGCGTGCTGCGGGGCCGCACCCCCGGCCCGGGGCAGGAGCCGGGACCCGTGCTCCCGCGCGTCCCGGCCCCCGACGCCGGGCACGCTCCGCTCGCGGGGCCGCACTCCGCCTCCTATGCCGCCTCCGATGCCGCGTACGGTCCGGCGTACGCCCCCGGCGAGGACGAGCTGCGGGAGATCGCCGCCCACTGGGTGGGCGGCGGCCGGGTGGACTGGCCGCGCCTGCACGAGCTCCGCGTCCGGCACTCCGGCACCTCCCAGCCCGAGCAGGCCGGACGGGACGCCGGGCGCTTCTCACCGCGCGTCATCGCCCTGCCGTCGTATCCCTTCGCCCGGATGCGCTGCTGGCTGCCCGAGCGGCCGTTCGAGCCCGACGCCGTGACGCCGGTCGCCGCCTCCACCGACGTCCGTCAGACGCCGGGCACGCCGTACGGGCGGGAGACGGGCGAGGGGCCTCGCACGGGCCGGGAGATCCCGCTCTACCGGAAGGAGTGGGTGCCCGCCGGCGCCGCACCCCTCCCCGCGTCCGGCGAGGGGCCGCTGCTGTGCGTCTTCGATGACAGGACCGAGAACGTGGCGCGCGAGCTGGCCCGCGCCGCGGGCCTGGGACGGGTGCTGCTGGTCCGCGAAGGCGCCGCCCGCGCTCACCGCGACTCCGGCCACAACGGAACGGGCACTGTTCCCGGCGACGTCGGCGTGCTCTCCTACGACGACGAGGCGGGCGCGGTCGAGGCCGTCGGCGTGCTGCTGGCCCGGCATCCCGACCTGTCCGGATGGGTGGACCTGTGCGACCTCGACGCCCCGGCGGGGCCGGGACGGTGGCAGGCCAGACTGGCCATGTTGCAGCAACTCGTGTCCTACCGGCACGCCGCCGGTCTACGGGTCGTCCACGTCACCCGGGGGCTGCTCGGCGCGCCAGGCGCTCCCGCCACGCTCGCCGGGGCCCGCATGGCCGGATTCGTCCGCGTGCTCGGCGTGGAGTACGGCAAGGTCCGGGCGACGGTGCTCGACACTGACGTGCCCGCCGCACAGGCGGCCGAGGTCGCCCGGCAGGTGCTGGAGGAGTGGGGCGATCCCGGCCGGTACGGCGAGGTCTGCCACCGCGCGGGACGGCGTCACGAGCCCCGGCTCGTGCCGGTCGAGGCGCCGCACGTGCCGTTGCGGCTCGCGGCGGACGCGCCGTACGTGCTGAGCGGGGCGACCCGGGGCATCGGCGCCCGGATGGCTCGCCACCTGGTCGAACGCGGCGCCCGCCGGATCGCGCTGGTGGGCGCCCGCTCCCTGCCGCCGAGGGAGCGGTGGGACGACCCGTCGCTGACCGAGCCCGCGGCCGCCGCAGTCGCGACGGTGCGCGAGCTGGAGCGCCTCGGCGCCGAGGTCCGGGCGCACACCGGGAAGCTGTCCGACCGGGACGGGCTCGCCGCGTTCCTGCGATCGGTCCGCGGTGCGTGGGGCCCGGTGGCGGGCGTCGTCCACTGCGCGGGGCGGGTCGGCCGGGGCACCCCGGTCTTCGCGCACAAGGGCGCGGTCGAGATGCGGGCCGTGCTGGAACCGAAGGCCGACGGCCTGGAGGCGCTGGCCGAGGTCTGCGAGGCCGACCGGCCCGCGTTCTTCCTCACGTTCTCCTCGGTGTGCGCGGCGGTGCCCCGGCTCGCCGCCGGAGTGGCGGACTACGCCGCCGCCAACGCCTTCATGGACTTCTTCGTGAGCAGCAAGGCCCGTCAGGGCCAGGGTGCGTTCCGCTCGGTCAACTGGCCCATGTGGCACGAGAGCGGGTCGGGACGCGGCGGTCCCAACGTCTGCGAGCCGGTGGGGCTCGGCAGTCTCGGCGACGCGGAGGGGCTGCGCGTGCTGGAGCGCGTGCTGGCCCTGCCCGCCGACGCCCTGCCGGGCGGCGCCTCGGTGCTGCCGTGTCCGCCGTTGCGCGACGTCGCGCCCGATCCCGGCGCCCTGCTGCTGACCGGTACGGCTTCCGCCGCTCCCTGGGACGTCCGGGAGGGGGGCTCCGCCCTCACCGGCGACGTCCCCAGCGGCGCGGGCGCCGGCCTCATCGGCGCGGCCGCCGCCCCGCCCGTGCCGTCCGTGCCGAGCGTGGCGCGGCAGCCGGTGAGCGCGGACGCGACCGGCGGCCGCCCACCCGCGTGGCTGGTGGAGCTCTTCGCGCGCAACGTGGGGCTCCCGGCCGGGGACCTCGATCCCACCGTCGACTTCGCCGAGCTGGGCGTCGAGTCGGTGATGCTGGGCGAGCTGCTCCAGCAGATCGAGGAGCACCTGGGCCGCAGGCTGGAGCCGTCCGTCCTGCTGGACCACTCCACGCTGGAACGCCTCGCCGCCTACCTCGCCCGGTTCGCCCCGGAACCCGGTCCCGATGCGGACTCGGAATCCGGCTCTGGTGCGGTCCCGGAACCCGGCGCGCTTGGGGAACCCGGCCTCGCCTCGCCTCAGGAACCCGTTCCGGGCGCGCTTGCGGAACCCGGCTCCGGCTCGATGCCGGCCGCCGGTCCCGTGACCGTGATGGAACGGGCCGTGCCGTCCGCCGACGCGGGGAGGGACGACGCGACGGCCGGCAAGATCGCGGTGATCGGCATGGCCTGCCGCTTCCCCGGCGCGCCCGACGTGGAGACCTACTGGGCCAACCTGCTGTCGGGACGCTGCTCGGTGGCCGAGGTGCCGGTGTCCCGGTGGGACCATCGGCGGCTGTACAGCCCGGTTCCCGCGCTGGGCAGGTCGCTGAGCAGATGGGGCGGCTTCCTCGACGGGATCGAGGACTTCGACGCGGCCTACTTCGGCATGGGCGACGAGGAGGCGACCTGCCTCGACCCCGGCATCCGGCTGTTCCTGGAGGCCACCGCGACCTGCCTGGCCGACGCCGGCTACACCGGGGCCGAGCTGTGGGGGCGGGACGTCGGCGTGTTCGTCGGCGGACGGATCTCCTCCTACGGCAGGCGGGCCGGGCTGCGCCCCGCGGTGCTGCAGTCGGACCAGAACTTCATCGCGGCCCACGTCGCCCACCACTTCGACTTCCGCGGGCCCAATCTGGTCGTCGACAGCGCCTGCTCGTCCTCGCTGGTCAGCGTGCAGCTCGCGTGCCGAGCCCTGCTCGCCGGCGACGCCGAGGTCGCCGTGGCCGGCGGTGTCGAGGTGCTGCTCGACGAGCAACCCTACCTGGAGTTCAGCGCCGCCCGCGCCATCTCTCCGTCGGGCCGCTGCGCCACCTTCGACGAGCGGGCCGACGGCTTCGTGCCGGGCGAGGGGTGCGGGGCGGTGCTGCTCAAGCCGCTGGCCGCCGCGCTCGCGGACGGTGACCGCGTCCACGCGGTCATCGAGGCCGTGGCCGTGAACAACGACGGCCACACGATGGGTATCACCACGCCGAACCCGGCGGCCCAGGCCGACGTCATCAGGAAGGCGCTGGCGGCGGCGAACCGGCGGGCCGACGAGATCGGCATGGTCGAGGCGCACGGCACCGGGACCCTCATCGGCGACCCGATCGAGCTGCGCGCGCTGACCGACGTGTACCGCGAGACCAGCGACCGGACCGGCTGGTGCGCGATCGGCAGCGTCAAGTCGAACGTCGGCCACCTGCTGAGCGCGGCGGGTGCGGCCGGGCTCATCAAGGTGGTGCTCGCCGTCGAGCACGGCCAGATCCCGCCCACGCTGTTCTGCGAGACCCCCAACCCGCGCTTCGACTTCGACGCCTCGCCGTTCTTCCCGAACACCCGGCTGCGCACCTGGGCGCCGGGGGAGCGGATGCGGGTGGCAGGACTCAGCTCGTTCGGGCTCGGCGGCACCAACGCCCATCTGGTCGCCGCCCAGCTCGACCCGCGGTTGCGCGAGGGGGCTCCGGCGCCCCGCGAGCCGCTGCCCGCGCCGGTGTTCCGGCGCAAGCGGCTGTGGCTCGGCCGGGAGGCCGATCCCACGGTGACGGCGACAGGTCGAACCACCGGGACTGCGGGCAGTGAGGACACCAGTCAGAATGAGGACGGGCTCGTCGCGTCGCTGCTCGAGCTCTCCTTCACCGAGTAGGACCGAGGTCCGCACGGCGGCCTGTCCCGAGAGGTCCTCGCGAGTGAGCGGAGGGCCGGCCCGGGGCGGCGGGCGCAGTCCGCGGACCACGTTCCCTATCAGACGGGAGGAATCGATGAGCACCACAGCCAGCGGCGCACCCCCCGCCGGGCAGGCGCCCCCCGCCCTGTCCGCCGCGCATGTCCGGCTGGCGGTGGCCGGCGTGATGGCCGGCATGCTGCTGTCCGCGCTCGACCAGACCGTGGTGAGCACCGCGCTGCCCCGGATCGTGAGCGACCTGGGCGGCATGGACATGCTCTCGTGGGTGGTCACCGCCTACCTCGTCACATCGATGGTGGTGACCCCGCTGTGGGGCAAGATCTCCGACCTGTACGGCAGGCGGTCGACGTTCATGGCCGCGATCGGGTTGTTCCTGCTCGCCTCGGCGCTGTGCGGCCTGGCGCAGGACGTCGGGCAGCTCATCGCGTTCCGGGCCTTGCAGGGCCTGGGCGGAGGCGGGCTGTTCGCGCTGGCGCTGACCGTCATCGGCGACGTCGTGCCGCCCCGCGAGCGGGGCCGCTACCAGGGGTACTTCGCCGGGGTCTTCGCCCTGGCCAGCCTCGGCGGGCCGCTGCTCGGCGGCTGGCTGGCCGACGGGCCGGGGTGGCGCTGGATCTTCTGGGTGAACGTACCGGTCGGCCTCGTCTCGCTGGCGGTCGTCGCGGCCGTCCTCCGGCTGCCGGTGACCCGCAGGGAACACCACGTCGACTACCTCGGCGCCGCGCTGATCGTCGCCGGTGTCACGGCGCTGCTGCTCTACCTCGACTGGGCCGGTGAGGAGTACGGCTGGGCCGCCCCTGGGTCGCTCGCCCTGCCGGCCGTCTTCGCCGTCGCCGCGGTGCTGTTCGTCGTGGTCGAGCGGCGTGCGGCCGAGCCCGTGATCCCGCTGCGGCTGTTCGGCAACCCGGTCTTCCGAGTGGCGAACGTGTTCGGGTTCCTCGCCGGCGCCGCGATGTTCAGCGGCATCGTGTTCCTGCCGGTATATCTGCAGGTCGTGTCCGGCATGTCGCCCACGACGGCCGGCCTGGCGATGCTGCCGGCGATGTTCGGAATCATCATCGCCACCGCCGTCTCCGGCAACCTCATCACCCGTACCGGCCGCTACAAGATCTTCCCCATGCTCGGTTCCGTGCTGCTGGTGCTGGCGATGTTGCCGCTGTCGCGCCTCGCCGTGGACACGGCGTACTGGTGGGTGGCCGTGCTCTCGTTCGTGTTCGGCGCGGGCACCGGCCTGACCATGCAGCCCGTCCTGACCGCCGTGCAGAACGCCGTCGAGATGCGCGACCTGGGGGCGGCCACCGGCGCGGCCAACTTCTTCCAGCGGATGGGCGCGGCCGTCGGCACGGCGGTGCTCGGCGCGGTCTTCAGCTCCGGCCTGGCCCGCCATCTCGCCGACGAGGCGGGTGGCGTGCGCGTCGCGGCCGACGACGTGCAGGCCATCCAGCGGCTGGCCGAGCCCCTGAAGGGACACGTGCTCGCCGCGTTCGCGCAGGCTCTGGACGACGTCTTCCTCGTCGCCGTGCCCGTGGTCGCGCTCGCGCTGGTCGTGTCGCTCTTCCTCCGCGAGGTGCCGCCCCGGCAGATGCCCCAGCCGGCCGACGGCACCCAGCAGGCGGCGGGCGACAAGCAGCCCGAGCGGCCGGAGCGGCCCCAGGGGCACGAGCAGCCCCGCGGGGGGACGACGCCGAACGGCGACGGCCGGGAACAGGCAGGCGCCGAGCAGGGCGGCCGTGCGAACAGCCCGCGCTGAGCCGCTGCCTTCCCGGCGAGGCCGCCTTCCGGCCGAGCCATCGCCTTCGGATGACCCGTCGCATCTCAGGGGGCCCGATCGACGATCGGGCCCCCTTTCCTTGCGCAACATTGCGCAGACACGCTCTGACCGGCCAAGTAGCGTCTGCCGCAGTTCCCCATCGTCTCCTCCGAACGCGGCGCACGCGCTCGGCGGGCAGATCCGTCAGGCGCGCGCCGATCTTCGAGAAGGGATCGCGCAATGTCAGACACGGCGGTGTCCACCCTCGACGCGGGCCGGATCAGGCCGGCCCAGCACCAGACCTCCGTCCCCGCCGACAAGGTGCTGCACTCGGGCAACTCGGGCTTCATCATCGCCCGCAACGCCCAGCTCAAGTACAGCCACCGGGCCGAGGGCCGCCAGTTCTTCTCCGAGGTCGTCCGTCACATGAACGACTCCGACCTCAACGGGGCCTCCTTCTTCTGCTACGAGGAGGCGTTCGGCACGCAGGACCGCCTCCACTGGCTCATCCACTGGAAGTCGCCCAACGACTACGGCATCAGCCTGGAGATGGTCGACCACGACGAGACCATGATCGACCTTCTCGAGTCCGACCGGGTCAAGGACGACGACGGCGTCGGCGCGTGGGGCCGCCTGATCGTCGAGGGCACGATGCAGGAGAAGATCCTGGTGCCCCAGCACGGCGCCCACCACGAGAACGAGGAGGACGTCCCGAGCGACCTGTGGGTCGACCCGGCCTGGAAGCAGAGCTCCCAGCCGCTGTCGGAGCAGCTCAACTCGGCCAACGCCGAGCTCGTCCTGCACCGGGTCGGCCAGGCCAAGCACGAGTTCCGCAAGGAGGCTCGCTACTTCGCCTTCGCCTGGCAGAACCACGTCAACAAGGTCCTGCCCGGCCGGGTCACGTCGTACCTGTACGAGGAGACCTTCGGCGTGATGGACCAGCTGCACTGGCTGATCCACCTGCGGTCGTTCGAGGACTACCTGACGCTGATGCACCTCGACGACCACGACCCCGACTTCCGCCGGATCCTGGAGAAGGACTTCATCGCGCCCCACCGCGGCGGCGGCACCTGGGCCAGGGCCTTCGTGGACGGCACGCTGCACGACACGCTTCTGGTGCCCTACCAGCTTCCCCGATGACGGCTCCCCGGTGACAGCGGACCAGTCCGGGCTCCGGACGGGCGCGCCGCGCCCGCCGGCACCCGGCGGAGGAGGAAAAGGCTGATCATGCGCGCGTGGCTCTTCCCGGGCCAGGGGTCGCAGCGCAAGGGCATGGGGGAGGGGCTCTTCGACCTCTTCCCCGGCCTGTGCGCCGAGGTCGACGCGATCCTGGGCTACTCGATCCGCGACCTGTGCCTGAAGGACCCCGACGGACGGCTCCGGCAGACGCAGTACGCCCAGCCGGCGCTGTTCGTCGTCAACGCGCTGACCCACCTGGCCCGGCTGCGGGAGGAGCCGGAACCCGACTTCTACGCCGGGCACAGCCTGGGGGAGTTCGACGCGCTGTTCGCCGCCGGCTGCTTCGACCTGGCCACCGGCGTACGGCTGGTCCGGCGCAGGGGCGAGCTGATGGGCCGGGCCGACGGCGGGGTCATGACGGCCGTGCTCGGCCTGCCCGCCGCGACCGTGGCGGCGCTGCTGGAGGAGGCAGGCGTCGCGGACGTCGACGTCGCCAACCACAACTCCGCCGACCAGGTGGTCCTGTCCGGAGCCCCGGAGGGCATGGCCCGGGCCGTCGAGGCCGTCGAACGGGCGGGCGGCGCCCGCTGCGTGCCGCTCAACGTCAGCGCCGCCTTCCACTCGCGGCACATGCGACCGGCGGCCGAGGAGTTTGCGGCGTTCCTACGCGAGGTGGAGTTCGCGCCTCCTCGGGTGCCGGTCGTGGCCAACGTCACCGCCCGGCCGTACCCGCGGGACGGGGTGGCGGACCTGCTTGGCCGGCAGATCGCCAGTCCGGTCCGCTGGTGGGACAGCATGAGCTACCTGTTCCACCGCGGCGTCCGCGAGATCGCCGAGGTCGGCCCGGGCACGGTGCTCACGGGCCTGTGGCGGTCGGCCTGCCGCACCCCGGCCACCGTGACTCCGGTCCCTCAGGCCCCGGCTCCCGTGACGCCGGCCGCCCCCATGACGCCGGCTCATGCGAACCCGGCTCCTACGGCCCCGGCCGCCGAGGCGGACGCGCGGCTCGCGTCGGCGGCCGAGAAGCTGGGCTCCGCCCGGTTCCGTCGCGAGTACGGGCTGCGCTACGCCTACCTCGCCGGCTCGATGTACAAGGGGATCTCCTCCGCCGACCTGGTCGTACGCATGGGCCGCTCGGGTCTGATGGGCTTCTTCGGTGCTGGGGGGCTGTCCCTGGAGCGCACCGAGCAGGCGCTGCTCGACATCCGGCGCCGGCTCGGCTCCGAAGTTCCGTTCGGCATGAACCTCCTCAACGACCTCGACGACCCCGCAAGGGAGGAGCGCACGGTCACCCTGTATCTCAAGCACGACGTGCGCTTCGTCGAGGCCGCGGCGTACCTCGGAGTCACGGCCCCGTTGGTGCGCTTCCGCTTCAGCGGCGCCCACCGGGACGCCCAGGGCAGGCCGGTCGCCGTACGGCGGGTGCTGGCGAAGGTGTCACGCCCGGAGGTGGCCACCGCGTTCATGAGCCCGCCGCCGCAGGCGCTGCTCGACCGGCTGGTGCGGGAGGGCGGGCTCACCCCCGCGGAGGCCGAGGTGGCGCGGGAGCTGCCGGTCGGCGGCGAGGTCTGCGTCGAGGCGGACTCCGGCGGGCACACCGACGCGGGTGTGGCGCTCACGCTGGTCCCCGCCATGCGCCGGCTGCGTGACGAGCTCACGGACCGGTACGGCTATCGCACCCCGATCCTGCTCGGCGCCTCGGGCGGCCTCGGCGCGCCGGAGGCGGTGGCCGCCGCCTTCGTCCTCGGGGCCGACTTCGTGCTGACGGGGTCGGTGAACCAGTGCTCGCCCGAGGCCGGCACCTCCGAGGCCGTCAAGGACCTGCTGGCCGGGCTCGACGTGCAGGACACGGCGTATGCGCCCTCGGGCGACATGTTCGAGCTGGGGGCGCGGGTGCAGGTCGTGCGGAAGGGGACGCTGTTCGCCGCCCGCGCGACCAAGCTGCACCAGCTCTACCAGCGCCACCGGTCGCTGGAGGAGATCGACCCGGCCACGCTGGCGAGCATCGAGCGCACCTTCTTCCGCCGTTCCGTCGAGGAGGTGTGGCGGGAGACCCGCGACCACTACCTGTCCGGCGGGCGGCCCCACGTGGTCGAGAAGGCCGAGCGTGACCCGCGCCACCGGATGGTGCTGGTCTTCAAGTGGTATTTCGCCCACTCCAACCGGCTCGCCCTCGCCGGAGACCCGGCCGAGCGTGCCAACTACCAGATCCACTGCGGCCCGGCGATGGGCGCGTTCAACCGGTTCGTCCGCGGCAGCGAGCTGGAGGACTGGCGCGACCGGCACGTCGACGTCATCGCCGAGCGGCTCATGACCGGCGCCGCCCGATGCCTCGACGGCCGCATCCCCGCAGATCCCACGTCCATGAAGGAGTAGACGGTGTCGAACAGCACCACACAGACGACCGTGCCGCCGGCGCTGCACCAGACCTCGCAGTCCCCGGACCGCGTCCTGCACTCGGGGAACGCGGGCGTGATCGTCGAGAGGGTGGCGCAGATCCGCGGTGGGCGGGGTGGCGCCGCCAGGAAAGCAGCCCGCGAGATCGCCGAGCACATCAACGCCAAGCACGCGGGGACGGCCACGGCCTTCGTCTACGAGGAGACCTTCGGCGTCAGGAACCGGCTTCACTGGCTGCTGCACTTCACGTCGTACGCCGACTACGGCACGCTGCTGGCGATGGGCGGCCCGGGCGGCGACATCCGCGGTGGCGTCTTCGGCGCGCACGAGGCCGACGTCTGGGACGAGCTGTTCGAGGCGGGCAGCGTGCGCGAGACCGTCATGCTCCCGCACCGGTGGGGCATCTTCGGCACCGCCACCGAGGCGATGGCCGCAGACTCCGCGATGAGCCCCATCGTCCCCGGGGAGGGCGGCCTGCCCCGGTTCGACGTACGGCCGGCGCAGGAGCAGACCGCGATGCCGGCGGACAAGACGCTCAACTCGGCCACAGCGGGCGTCGTCATGCGCCGTACGGTCGACTTCGACTACCGCTACCGCGCCGAGGCGCGCGTGTTCGCGCGGACCGTGGCCGAGAACATGAACCTCAACATGGACGGCCTGGCCACGGTCTTCCTGTACGAGGAGTCGTTCGGCCGGATGGACCGCGCGCACTTCCTCATCCACATGCGCTCGCTGGACGTGATGTACCTGCTGATGGGCCTCGACGCGCGCACCGACCCCGACGCCCCGCGCGCCTCGTTCATCCAGGACTGGATCTCGATGGACAAGGGCGGCGGCGCCTGGGACAAGATCATTGTCCAGGGCACCACGCGGGACGTCCTGCTCACCCCGCAGCACTGGGGCTGAGGCGGAACCGGAAGGGGCCACGGCGTCGCCGCCGTGGCCCCTTCCGGTTCCGGGAGAACGAGGTTCAGCCCGTGTACGTGGTGATGCAGAACGGGTGTCCCGCGGGGTCGAGGAGCACCCGCCACTTGTCGCCGCCCGGCTGGAAGTCGGGCTTGGTCGCGCCCAGCTCGAGCAGCTGCTGCTCCGCCTTGTCCAGGTCGGGCACGCTGAAGTCGAGGTGGAACTGCTTGGCCGAGTCGGGCCAGCTGGGCCGTGGGTGGTCCGGCACCCGCTGGAAGCTCAGGCGCACGCCTCCGTCGCTCCCGGCGAGGTAGGTGAAGTTCTCGCTGCTGAACACCACCTCCCAGCCCGTGACCTGGCGATAGAAGTCCGCCAGCGCGGCGGGATCCTGGCAGTCGAGCGAAACCGCGGCGAGAGTGCCGATGGCTGACATGGTGAAGCTCCCTTCGTTCTGGCCTGCTACGCCTCCGGACGAGCCGGACGGGCCCGTTCCGGAGGCGCAGACGGACATATGCTGCGCGGTGGCGTCGCATGACGGCGATTTCACCGGCCGTCAGACGGCGCCGCGATTTCCGATGGTACGCAGCCGATCAGTCGAGCTCGTACTCGAAGGTGAATTCCGCGTGACCGTCCGGACCCACGTTGCCGCTCGTGTAGCGGGCCTCGCCGCGCAGCCCCTTGAGGTCGCCGGTGCCGGAACCCGGCACCACGGTCAGGGTGGCCTCGGCTGTGCCCGGCCGGACGACGCCGTCGAGCCGGAAGACGAAGCTGCCCTGGCGGCCGTCGAGGCTGCCGGTCACCCGTTCAAGGCCCTGGAACGGGCTGGTGCCGTCCGCCTCGGTGAGGACCAGGCACTCCAGTGCGCCGGTGGCCACCAGGTCGCCGGTGTAGTGGTTGACGACGGTGCCCCGCGACAGGACTGGGCCGCTGTCCTGCACGGCGTACGGCTGCGGCTGCCACGGCTCCCATTTCATCGTCCCGGTGGCGGTCTTTCCCATCGGAAACCTCCCGCGTCTCGAATTTCGCTGAATTTCTCGGGTGCGGAACGACGGCACTGTTCTGCGGAACGAAACAATGCTGTTCCGTAGGATCATGCCTGATGGAAGAGGGTTCGTCTGCTCAGGATTGAGCATTTTCGGCGCATTATAAAAGCGGCTTCCGGCCTTTATTGAGAATGGCTTCACGTGCTAATTTAAATGATATGAGCGACGAACTGCAGCCTATGCCCGACGATTGGAGCACGGCACTAGCGGTAGTGGCCCATCCGGACGACATCGAGTTCGGCGCCGCCGGAGCCGTCGCGAGCTGGACCGCCGCCGGGAAGTCCGTGAGCTACCTGCTGCTCACCCGCGGCGAGGCCGGGATCGACGGGATGCCGCCCGAGGAGGCGGCCGCCGTACGGGAGGCCGAGCAGCGCGAGAGCGCGTCGATCGTGGGCGTGGAACAGGTGACCTTCCTCGACCACGCCGACGGCGTCATCGAGTACGGCCTGCCGCTGCGCCGGCGGATCGCCGAGGAGATCAGGCGGCACCGGCCCGAGCTGGTCATCGGCTTCAACCACCACGAGCGGTTCCTCAGCGGCCGCTGGAACCCGCCGGACCACCGCAACACCGGGCGGGCCCTGCTCGACGCCGTGGGCGACGCGGGCAACCGCTGGATCTTCCGCGACCTCGGCCTGGAGCCCTGGGAGGGCGTGCGGCACGTGGCCATCGCCAACTCGCCGCATCCGACCCACGCCGTGGACGTCACCGACTCCATCGACAAGGCCGTGGCCTCCCTGGAGGCGCACCGCGCCTACCTGGCGGGCCTGCGGCCGCCGGTCAGGGACGTGCGCGGCCCGCTGACCGCGATGGCCCGCCAGACGGGCGAGCGGTTCGGCGGCCGGCTCGCGATCGCCTTCGAGCTCATCCCTCGCTGAGCCCGGCGGCGTCCGCCCTCCCGCCCCGGCCCGCGGCTGAGTCCGCCCGGGCCGGGGCCGCTTCCTCACGGCCGGGCTGGAGCCGCGGCCGGTTCGTCACCGGCCGGGCAGGGACCGCGGCTGTTGCTTGGGTCGCGGCCCGGGAGGCGGCCGCGAAAGCCGAAAGGGCACTGGAAGTCGAAAGGGCCGCCCGGAACGGCGTGTGGAGTCCCGCTCCCGCGCAGCTCCGGCTTATGCGGCTTGTCTCGGCGGCCTCAGCCGTGCTTCTCCAAGACCGTGCACATCGAGCGCCAGGTCTGCACCCGCGGCCGCTCGGGGTCGGGGAGCGCACGCAGGCCGGTGACGACCGGGACGACCACGTCCCGCCAGACGTCGCCGGGCACGTGCCACAGGTACGGCGGCACCCGCCGCTCAATGCTCTCGGCCATTTCCGCGGGCGAGGTGGCCTTCTCGTACTCGGCGGCGAAGTGCTGCTCCACCGGCCGCAGGCCCACCGCCTCACCGGCGGACACGAGCCCCTCCGGGGTGTCCGGCCGCGGCGGCTGCAGTGGCGCCAGCCGGTCGAGGGCCTCCACCAGTTCGTCCGGGTCGGCGACGGGGCTGCCGTGCACGGCGGCGAGCCGCCCTCCGGGTCGCAGCACGCGGGCCGCCTCGGCCACGGCGGCGGCCATGTCCCCGACCAGGTGCAGGACGTGGACGAACACGACGTTCGCCACCGCACCCCGGGGCAGGGGGAGCGCCCTGGCGTCCGCCCGCGCCACCCGGCCGGCGAGCCGCTCGTGTGCGCGGCGCAGCATCGGCGCGGAGATGTCCACCCCGATCACGGGATGTCCCAGCTCGCGCAGTCCTGCCGCGACCACGCCGGTGCCGACGCCGACCTCCAGGGTCGTGCCGGCCACCAGGTGCGGGGCCAGGCACGCCGCCGACTGGCGGCCCCGCTCGAGGCCGCCGCGCATCTCGTCGTAGCTGTCGGCGACGCGGTCGAACGACATCGCCTGCGTCATGGGGCGTTCCTCCTCGGTCTCGAACCACTTCCAACCGCGTCGAACCGTCTCGAACCGGTCGCCGGGCTCGCCGGCGCCCTGCGTACGGTCACCGGTCCACCTCACCCGCCAGGCCGGCTGTCGCGTCAGCGCAGGTCATCGCCGCGGGATCGGCCACGAACTCCTCGATCAACCCGGCCAGCACGTCGGCGCGGTCGTACAGGCACTGGTGCGTCGCGCCGCGGAGCTCGACGAAGCGTCCCGAGGGGAAACGCGCCGCCGCGGCGCGCAGCCGCGGCGTGGAGACGATCCGGTCGTGCTCGGCGCCGACGGCCAGGACCGGGACGCGGACCTGCCCGGCCTCGGCCGACACGTCGTCGCCCCAGAAGGCGAGCATCTGAAAGGCGTAGGGCACCAGGGCCTGGGCCGAAAGGAACGGCGCACGGACCTCCTCCCGCAACGCGTCGCTGGTCAGGGCGAGCACCTCATCGGGGCGGGAGGCGGGTGGGTCCTCGCCCCCGAACAGGCGCAGCAACCGCCCCGCCTGTTCCGGCCGTCGCACGAGTGTCCGGCACAGGTAGTCGAGGTTCCGCTCGTACGGGGTGTCGAGACCGTCGTGGCCCCCCTCGGCCCGGAACGAGCCGTTGAGGAACACCATCGAGGCGACCACGTCGGGGCGGCGCACCGCGAACCGGACGGCCTGCTTGGGCCCGGTGCACCAGCCCACGAGGTGGCAGCGCTCGACGCTCTCGTTCTTGAGCACGGCCTCCAGGTCGTCGGCGTGCTCGTTGAGACCGGGCACGGACGCAGGGCCGTCGTCCTCGGGCCCGCGAGGGTCCACGACCAGGACGCGCCGCCGGGCCGACAGCCGGTCGATCAGGGGGTGCCAGAAGGCCGGGCTCTGGCCCAGGGCGTTGAGCAGGACGACCGGCTCGGCTCCGAGTCCCCCTCCGGCCGGAGTTCCTCCGGGTCCCGGCACGGCGGGGGGCACCGCCAGGTGGTAGGTCAGCGGCCGTCCGGCGACGTCGATGGTGGTGCGCACGAGCCGTTCGGGCACCCTCTCCTGACGGTCGCGGGCCGCCTCTTCGGCCGCCTCCTGGGCTCGGCGCACCCGGCGCAGCAGCGCCCGCTGAGCGGGCGGCGCCCACTCGCGCGGTCCCGTCGTCGTCTCCCGGTAGCCGGTCCAGGGCGACGGCTCGGCCAGGAACCCGGTGAGCCGGTCGTGTAGCAGCCGGTCGATCGGATCCAGCTCGGCGGGGTCCTGGACCGGCAGCAGCCGCACCCCGTAGACGTCGCCGATCCGCTGGAGCAGGCCGTCCACGGGCACGACGCCGGAGGCGGCCAGGCGGAACCGGCCGCCCGCCGTCGCCGGATCGTCCACCAGCTCGACCAGCACGCGCGTGACCTCGTCCATCGGCGTCAGCCGTACGACGGACTCCGGGGGGACCAGGCACCGCAGGGGCCGGGTGCCGAAGTAGTCCGGCGCACGGGCGGTGACCTCGTCGACGACAGAGCGCAGGGCGGCCAGGAACCGGTGCAGCCCGGCGGGCACGGGCTCGCCCGGCCGGACGCCCGGCGGCACGACCCCGGCCGTCGCGACCGCGTCGGGGCCGGACTCCGTGCCTGCGGGCGACAGCGCGCCGACGGGGGAGACCGTGCGCACCAGCCGGTGGCCGATCCCGTGCTCCGCGCAGGCGGTGGCGACCTCCTCCTCCACCGTGGTGTGCACACAGGCGACGATGGCGTCCACCGGCCTGGCGGACGTGCCGAGGGGACGGCACAGCTCGTCGGCGGTCACGTGGACGATCCCGGCCGCGCCGAGCACGGGCAGGCGAGCGACGACGCTCCGGGCCAGCGCCGCGTCCGCACGGGCGTCGCGGCCGGGAACCGGCCCGGCGTCCCCCGTGAGGAGCCAGACGACGTCGGCCCGCACATCCTCGGGCAGGTCGCCGGTCGGCCCGGCGTCCACGACCAGCAGCCGCGGATCGCGCGGCCGGTCGTCCGCGGAAGCCGCGCCGCCCGTGGCGGCGGGCGGCCGTCCGGGAGGAGTGACGATCGTCACCCGGCCGGCGCCGCGGGCCAGGAGACGGTCGGCGAGCCGGGCGGCGAGGAGGGCGGACGAACCGCCGAGCAGCACGTCACGAGCCATGCTTTCGATCGTCGCCAGACCGGCCCGCGGCCGTCTGCTCAACTTTGAGCGGCATCGGCCCGGCGCGCCTGCCTAGCATCCGGCGGTACGCGGCGGGCCTGCGCCCCCCAGGCGCCCGGACCGCGTGCGGGCCGCCACACCGCACGCTCGCATGGCGCGCCGCCGTCATAGGCGCGACGTCGATCGAGTGCGAAAGGCGGACCGAACGGTGACCGACCACTGGGACGAGACGTTCGAGAGCGTCCTGCGGCCGTACCTTCCCACGCTGCCGGAGGGCGCCCCGCTCGCACCCGACCTTGTGATGGCGGCCTTCGGCCTGAACTCGGTGGCGACCGTGGGGCTCATCGCGGCGCTGGAGGACGCGTACGGGGTGACGTTCCCCGACGAGGAGCTGGTGCCCGCCAACTTCCGGACGCCGGGGAGCGCGTGGGCGCTGCTGACCCGGCTGCGCGCGACGTCGGGCCGGCCCTGACTCCGGTCGCGGGGCCGCCGGTTGCGGTGCGGTTCGAGCTTCAGGAGGACTGATGACGGAGCGGCTGCTGGACGAATGGTTCCTCGACGGGCTGGCCCGCGATCCCGGCGGCCCGGCTCTGCGGGTGCACGCCGTGACCCTCTCGTACGCGGAGGTGGACCGGCGGGCCCGCGCCTGGGCCGCCGCGCTGACCGAGGGCGGGCGGGCGCCGCGCCGCGTGGGGCTGCTCGCGAACAAGAGCGTCGAGGCGTACATCGGCCTGCTGGCCGCCCTGTACGCCGGAGCCGCGGCCGTGCCGCTCGGCTTGGAGGCGCCGGCCGAGCGCAACGCGGAGATCGCCCGCGCCGCCGGCGTGGACTCCCTGGTCGTGGACGCCGGTGGGGCCGCGCAGGCGGCGCGCGTGGCCGAGGCGGCCGGCGTCCGCGTCGTCCTGGCCTCCGACGCCGTTGACGCCGACACCGGAGCGCCGGCCGGAGTGCCCGTGCGGGTGCCCGGCGACGACGACGCGGACTCCTTCCGGCCGCCGTCGGGCCGCACGCCGCAGGACGTCGCGTACGTGCTGTTCACCTCGGGGTCCACAGGGCGGCCCAAGGGGGTGCCGATCGCGCACCGCAACGTGAGCGCGTTCCTGCGGGCGTCGCTGCCGCGCTACGACGTCGGCCCCGGCGACCGCTTCAGTCAGGTGTACGACCTCACCTTCGACCTGGCGATGTTCGACATCTTCATGGCCTGGGGCAGCGGGGCCTGCTTGTGCGCCCTGACCCGGCTGCAGGCCCTCGACCCGGCCCGGTACGTCCGGTCGTACGGCCTGACCGTCTGGCATGCCACCCCCAGCCTGGTCAACGCGGTGCGGGCCAGGGACGCGCTCGCGCCCGGGTCGCTCGCCGGGCTGCGCTACGCGGTCTTCTGCGGAGAGCCGCTGCCGGTCGAGACCGCACGGGCGATGCGGGCGGCCGCCCCGGACGCCGCCCTCGACAACATCTACGGCCCGACCGAGCTGACGATCGCCTGCACGGCCTACCGCTGGCCCGCGGGCGAGCCGCTCGACTGGGAGGGCGAGACCGTGCCGATCGGCTACCCCAACGACGGCATGGACTTCCTGATGCTCGGCCAGGACGCCGAGCCCGGCCAGCGGACCGGCGAGCTGTGCATGACCGGCCCGCAGATGTTCCGCGGCTACCTCGACCCGGCCAACGACGCGGGCCGGTTCCACCAGGCCGACGGCAGGACGTGGTATCGCACCGGCGACCGGGTCCGGCTCGACGACAAGGCGGGGCTGGTGCACCTGGGCCGGGACGACTCCCAGGTGAAGATCCACGGCTACCGGGTCGAGCTGGCGGAGGTCGAGCACGCGCTGCGCGAGGCCGCGCCCGGCTGCGAGCCGCTGGTGTTCGCGCTGGACGACGAGACCGGGAAGGTCCTGGTCGCGTTCGTGGCCGGTGGAGGCGCCGACACGGCCGCGCTCGCCGCGCGGCTGGCCGACCGGCTGCCGCCGTACATGCTGCCGCGGCACCTGTGGCCGCTGGACGAGATGCCGCTGAGCCGCAACGGCAAGGCCGACCGGGTGGCGCTGCGCGAGCGGGCTCTGCGCCGCCTGGGCGCTCAATCTTGAGCTGAGCCGCCGCCGGACCCGTTCTTACCATCCCCGCGACGTCACGCGCGCTCTGAGCACACCGAGGAGAGGAACGCTTCGATGCCCGAGATCGAGTGTCGCCTGTCGCTGCGGCACGCCGACTTCATCATGCAGAACCACCGGGTGCACGGTGTGTCGGTGATGCCGGGAGTGACCTTCCTCGACATCGTCTACCGCATCCTCATCGCCAAGGGGTTCGACCACCGGCGCGCGGAGCTGCACAACGTGCTGTTCACCGAGGCGGTCGCCACGGCCGACGGCCTCGACCGGGAGATCCGCGTGCTCGTCGGCCCCGAGGAGGACGGCGTGCGCCAGGTGACCGGGGAGAGCCGCCAGGCGGGCGGCGACGACTCGTCCTGGCGGCGGAACTTCTCGGCCGAGCTCCGCTTCGCCGGCGGGCCCGAGCCCGGGCGGCTCGATCTCGCCGCCGTCAGGGCGAGGGCCACGACCCGCCGCGACATCGCCGAGCTGTACGCACAGGCCCGCGGCGAGCGGATCGAGCACGGCGCCCCCATGCGCTGCCGGGGCCCGCTGTTCCAGGGGGACGGCGAACTGCTGGCCGAGCTGGACCTGGAGAGCGCGGGACCCGGCCACGGGAAGGGCTTCCACCTGCACCCGGCGGTACTCGACGCGGCCTCCATCGTGGCCTACGGCCAGCGGCCGTCGCCGGGCGACCCGTTCATTCCCGTCTTCATCGAGCGCTTCCGCGCTCACCGGCCGCTGCGCGGCCGGTGTCACGTCCACGTGCCGTCGCCCGAGGAGTTCGCGACCTCGGGCGACGTGGTCCACAACGACTGCTTCCTGTACGACGAGGAGGGCCTGCTCGTCGCCGAGTTCCGCAAGCTCACCTGCAAGCGGATCCGTCATCCCGAGCTGATCACGAAGCTGGTGGACGGCGAGCCCGTTCAGGCCGTTCAGTCCGGCGAGACGGGCGACCCGGCCGGTGAGATGGCGGGGCGCCTGCGGGAGCTGATCGCCGGCTTGCTCGGCGTGGAGTCCGCGGAGGTCCGGACCGATGCCGGGTTCTACGAGCTCGGGCTCGACTCGGTCGCGATGCTGCGCATCAGCCGCGATCTGGAGGAGGTCGTCGGCAGCAGGCTCTACCCCACCCTGCTGTTCGAGTTCAGCGACATCGACAGCCTGGCCCGCCACCTGGTGGACACGTACGGACCCGTGGCGCGCTCCGGCGGAGAGGACGGCGTCGCGGAAACGGCCGGACGCCCGGCCGCCGCGTCCGGCGAAACCGGGATGACGTGCCTGGCTCCGGTGTGGGCGGCACGCCCGGCCGCGCCGACCGGCGAGCGCGATGACTTCCGTGCCCCCGGTGATGCTGGTGGCCCCGGCGAGCCTGCCGAGCCCGGCGACCTCGTCCTTGTCGGCGGGACCGCGGTCCTGGCCGACGCGCTGCGCGACGGGATCGCCGGCACGGGCCGACGGGTCGTGCACGTGACGGCGGGCGAGGCGTTCGCCGTGATCGACCGCGACACCTGCGAGATGCGTCCCGGCGATCGGGACCAGGCACGCCTGCTGCTCGGCGAGCTGTCCAGGACCGCCGCCGCGCCGAGGACCTATGTCGTCGTCGGCGATCCCGGCGGCACCGCGCATCTCGCCGGTGCGGAGACGGCGGATCGGGACGGGCCCTACCACGCAGTCTGGGCACTGGCCGCGGCGCTCGCCGACCACCGCATCGCCGAGCCGGTCGACGTGCTGTACGTCCACGCAGCCCCAGACGGGGCGGCGCGCCCCGGGGACGCGGCGGTCGGGGCGCTGGCCCGCACCCTGTCGGCCGAGGTCCCGGCGCTGCGCTGCCGCCGGGTGGAGGTGGACGCCGACGAGGGCGACGTCGAGGCCCTCGCCGCCGCGATCGTCACCGAGGCCGCGGCCGGGGCGGACGCCGGCGCAGTGGTGGCGGACGCCCACGGGGAGGTGCTGTATCGCGACGGCGAGCGGTTCGTCCGCGGATACACGCGGGCCCGGCCGGGAGGCGAGCCCCTGCGGTTCCGCGAGGGCGGGGTCTACGTGCTGGCGGGCGGCACGGGCGGAATCGGCGCCCTGCTGGCCGGTCACCTCGCCCGGCGCTGGCGCGCCCGGCTGGCGCTGCTCGGCCGGGGGCCGTTGCGGGCCGGCACGGCCACCCGGATGGCGGCCTGGGAGGAGGCGGGCGCGGAGGTCGTCCATCTCCGGGCCGACATCACCGACGCCTCGCAGACCATGGCAGCCCTGGACAAGGTGCGCGCGCTGTACGGCCGTGTCGACGGTGTCTTCCACTGCGCCGGGCTGGTCCGCGACGCCGTCTTCTTCGCCAAGGACCCGGCGGCGTCGGCGGAGGTCCTGCGGACCAAGATCGACGGCGCGGTCAACCTCGACCGGGCGACGGCGGACGACGACCTGGACATGTTCGTGCTGTTCTCCTCGCTGTCGGCGACCCTGCCGAACCCCGGCCAGTGCGACTACGCGTACGGCAACGCCTTCGTCGAGCACTTCGCCCGGGTGCGGGCCGAGCGGCCCGACCGGTCCGGGCGCACGCTCGCGATCGGCTGGCCCTATTGGGCCGAAGGAGGCATGCGCGTCGCGCCCGAGGCGCTGGAGCGGGCCCGCGCGTCGTCGGGGTTGGCCCCGATGCCCACCGAGGTGGGGCTGCGCACGCTGGAGGAGGCGGGGGCGTACGACGAGGTGACGATCGTCGCCGCCTACGGCGACCCCGCGGTCGTCGGCAGGACCGTCCCGGCCGTCGCACCCCGGGAGTGCGGAGAGCCCGGCGAGCGTGGGGAGTCCGGAGAGCCCGCAGAGCACGGCACGGCCATGCCGGGTGGCGCGCGGACCGGCGCCGCACGAGGGCGGGGAGCCCCCGCCACTGGCACGGTGGGTGGCCGGGCGGGCGCCGCCGGGCGGGACGAACCGGCCCCGATCGCCGTCATCGGCATGGCCGGCCGCTATCCGCAGGCGCGGGACCTGCGCGCCTTCTGGCGCAACCTCGCGGGCGGGCGCGACTGCGTCACGGAGGTGCCGGTCGAGCGCTGGGACCACGAGGAGATCTTCGACGCGCGGCGGGGCACGGCGGGCCGGACGTACGGGCGCTGGGGTGGTTTCGTCGACGGTGTCGACCGCTTCGACCACGCGTTCTTCGGCATCTCACGGCGCGACGCCGAGCGGATGGACCCCCAGGAGCGGCTGTTCCTGATGGTCGGCTGGCACGCCCTGGAGGACGCGGGCTATCCGCCCGTCGCGCTCTCCGGCCTGCCGGTCGGGGTGTTCGTCGGCGTGATGTGGAATCACTACCAGCTCCTCGACTCCGCGGACGACGGCGTACGCCCTATGGCGGTGCACTCGGCCATCGCCAACCGCGTGTCCTACACCTTCGACCTGCACGGCCCGAGCATCGCCCTCGACACGGCCTGTTCGTCCTCGCTCACCGCGCTGCACCTGGCGGTCGAGAGCATCCGCCGGGGCGAGTGCGACCTGGCGCTCGCGGGCGGGGTCAACCTGAGCGTCCACCCGCAGAAATACCTCCAGCTCGCGCAGGGCCAGTTCCTGTCCGACGACGGGCGCTGCCGCGCGTTCGGCCGGGACGGCACCGGCTACGTGCCGGGCGAGGGCGCGGGGGCCGTGCTGCTCAAGCCGCTCGACCGGGCCCTCGCCGACGGCGATCACGTCTACGGGGTCATCCGCGCCTGCGCGGTCAACCACAGCGGCCGGACCAGCGGCTTTACGGTCCCCAGCCCGGCCGCGCAGGCGAGGGTGATCGGCGAGGCCGTCAGGCGGGCCGGGATCGACCCCCGCACCGTGGGGTACGTCGAGGCGCACGGCACCGGCACCTCGCTCGGCGACCCCATCGAGATCGAGGGCCTGCGGCAGGCGTTCGCCGGCGTGGGGCTCGCGCCGGGCGTCCGCTCCGTCGGATCGGTCAAGTCGAACATCGGTCACCTGGAGAGCGCGGCCGGCATCGCGGGCGTCACCAAGGCGCTGCTCCAGCTGCGCCACTCGGCTCTGGCGCCCTCGCTGCACGCCGCCGAGCCGAACCCGCACATCGACGTCGCGAACTCGCCCTTCCGCGTGCAGCAGCGGCTGGAGCGGTGGCCCGAGCCGGAGGGCGGCGGGCCCCGCCGGGCGGGCGTGAGCGCCTTCGGCGCGGGAGGTTCGAACGCCCACGTCATCCTGGAGGAGGCGCCCCGGCCGCCGCGCCGCACCCGCCGCAGGGGGCCGCACCTGTTCGTCCTGTCCGCCCGCACACGGGACGCGCTGGGGGAGTACGCCCGCGCCTACCTCTCCTTCCTGCGTCCCGGCGACGACGGGGAACCGCTGCCCGAGCTCGCCGACCTCGCGTACACGAGCCAGGTCGGCCGGACTCCCATGCCCGTACGGCTGGCCGTGCTGGCGGACGACCTTGAGGACATCCGTACGGCGCTGTCCCGTTTCGCTGACGGCGAGCCCGGAGACGGCGTCCGGTCGTGGACGTCGGCGGAGACCGGAGCCGCGGCGGGATCGGCCATCGAGCCGGCGACCGGTGCGGTCGGCGATGACGGCGTCCACGCGGGCTCCGACCCCGTACGGCTCTTCCGGGCCGGAAGGCTGGCGGAGGTGGCCGCTGCCTGGGCAGGCGGCGCGGACGTGCCCTGGGCCGCGTGCCACCCCCGCCCCGCCCGGCGGGTGCCCATGCTGCCGGGATACCCCTTCGCCGAGGAGCGCTGCTGGCTCGGTGACTGGCGGCGCGGCGGAACCGAAGCGCCGAAGGCGCTCGTGTCCCTCGCTGTCGCGGCCGATGCCCATGCCGCGGACGCCGCCGATGCCTCCGAGGACGGCCCGGCCCGGCGAGCGGTGGCGGCCGGCGGGTCGCGCCCGCTCGCCGTCCACGCGACGCTCCCCGAGGCGACGCCTCCCGAAGAGACGCCGCCCGAAGAGACGCCGCATGAGGAGGCAGCGCCCGAGCAGACAGTGTTTGAGGCGCCGTCCGAGCAGACGGCGCACGTGCCGCGTGAGGAAATCGTCCGGGCCATCGAGGACGCGCTGTGCGAGCAGCTCTACGTCTCCAGGCAGGAGATCGACCCGCGGACTCCGTTCAGCGACATGGGCGTGGACTCGATCACGGCGGAGCTGGTGCGCCAGGAGCTCGGCGAGCGCTTCGGCGTCGAACTCGACTCGGTCGCCGTCTACGACCACCCGACCGTCGAGCGGCTCGCGGACTTCGTCCACGAACTGTGCGCCGCGGGTCCGGTCGCCACCTGTCCCACACCCGAGCCCTCCCCGCAGGCCCCGGAGAACGGCGCGTGGGCGGAGGCCGACGGTGCGGAGGAGCCTTCGCGGCCAAGGGACGGCGCGGCCGTCAGGGAACCGGACGACGACGTGCCTCCGGGCGACCAGACGACCGTGGATGCGTGCGACGGCGGTGCGCCGCCTACCGCCGGTGCGGCAACGGAGCGCGCCGAGTCCGGCGGGGCGGTCCCGGACGGCGGGCTGCGCGGGGACGACATCGCGGTCATCGGCATGTCGGGACGCTTCCCCGGCGCGCCCGACCTGGACGCCTTCTGGGCCGGCCTGGCGGCCGGACGCTGCGCCGTGACGGAGATCCCCCGCGACCGGTGGGACGCCGACGCGTGCTACGACCCCGACCGCACGGTCCCCGGCAAGTCGTGCAGCCGCTGGGCGGCCATGCTCGACGACGTCGACGCGTTCGACGCGGGTTTCTTCGGCGTATCGCCGCTGGAGGCGGAGGTGATGGACCCGCAGCAGCGGCTGTTCCTGGAGGAGGCGTGGAAGGCCTTGGAAGACGCCGGCTACGCCGCTCCCGGCTCGGGCCGGCCGCCGCGCTGCGGGGTTTTCGTGGGCTCGGGCGCGGGCGACTACGCGCGGCTGCTCCAGGAGGAGGGCGTGCTCGACAGCGGGTACGGCTTCCTCGGCACCTCGCCCTCCATCCTCGCGGCCCGCGTCTCGTACCTGCTCGACCTGACCGGGCCCACGATGGCGGTGGACACCGCGTGCTCCTCCTCCCTGGTCGCGATCCATCTGGCCTGTGAGAGCATCCGCACCGGGCAGTGCGAGACGGCGATCGCCGGCGGCGTCGCGCTGATGCTGACCCCGCAGCTCCAGGTGCGCTGCAGCCAGGTGGGCATGTTGTCGCCGACCGGCCGGTGCGCCCCGTTCGCCGCCTCGGCGGACGGCACGGTGCTCGGCGAGGGCATCGGCGTGGTCGTCCTCAAGCGGCTCGACCGCGCGCTGTCCGACGGCGACCACATCCACGGCGTCATCCGGGCGACCGGCGTGAACGGCGACGGCAGGACCAACGGCATCACCGCGCCCAGCGCCACGTCGCAGACCGACCTGCTCACCGCCGTGCACCGCAGAGCCGGGGTCCGCCCCGACGACATCGGGTACGTCGAGGCGCACGGCACCGGCACCCCGCTCGGCGACCCGATCGAGGTGAAGGCGCTCAGCCAGGCGTTCAGGACATGCACCGACCGGGTGGGCTTCTGCGGGATCGGCTCGGTCAAGGCCAACGTCGGCCACACGACGATGGCGGCCGGGGTGGCCGGGCTCATCAAGGTGCTCCTGGCGATGCGGCACGGCAAGCTGCCGCCCGCCGTCCACTTCGACGGGCCCAATCCCCACATCGACTTCGACGGCAGCCCGTTCTACGTCGTACGGGAGCTGACCGACTGGCGGCCGGGCCCGTCCGGCGGCCGGGTCGCGACGGTGAGCAGTTTCGGTTTCAGCGGCACGAACTGTCACATCGTGGTCGCCGAGCCGCCACGGCCGGTGCCACGTGACGGTCACTCCTCGGACGAGGCTCACGTCGTGCCCGTCTCCGCACGGACCGACGAGGCGCTGCGCCGCCGGCTGGCCGACCTGGCCGGCGCGGTCGCCGCGCTGCCCGCGTCGTGCACGCTGGAGGACGTCGCGTACACGCTCGCCGTGGGCCGCCGTCACCTTCCCGTACGGGCCGCCGTCGTCGCTCGCGACCTGCCCGAGCTGGAGGAGCGGCTGCGCGCCCTGCTGCGTACGGGCCGGGCGCCGGGCTCCTTCCTGATCGCCACGCCGGTCGGCGCCGAGCCCGCCGGGGAAGCGGCAGGGGCACCGGCAGACGAAACGGCGGACAAGGCAGCGGGCGAGGCGGAGCGGCTGGCCGCGGCCTACGTAAGGGGGGAGGCCGTCGACTGGGCGCACCGTCACCGCGGCAGGCGGCCCCGCCGTGTGCCGCTGCCGGCCTACCCGTTCGCCCGCGACCGGCACTGGATCGGCGGCCCCCGCTCCGACCGGCCCACCCCGCGGACCGCGCAGGCCATGCCGGAAGGGCGGGCACGGGAGGACGCGTTCGGGCTCGCCGTACCCTGGCTCCTGCGCGACCACCAGGTGAACGGCGAGCCGATCCTGCCCGCCGCCGCGGCAGTGGAGGCCGTGGCCGGCGCCGCCACGCGGAGGGGCTCCACGCCACCGTTCACGCTGTCGTCGGTGCGCTGGCTGCGTCCGCTCGGAGCGGACCACGGGCCCGTCCATGTCGAGCTGGCCGCCGACGGCACGTTCGCGCTGACGGCCGGCGACCCGGCCACCCCGTACGTCACCGGCCGGGTGTCCCCGGCGCACGGCCAGGTCGACACCCTGGACCTGGCCGCCATCCGGGCCCGCTGCCGTGAGCGGCGGACCGCGGACGAGCTGTACAGGACCTTCACCGCGGCGGGAATCGAGTACGGCCCGGCCTTCCGCACCCTCACCGAGGTCCTCCTGGGCCCGGAGGAGGCGCTGGGCACGCTCACCAACGCCCCGGACGGCACGCCGGTCGGGTCCCGGCCGGGCGAGGACCGCTTCACCGTGCACCCGGCGCTGCTCGACGGCGCGCTGCAGACGGCGGCCGCCCTCGTCGCCGACGGCGCGACCGGCCCCGCCGTGCCGTTCTCCGCCGACCTGGTCGACGTCCTCGCGCCGCTCACCGGCCCCGCGTACGCGCACGTCACCCGGGACGGCGAGCACCACTTCACGATCGAGGTGGCCGATCGCGACGGACGCGTCCTGGTGCGGCTGTCCGGTCTCGTCGTACGACCGGTGCCGGATGCCCTGGACGGCATGCTGTACGTGCCGCAATGGCGGGAGGCCGGGCCGCGGGAGCGCGTCCCTGCCGGTGCGGACGCCGACGGCGGGCGGCGGGTGCTGGTCGTCCACACGGAGGAGTCGGCCGCGCTCGCCCGCGCGCTGCTCGCGCTCCACAACGGTGGCCACACCCGGGCACTCCCGCTGGCCGAACTCGATCCGGCGCGGCTCGACCCGCCATACGACCGGGTCTACTACCTGGCTGGTACGCGTCCCGGCGACGCCTCCGGGCATCCCGTCATGCTCGGCCTGTTCCGGCTGATGAAGGCCCTCATCGCGGGGGAGCGTCCCGGGCGGGGGACGCTGACGGTGGTCACCTCGGGCGCGGTGCCGTTCGACGGCATGGAGGGGGGACCGGCCGACGCGGCGGCACGCGCGGAGGCGGCGGGGCTGCTCGGCCTGGCCCGCGCGTTCGGCGCGGAGTATCCGCGGTGGACCGTCACCTGCGTCGACCTGGGCGACGTGCCCGATCCCGGCGCGGCCGCGCGTGCCGTGCGGGCGGAAACGGAGGGCACGCCGATCGTGGTGCGCCGGGGAGACCGCCGCTGGACGCGCACGCTCGTACCGGCCCGGCTTCCCGCCGCCGGCCTGCCGTTCCCGGAGGGCGGGGTGTGCCTCGTCGTGGGCGGGGCGAGCGGCATCGGCTATGAGCTGAGCCGCCACCTCGCCCGTGCCCACGGCGCCCGCCTGGCGTGGATCGGCCGCCGCGAGCGCGACGCGGAGATCGAGCGCCGCATGGCGGAGATCGCCAGCCTGGGCGGCGAGGCGGTGTACGAGAGGGCGGACGTCTGCGATCCCGCCGCCCTGCGCGACGCGGTCGCGCGGGTCCGGCAGCGGTTCGGGCCCGTCGACGGCGCGGTGCACTCGGCCGCCGTGCCGGGGGACCGCACCCTGGCCAACCTCGACGAGGAGACCTTCCTCGCGGCGCTGGCGCCGAAGACCACGGGACTGGTCACCCTGCACGAGGCGCTGCGCGGTGAGCCGCTCCGCTTCCTGGTGCTCTTCTCCTCGGCCGCGACGTTCGTGGACACCCCCGGGCAGGCGGCCTATGCGGCGGCGGGGACCTTCGAGGACGCGTACGGCCTGCACCTGCGGGAGGCGGGGGCGGCCCCGGCCGTGATCGTGAACTGGGGCTACTGGGGGGCCGTCGGCATGGGTGCCGACGATCGGCACAGTCGGCGCTTCGCCGACCTCGACGTGGGCTCCATCGAGCCCGCAGAGGGCATGGCCGCGCTCACGCGGATCGTCGCCGCCGGGGTGCCGCAGGCCCTCGTCGTGAAGGCCGGGCCCGCCGGTCTGGCCGGGTTCGGGATCGAGGGTGTCGCGCCTGGCTCCGGGGGAGACCGGCAGACCTCAGGGGCTCGGGTGGTCGCGGGCGCTCGGCAGGGCGACGGTGCAGCACCGTCGCCGGCCGCCGACGACGGCCGGGTGGCGCCTGCGGCAGGTGGCACGGAGGCGGCCCCGGCGACCGTGACCGGTGGCACGGGTGAGGTCCCGGTGCCGGTGGGCGTGCGACTCGACCGGCAGGCCCGCGACTACGTCAAGCGCGTCTTCGCCGAGGTGCTCAAGTTCCGAGAGGCGGACCTGGGCGAGCGCACCACGTTCGAGAACTTCGGCATCGACTCGCTGATCAGCCTGAACATCATCAACCGGTTCGAGCGCGACCTCGGCCCGCTGCCGTCGACCCTGCTGTTCGAGCAGCTCACGATCGAGCAGCTGGCCCGATACCTCGCCAGGGAGCACGCGGAGCGGCTGAGCGGCGTGATCGCTCTCGAGCATCCTGAGTGGCCCGGGCAGCCGGAGCAGCCGGAGCAGTCCGATCGGCCCGCACTCTCCACGTCCGCCGAGGCTCCCGGCTCCTCCGACCTCCCGGATGCCTTCGGGGCGCCCGCGGCCTCCGGAGCGTCCGTGCTCTCCGCGGCCACGTCCCGCGCGCCCTCGGCTGTCCGTGACGGCGATGCTGACGGCGGCGCGGACGGGGCACGGCCGGTCGATGTGGCGATCATCGGGGTGAGCGGACGCTACCCGGGCTCGCCCGACCTCGCGGCCTTCTGGCGCAACCTGGCCGAGGGCAACGACTGCGTCACCGAGGTGCCCGCGGACCGCTGGGACTGGCGCCCGCACTTCGACCCGCGCCGCGGCCGGCCGCAGCGCACCTACAGCCGGTGGGGCGGGTTCATCGAGGGCGTCGACAAGTTCGACGCCGGGTTCTTCGGCATACTGCCGCGCGACGCGGTGAACATCGACCCGCAGGAACGGCTGTTCCTCGAAACGACCTGGAACCTGCTCGAAGACGCGGGCTACCTGGGCGAGCACACCCGCGAACCGCGCACCGGCGTGTTCGTCGGCATCATGTACGGCACGTACGGCGAGTTGGGGGCCACCCAGTGGCCGCGGGGGCGCCTGTCAGGGGCGCACTCCGCCTACTGGTCGGTGGCCAATCGGGTCTCGTACTTCTTCGACCTGTCCGGGCCCAGCTTCGCGGTCGACTCGGCCTGCTCCTCCTCGCTGACCGCCGTGCACCTGGCGGTGGAGAGCATCCGGCGGGGCGAGTGCCGCATGGCGATCGCGGGCGGCGTGAACCTCATCCTGCACCCCAACCACCACGTGTCCCTGTGCGCGATGAACATGCTGTCGGCCGACGGCGCGTGCAAGGTCTTCGACGCCCGCGCCGATGGATACGTGCCCGGCGAGGGCGTCGGCGCCGTACTGCTGAAGCCGCTCGACCGAGCCCTGGCCGACGGCGACCGGATCTGGGGCGTGATCCGCGGCAGCGCCGTCAACGCGGGGGGAAAGACCGCGGGATTCACCGTCCCCAACCCCAACGCGCAGGCGGAGCTGGTGTCGGAGGCGCTGCGCCGCGCCAGGGTCGATCCCCGGACGATCAGCTACGTCGAGGCCCACGGCACCGGCACCGAGCTGGGCGACCCCATCGAGGTCTCCGGCCTCACCCGGGCGTTCGGCGCGGCGGGGGACCACGGCACGGGCCGGTGCGCGATCGGCTCGGTCAAGGCGAACATCGGTCATCTGGAGGCCGCGGCGGGCGTGGCCGGGCTGACGAAGGTGCTGCTCCAGATGCGCCACGGCACGATCGCGCCCTGCGTCCACCTCGAGACCCTCAGCCCGAAGATCGATTTCGCGGGGTCGCCGTTCCTTCCGTCGTCCGGGGCGAGGGAGTGGGCGCGGCCGGTGGTCGACCTCGGCGGCGGGCCGCGGGCCGTTCCCCGACGGGCCGGGGTGAGCTCGTTCGGCGCGGGCGGCGCGAACGCGCACGTCATCGTGGAGGAACATACAGAGAGCCGGCCTCGGCTGGCCGACGACGGAGATCGGCAGCTCTTCCTGCTGTCGGCCCGCAACGCCGAGCGGCTGCGCGCGTACGCGGCGCGGGTCGCGGACTTCGTGGACGACGACGCGGCATGCGACGCCACACTGCGCGAGCTGGCCTACACCAGCCAGGTCGGCCGCCAGGAGATGACGGAGCGCCTCGCGGTGCTGGCGACCGACCGGCGGGGCCTCGCGGAGCGCCTGCGCGCGTACGTCTCGGGCGAGCCGCATCCCGACGTCGTCACCGGCAGGGCGGAGGGGGCCGGCACCCTGCTCCTGCTGGACGACGACGAGGGCGCAGAGTTCGTGGCCACGCTCCTGGCCAGGCGCAGCCTTCCCAAGCTCGCCCGCGTGTGGGTGGCCGGGGCGCCGGTGGACTGGCCCGTGCTGTGGTCCGCTCCCGTGCCTCTGCGGGCGTCGTTCCCCACCTATCCCTTCCAGCGCCGCCGCTATTGGCTGGACCTGGACGGCCCGGTGCTGCCCGTCAACACCGGTGCGCCCGACACGACCGGCGCGCCCGACACGACCGGCGCGACACCTGCGACAGGTCCCACCCGTGCGGGTGCCGGGGACGCGCGCGCCGCGTCCCTCGGCGGCTCGATGACGTCCGTGCCGCCGGACGCGGGCTGGCCCGGCTCCGGGGAGACGGCGCTTCTGCGGCTGGACGGCGGTGAGCCGCACCTGACGGATCACCGCGTTGGCGGGGTGCGCTGGCTGCCGGGTGCGGCGGTCCTCGGACTGGTCCGCTCGGCCTCCGGCCTGTCCGGCGCCGCCGTGGCCCTGCGCGACGTGCGCTGGCACCACCCAATCAACCTCGAATCCGGCATCCGCGAGGTCTCGGTCCATTTCATCCAGGAGGAAGACGCCCGGCGGTTCCGGGTGCTCGGACCCGGCCGGGACGGCGCCGCGTACACCGAGGGCCTGCTGGCCCGGCTCGCTGCCGCGGCCCCGGCGGCTGACGGCGTGACCGGACCGCAGGCGGCTCGTCGCGACCGCGCGCAGGTGCTCGAACTCGACGCGATCAGGTCCCGGTGCGGCCGGGAGATCGACGTCGCGGGCTTCTACCGCGAGCTCGGCCGGGCGGGTCTCGACTACGGGCCCGGGCTCCGCGTCGTCTCCGCCCTGCGTGTAGGCGACGGCGAGTGCCTGGCCCGCCTCACCGCGCTCGCCGTATCCACTACGTCCACCGCACCCACAGTGCCGATCGTGCCCGCCCTTTCTGTAGCACCCACTGCGCTCGCCATGTCGGCGGTGTCCGCTCTGTCCGCCGAGCCGGACCCGGTGGCGGCCCGCGGCGTTCAGGCCGCGCAAGCCGCGTATGGCTCCTCTGCAGGGGAGCCTTCGGCGGAGGAGACGGGCGGGGACGGGGACGACGGCGGCCTCGCGCGCCAGGCCGCCCTCCTGGACGGCGCCTTCCAGGCGGCCGCCGCGCTGGTCGAAGGATCGGCGGGTTACGTCCCCGTCGGGCTCGACCAGGCCCTGTTCCTGGTCCCCCTGCCGTCCGCGTGCTGGGTCCACGTCGTGGAGAAGGCCCGGGACGTTCGGGGACGCCGCCGGTTCGACCTGCGGCTCGTCGACGACGACGGCGCCGTCCTGCTCGCTGTGGACGGCCTGACCGTCGCCCCGGTCACGCAGCCCGCCCCCGCGGGCACCGGCCGGATCAGCGCCCCGACCAGCGCCTCGACCAGCGCCTCGACCAGCGCCCCGACCAGCGCCCCGATCGGCGCCTCGACCAGCGCCCCGATCGGCGGCTCCGACGGCGGCGGGTGGCAGAGCGCCGGCTCCATCGACGCCGCCCGGGCGAGTGTCGCCGCCGCCACCGCTGTCGCGACGGCCACCCAAGGCGATGCAGGGGCCGGTGAGTGCCGTTATCTGCGTCCGGTCTGGCGTCCGGCCGGTCCGCCGCGCCAGGGCCGCCCGCCCCGCGTGGCCCTGCTCGACCTCGCGGACGAGCCGCTGCGCCTGGCCGTCGGGAGCGAGCTTGCGGGACGCGGCGTGACCTGTGTGTCCGTGGTCGCCGGAGCGGACTACGGACGACGCGACGACGGGACTTACACGCTGATCCCCGGCCACCCGGACCACTGCCGGCGGGTGATGGACGACCTCGCCGGTCGCGGCCTGCTGCCGGACGCGTTCCTGCGCGTACCGGCCGCCGGGGCTCGCGACGCGTCGGCCGACGTGCGGGAGGGGTTCCACGCGCCGTTCTGGACCGCCGTCTCGATCCTCGGGCGTAACGGCGGGGCACCGCTGCGCGCCGTTGTGGCGCACGGGGACGGCACAGGGCTGATCCGCCCGGCGTACGCCGCCGTGGCCGGGACCTTGCGGACTCTCGCCCTGGAGCACAGCCGCTTCACGGCCGCCCGGGTGGAGGTCGATCCCGGCACATCCGGCGAGCGGCTCGCCGCCCTCCTGGCGGAGGAGCTCTGCGCCGAGTCCGGCGGCGTCACCGAAGTGCGGTACGACAGTGCGGGACGCCACGTCCGCGGACTCGACGACTTCACGCCCGCCGACGTCGCCGGTCTCCCGCTGCGCCCCGGCGGCACCTACCTGATCACCGGGGGAGCCGGTGCCCTCGGGCTGCTCGTCGCCGAGTTCCTGGCCGGGCACGGTCCGGTCAACCTGGTCCTGACCGGGCGCTCCCCGCTCGACGAGACGCGCCGTGCCCGTGTCGAGGCCCTCGATCGCGAGGGCGTGCGGGTGCGCTACCTGGCCGCCGACATCGCCGTACGGTCCGACGCCGAGCGCCTGCTCCAGCGGGTGCGTGAGGAGTTCGGCGCGCTCCACGGCGTCGTCCACGCGGCGGGCGTCACACGCGATGCCCGGGCCGTGCTCAAGACGCCCGGCGAGGTGGCCGAAGTGCTGGCTCCCAAGATCGACGGGGCGCTCCACCTCGACGCGCTGACGAGGGACGACCCGCTCGACTTCTTCGTGCTGTTCTCCTCGGCCACGGCCGAGATGGGCAACCTCGGCCAGGCGGACTACGCATACGCGAACGGCTTCCTCGACGCGTTCGCCCGCGAGCGGGAGCAGGAGCGGCAGGCCGGGCGGCGCGCGGGCCGTACGGTCGCGATCGGCTACCCGCTGTGGCGAGAGGGCGGCATGGCCGTGGACGAGGCCACGGAACGCCTGATGGCCCGTCACTGGGGCATCGCGCCGCTGAGCACCCCCGCGGGCCTGGAGGCGTTCCGCCGGGCGCTCGCGGGGGACGAGCCGAGCTTCGTCGTCTTCCAGCCGGCGGTCGCCGAGTCCACCGGCGGTCCCGGCGCTCGGGACGCGGCCATGCCGTCACGCGTGGCGTACGAGGCTTCCGGCGCGGCCTCCGGCGGGGCGCCCGCGCACGCCTCGGAGGAAGGCGGCGGGCAGCACGCCGAGGGGTATGCGGCGCACGTGGAGCGCGACCTGCGCGCGGTGGCCGCCCGCTTCCTGCTGGTGGACCAGTCGGAGGTCGACCCGGACGCCGACCTGATGGAGCTGGGCTTCGACTCGGTCTCGCTCACCGAACTGATCAACGAGGTCAACGAGCGCTACTCGCTCGAACTCCTGCCCACCGTTCTGTTCGAGTGCCCCACGCTGACCGGCTTCGCCGCCTACCTCGACGCCCACCACCGGGCCGAGCTCGCCGCCCGGCACGGAAACCGGGAGCGGCCCGCCGACGAGGGGACGGACAGGCCGGCCGCAGACGAGCCGGTCACCGTAGCCGCGGAACCGGGTGCGGCCAGGGGCGGCGACGCGGGCGACGGGGACGGCGGCGTACGAGAACCGCATGGTGCGCGCGGGCCGGTCGAGGTGGCGGTGGTCGGCATGGCCGGGATGCTTCCCGGGTCGTCCGACCTGACCGAGTTCTGGCGCCACCTGATGCGCGGCGACGACCTCGTGGGCCCGGTGCCCGACGACCGTGCCGACCTTCGTGCGGACGATCGGACGCGGCACCTGCAGGGCGGCTTCCTGGACGACGTCGCGGCGTTCGACGCCGGGCTGTTCGGCATCTCACCCGCGGAGGCGGCGCTGATGGACCCCCAGCAGCGGCTGTTCCTGCAGGCGGCGTGGCGGGCGATCGAGGACGCCGGGCACCGGCCCTCGGAGTTGGCCGGCACCGCGACCGGGCTGTTCGCCGGGGTCGCGACCTCCGACTACGACGCCCTGCTCACCCGGCACGGCGTGCCGGTCCAGGCTCACATGGCGACCGGTGTCGCGCACGCGGTGCTGGCCAACCGGGTCTCGCACCTGCTGGACCTGCGCGGCCCGAGCGAGGCGGTGGACACCGCCTGCTCCAGCGCCCTGGTGGCCATCCACCGCGCGGTCCGCGCGATCCAGGCGGGGGAGTGCGAGACGGCCCTCGCCGGAGGCGTGAACGTGCTGCTCAACCCGGACGTGTTCGTCGCCTTCACCCAGTCGGGCATGCTCAGCCCGGACGGACGATGCAAGACGTTCGACGCGGCGGCCGACGGCTACGTCCGCGGCGAGGGCGTCGGCGTCGTGATGCTCAAGCCGCTCGACCGGGCGCTCGCCGAGGGCGACCACGTGTACGCGGTGGTGCGGGGCACCGCCGTCAACCACTGCGGCAGGTCGGCGTCGCTCACCGCGCCCAACCCGGAGGCGCAGGCCGACGTGCTCGTCCGGGCGCACCGCGAGGCGGGCGCCGACCCGGCCACGGTCACCTACATCGAGGCGCACGGGACGGGAACCCGCCTGGGCGATCCCATCGAGATCGAGGGCCTGAAGAAGGCGTTCAGCCGCTTGTACGAGGAGTGGGGCCGCCCGATGCCGCGGACCCCCCACATCGGCATCGGCTCGGTCAAGACGAACATCGGCCACCTGGAGGCGGCGGCCGGCATCGCCGGGGTCCTCAAGGTCCTGCTGGCGATGGAGCACGGGGAACTGCCCGCGACCCTCCACCGGCGAGAGGTCAACCCCTACCTGCGGCTCGACGGAACGCCGTTCCACCTGGTCGACGCCGCCCTGTCGTGGCCCGTGACCCCCGGGCCCGACGGGCGGCCGATCCGGCGCGCGGGCGTGAGCTCGTTCGGCTTCGGCGGATCGAACGCCCACGTGGTGCTGGAGCGGGCGGTGACCCGCGAGGAGGAGACGGTGGAGTCTTCGCACGCCGGACCCGAGCTGTTCGTGCTGTCCGCGCCGACCCGCGGGGCGCTCCGCGCGTACGCGACCCGGCTCGCGGGCTTCCTCGCCGAGCGGCCCGGCCTGGAGCTGTCGCGCGTCGCGTACACGCTGCAGGCCGGCCGGGAGGAGCTGCGCGAACGGCTCGCCGTGGTGGCGGCGAGCCACGAGGAGCTCGTGTCGGCGCTGCGCGCCGCTGCGGAGGGCGACACGGCGGCGAGAGGTGACAGGGCGACGGGTGACACGACGCCCGGCCACCACGGCGTCATCCACCTCGGCACCGCCGCGCGGAACGCCGGCCCCTGTGACGAGGAGGACCTGCACGCGCTGGCCCGTGCCTGGGTCGCCGGGGCGCGCGTCGACTGGGCCGCGCACAGGGCCCGGCGGGCGGGCCGCGGTGCCCGGCCGCCCCGCAGGCTGCCGATGCCGAGCTTCCCGTTCAGCCGGACGAGGTTCTGGTTCACCCGAGAGGAGTCCCGTCCCGTCCCGGAGGTCATCACGGAGGTTACGGTGCAGAAGCCGAACCAGCACGTGCGGCACAGCATGGGACCCCGGCCGGCCCGCCGGGCCCGGGTGCGGCTCGCCCCGCCGGACGCCGCGCGAGGACAGGAGGACCCCGCCTGGCCCGGCGAGCCCAGGGAACGTCCCGAGCCCGCGGCACGAGGCGTGGCGGCACCCGCGGACGGCGGCCGGACCGCGTCGAGCGAGCCCGCCGCCCTGCATGCCCCCCCGGAGCTCACTCCGCGGCCGGTGGCCGCCCCGGCCTTCGTGCGGGTGACGGCCGAGGCGGCGGCGCCGGTGACGCGGAGCATCAGAGAACACCTGGCGCGCATCCTCGCCATGCCGGCCGAGGAGATCGAGGGCGACCGGCCCTTCGCGGAGCTGGGTCTAGACTCGATCTTCCGGATGGACCTCGCCCGCAAGCTCGGCGCGGCGTACGGCCTGGAACTCAAGGCCGAAGACATGTACGAGCACGACAGCGTCGACGCGCTCGCCGCGCACATCACGTCGCTGACCGCGCCGTCCGGCGGTCGGCCCACTCACGACGGCGACGCCCGCGGCAGCCACACGCCGAACGGCCATGCTCCGGCGGCCGGTGCCCCGGCGGGCGGTGCCTTGAGCGGGAACCGCACCTCTGAGATGAACGGGAACCACGCGTTTGCGATGCGCGGGGACGACGCGGAGCACGGCGACGGCCGGGAGGCCGCCGAGCGGGCGGTGCGCGACCTGGTCGAGAGCGTCATCCGGCGGCCGCTGGACCCGACGCGGAGCTTCGAGCACAACGCGCTCACGTCGTTCGACATGCTGCGCGTGATCAGCGCGCTGGAGAAGCGGCTCGGTGGCCTGCGCAAGTCGCTGCTGTTCGACCGGCCAACGCTCGCCGAGCTGACCCGCTGGCTGCGGGACACCTTCGGGGCCGCCGCCGTCGCCTCGCTGGGCGCGTCCGGTGACGGCGCCCCCAGCCGCGTCGGCCCCGGCATCCCCGACGGCGCCACCGGAAGCAGCGCGTCACGAGCCGTCGAATCATCGGCCGAGGAGAAGGGCGCGCCGCTGATCGTCCCGCGGGCCGCCGTCGCCGGGCGGCCCGGCCTGCGGGAGGTGGTGGCCGACCTGGAGCGGCGCTACGCCAAGGAGACCGGGCTCGCGGGCCGGGACATCGCGCCGTTGCTGTTCCTGGGCTCGTCCCGCCAGGGGTTCTTCACGTTCTCGCAGCGGGACGACGACCTCTTCTCCTGGAGCTACGTCGGCTCGGAGGAGCACTTCACCGAGCTCGCGGCCGAATACCTGGACTACGCGCGAGGCCGCGGCCTCAGGGCCAGCTTCCTGTCGCTGCGGCGGCTGGAGGAGGCGGGAGGCCACCGCCTGACCGCCACGCCGTTCGGTGCGGTGCAGCGCCTGGAGGACCTGTCTCGGTTCACGCTGAAGGGCGGCCGGATGAGCCGGTTGCGCTACATGGTCCAGCGGTTCGAACGCAGCGGCTCCTGCCGCACCGTGGAGTATCGCTCGGGTTCCGACCCGGCGACGGACCGCCGGCTGGCCGAGCTGGTGGACCGCTGGGCCGGCGGCAAGCAGATGACCAACCCGTACGTCCGCAGGGTCCGGGAGGAGATCCGCGAGGGCCTGCTGGACGAGCGGCACCGGGTCTTCCTGACCTACCTGGACGACGCTCTCGCGAACGCGGTGGTCGTGACCCGCATCCCGTCTGAGAACGGCTACCTGCTCGACGTGGAGTTCTATCCCGCCGACGGCCCGCTGGGCGGTCTGGAGTACGCGATCGTGCAGATCATCGGCGTCCTCGTGGCGGAGGGGTGCACGCTGTTCAGCTTCGGCGCGAGTTTCGGGGCCAAGGTGTGCGACTCGCCGAACGCCGCGCCCGAGGTCGAACAGGGCCTGGAGGAGCTGCGCGGCGCGGGCATCTTCGGCGCCGGCAACTTCCAGTTCAAGAACAAGTTCCGGCCCGTGAACGTGCCCCTCTACCTCTGCCAGCCCGCCGACGGGCCGCGGACCCCGGTCGCCGACGTCATCTTGATGATCGCGGACCCGTCCGCGCCCACCGGCATCACGGCACCCGCCGCCCCCGACCGCCCCACCGCCTCCGACGACGGCCCCGCTTCCGACGGTCGCGCCGCCGTGAGCGCGCCCGCCGCTGTCGCCGTCTCGTCCGGCCCCTCCAGAAGAGGCGACGCCGGTCCGGCGGTCACGGCTGAGGAGCGGGAGGCGCTGCTGGCGGCTCACGGGCACAACCCGCTGCGGCTGCCGCCGGAGGCCGTCGAGTTCGACCTGGTCACCGACTCGTGGGCCGAGCGTACGGACGAGGTGGTGGCGCGGCGAGCCGAGGAGCTGATCCGCCGGGCCGCCGAGCCGGGCGCGGGCGACGAGCTCACCCCGCCCTGGCTGCCGTTCGAAACGGTCGTCGCGGCGCCGTCCGGCCGGGCCGCCGAGGCGCTGCTGTGCCGGTCGTGGCCGGGACGGCGCGGCGCCGTGCCGCACAACGGGCTCTTCCCGACCCTGCTGTTCAACCTGGCCGACAACGGCTTCGACCCCGTCCCGTTGCCGTCCGTCTCCAGCGGTCATTTCGGCGGCGACCTGGACCTCGCCGCCCTGGACAGGGCGCTGGAGGCCGGGGAGATCGCCTTCGTCGCCGTCGAGCTGACCGGCAACGCCGGGGGCGGCGCACCGGTGTCGGCCGCCAATCTCCGTCAGGTGCGGGAGCGTGCCGCGGCGCAGGGTGTGCCGGTGGTCGTCGACGCGACCCGCGTGGTGGAGAACGCCGTCTTCGTGGCCGAGCATGAGCCGGGACACCAGGGCCGCGGAGTGTGGGACGTGGTACGCGACCTGCTCTCCCTGGCGGACGTCGTGACGATGAGCGCCACCAAGGACTTCGGGGTCCACGCGGGCGGCCTGGTGGCGACCCGCCTGCCCGAGGTGGCGGCGCGGCTGCGGGAGGAGGCCGAGCTGCGCGGGCCCGGTCTCAACCTGCTCGACCGCCGCGCGCTGTCGCTGGCCCTCGCCGACTGCGAGGGCGTGCTGAAGCTGGTGCGTCAGCGGATGCGCGGCGTGCGGACCCTGTGGCGGAGTCTCGACGCCGCGGGCGTGCCGCTCGCCGGCCCCACCGGTGGGCCCCCCGGCGGGCACTGCCTGCTGCTCGACCTGTCCCGCATGGACCACCTCGCCGGTCTGCCCCATCCGGTGCCGTCGTTCCTCGCCTGGATGTTCCGCGAGACCGGTGTGCGCGGCGGGCCGCACCTCGCGGGCGACCGGCTGGTCCGGCTCGCCGTCCCCCTGGGCTACGGCAAGGCCGAGATCGATCTCGTCGCCGAGCGGCTGACCGGGCTGTTCGGCTCCGCCGCCGAGGTGCCGTGCCTGGTGACGGCCGAGGAGCCGGTCACGGCCCTCGACGCCGCCCGCGCCGCCTACCGTCCCGCCGGGGAGGTGCCGTCCGACATCCAGGACGTGCTGCGCGAGGGCTACCGCCCGGCCGACCAGAACTGGGCGGCGGTGCGGGAGGCCGCTCCCGGTGTCCGGCGCACGCTCGTGGCGTACGTTGGGGGGCAGGTCGAGGTGCTCAGCGCGGGCGAGGGCCCGACGCTGCTGCTGATGCATCCGTTCAACATGGGCGCGGGGGTGTTCGCCCGGCAGTTCCGCGACCTGGCCGGGCGGTGCCGGGTCGTGGTGATCCACCACCCCGGGGTCGGCGCGACCACCGCGGACGGCGACATCAGCCTCGACGGCATCACCGCCCTGCACTTCGACGTCCTGCGCCGCCTCGGGGTGGAGTTCCCGGTCCACGTCGCCGGCGCGTCGTTCGGCAGCCTGCTGGCGCAGAACTTCGCGTTGCGGCATCCCGAGGCCACCGCGTCCCTGTCGATCATCTGCGGGTCGTACAAGTACGCCAACCGTGCCGGCGCCGTGAACCGGCTGGAACGCGTGGTGGCCGAGGACCTCGACCACATCGTCGCCGGATCGGGGTCGGCCCGGATCCGCGAGCAGCGGGACGACCTGGAGGCGGCGCTGCTGCGCTGCGAGAGCATGGACCCGCGGATCGGCCTGCGCTACCTCGACGTCTTCGCGGCCGAGCCCGACCTGCTCGGCCGGCTGCCGGGTATCTCGGTGCCCACGCTGATCGTCCAGGGCCGCCACGACTCGGTCATCCCGCTCAAGACCGCGCATCTGCTGCACGGCCTCATCCCCGACGCGCGGTACGTCGAGATCCCCGACGCGGGCCACTTCCCCTGCGTCACACACCCGGAAGAGGTGAACCACGCACTGGCCGGCTTCCTCCGCCTCGGAGCCGGTGACGAGCGCCCCGGCGCCGCCGGGCGGACCGCGTCGATCAAGGAAGGGCAGGGCCGACGATGACAGACCGGCTCACCGGCATCGAGTCCCTCAACGTGTACGGCGGCGTGGCGTGCGTGCCGGTCGCCGAGCTGTTCGCCGGGCGGGGGCTCGACACCGGCAGGTTCGGCAACCTCATGATGGCGCGCCGCGCGGTGGCGCTGCCGTTCGAGGACCCGGTGACCAACGCGGTCAACGCCGCCGCACCCCTGCTGGAGCGGCTCGGCGAGGAGGAACGCGACAGCGTCGAGTTCCTCATCACGGCCACCGAGTCAGGGGTCGACTACAGCAAGTCGGTCGCGTCGTACGTGCACGAGCACCTCGGCCTCGGCCGGCACTGCCGGCTGCTGGAAGTCAAGCAGGCGTGTTACTCGGCGACGGCAGCGCTGCGCCTGGCCGCCTCCTATGTCGCGTCGGACGTCTCGCCGGGCGCCCGCGCGCTGGTGATCGCCACCGACGTCGCGCTGGCCGACGAACGGGCGGAGTACGCCGAGCCGGCCACCGGCAGCGGCGCGGTCGCCATGCTGGTCGGCGACGACCCGCGGGTGCTCGCCCTCGACCCCGGGGCCTTCGGCCTCTACAGCTTCGAGACGCTCGACACCGCCCGGCCCTCCCCGGCGTACGACATCGCGGACGTGGACCGGTCGCTGCTTGCCTACCTGGAGTGCCTGCGGGAGAGCTTCGCCGACTACCGCGCGCGGGTCGAGGACGTCGACCTGATGACGACGTTCGACCTGCTGGCGCTGCACACGCCGTTCGCGGGGATGGTCAAGGCCGGGCATCGCAAGCTGCTGCGCGAGTTCACCGCGGCGACCCCGGCCGAGATCGAGGCGGACTTCGAGCGGCGGGTGGGCCCGTCGCTGACCTATCCCGGAGAGGTCGGCAACCTCTTCTCCGGCTCGCTCTACCTCGCCCTGGCCGCCGCGCTCGACACCGCACGGCCCGCCGCGCCGCTGCGTGTCGGCCTGTTCTCCTACGGCTCGGGCTGCTCGTCGGAGTTCTTCAGCGGTGTGGCCGACCAGAGGTCGGCCGAGGAGGTCGCGGCCATGGACATCGCCGGCCGGCTGTCGGCCAGGGCCGAGCTGACCTTCGCCGAATATCTGGAGGTGCTGCCGGAGAACATGCGCTGCCTGGTGCCGGAGCGCGACCGGAAGGTGGACGTGGCCGCCTACGAGCACCTTCTGGACCGGTGCGCCGACCGGCGCCCGATGCTGGCCCTGCGCGCGGTGGAGGACCACCACCGCCGGTACGAGTGGATCTGAAGGGAGTTGAGGGGTGCATGGACGATGTCGCGATCCTCGAATCGATCCGGCGGCAGACGGTGGCGGTGGTCCCGGAGATCGACCCGGCTGAGATCACGCCCGACCGCAGCCTGGCCGACCTCGGCTGCAACAGCGTGGACCGGGCCGACATCGTCACCGCGGTGATGGAGGAGCTCGCGATCGAGGTGCCGCTGTCGGAGTTCCGTCAGGGCGCGCCGGTCGGGGAGCTCGTCGAACTGCTGCGCACGCATGCCTGAGCGGCACGTTCCGATGGAGGCGCTGCGATGCACACGGTGACCGTCACGGGCGTCGGCGTGGTCTGTGCGATCGCGGGCGACGCCGGCGCGTTCGAGCGGGCGCTGCGGGAGGGACGGCGGGGCGTGTGCTCGTGCCCTGACGGAGGCCCTCCGGCCGCCCTGCTGGACGAGGAGGTCCGCGAGGCGTTGCCCGTCCTGCCCGCGGGCGCGCCCGACGCCCTGCGGCGCTCCGCCGAACGGCTCACCCGGCGGGCCCCGCTGCCGCTGCGCGCCGCCGTCGGCGTGGCCGCCGAGGCCTGGATCGGGGCGGGCCTGCACATCGCGGCCGTGCCGGGCGACCGCGTGGGGCTCGTGGTCGCCGGGAGTAACCTGACCGGTCGGCACCTGACGGACCTGCACGACCGGTACGCGAACCGGCCCGCCCACCTGCCCCCGCGTGCGGCCCTGCGGCTCCTCGACACCGATCACGTCGGCACGATCAGCCAGCTGCTCCAGATCAGGGGGGAGGGCTGCACCGTGGGCGCGGCCTCGGCGAGCGGCAACGCCGGCCTCGTGCACGGCGCCCGCCTCGTCGCCACAGGAGAGGCCGACGTGTGCCTCGTCGTCGGCGCCCTCGCCGACCTGTCCGCCATCGAGGAGCGGGCCCTGCTCAACGTCGGCGCGATGGCCCCGGGTCCGGTGGGACCGCCCTTCGACGAGACGCACGGCGGCTTCGCCTACGGCCAGGGCGCCGCGTGCGTGGTGCTGGAGTCGCGGCGGTCCGCGCGGGCGCGGGGCGCCGAGGTGCTCGCCGAGCTGGCCGGATGGGACCTGCGCCTGGCCGCGAACAGCCTCACCGAGCCCGACGGCGAGGCCGAGGCGGCCACGATGACCCGGGCGATGAGCCGGGCCGGCGTCTCGCCCGGCGACGTGTCGTACGTGAACGCGCACGGCACCGGAGCCCCGCTGGGGGACGCGGCGGAGGCGGAGGCGCTGCGGTGGGTGCTCGGCGAGGCGGTGGGCGGGGCCTGGGTGAACTCCACCAAGGCCCTTACCGGCCACTGCCTGGCGGCGGCGGGGGTGGTCGAGGCGGTGGCGACCGTCGTGCAGATGCGGGGCGGGTTCGTTCACCCCAACCCGGGGCTCGCGCACCCCGCCGACCCGGGTCTCCGGTTCGCGCCGGCCACCGGCGGGGTCCGCGCCGATATCGGGGTCGCCCTCTCGAACGGCTTCGGCTTCGGCGGATTCAACGGCAGCGTGGTATTCCGCGCGCCCGCATGATCACGGGCGGCCCCGGCGGTCCAAAAAGCATTTTCCTACCCCCGATGATCGGTTGTATTCCTGAGGATTCGAAATCGTTCGGATGAAAGGCCGACGGCCGGGCGCGGAAAACCGCCCCGGCCGTCCTGTTCCGCCGGACGACGTTCGTCCGAATTTCAGGAAATCGCTTCCATGTAGTCGCCCAGCCGTTCCTCGTCCACCGCCAGGAAGGCGTCCGGCCGGCTCTCGATCAGCCCGCTGTCGCGGAAGCGCTTGAGGAAATAGCCCACCCGGGAGCGGGTGGTGCCGACCATGCCGGACAGCTCCTCCTGCGTGATCTTGTCGTGGATGCAGAGCTTCCCGGCCTTGGGCGTGCCCAGTTTGCGGGCCAGGCGCAGCAGGGTGTGCGCGAGGCGCTCCTCGCTGTCCGCCGTGACCAGGCTCGTGATCACCTGCTGCTGCTCGGTCAGGCGATGGGCCAGGTAGCACAGGAAGTCCTCGAGTAGACCGTCGTCCGCCAGCGCGGACAGGAAGTTCGCCCGGGGGATCTTGCGCAGGGTGGCCGGGGTCATCGCGGTCACCGTCTCGCCCCGCCTGCCGCCCAGCAGGCAGGACTCGCCCAGCAGGTCGCCGTAGGTGTGGATGCCCAGTAGGCACTCCTTGCCCGAGCGCGAGACGCTGACCGTCTTCAGCCGGCCGCTGATGATGATGTAGAGATGACTCGCCTGTTCACCGCATACGTATAAATGCTCGTTGCGGTTGAGTCTGACGACAGATGTGTGATCGGAAGCGGTACAACAGAGGGCGCGAAGCCGCTCGCCAACCTGTAAAGAGCCGGATGCCCGACGCATACACCCCCCAATGATGTCAACGCCTCATGATCCGCTTAGAGTTTAAGCGAAGCATGCTTAATGTGAAAAGTGCGCTTATCGTGCGCATTGTCGTGCCTATTTGGGCTGGTCGGAGTTCGAGAGGTGGTCACAGGCGCCGCGCCGGCGCATCCCGGACGCGATGAGGGGCAGGGAAGGCCCTGCCCCTCATTCGTCGTCGACGTCGATGGCGCTGCGGGGACACGCGACCGCCGCCTCCCGCACGTCGTTCCACAACTTCCGCGGAGGGCACGGGTCCATCAGGACGACCGTGCCCTCGTCGTCGGTCTGGTCGAAGACGCCGGGCGCGATGAGGACACACGTCCCCGCTCCGCAACATCGGCTGGTGTCGACGCTGACACGCATACTTCCTCCTCGGCCGCCCCGGCGTACGGGGACCGGCTCGTCCGATCTCGTCCTGCGGGCGCGCGGCCCCTGTCACCAGGTGACGGGAAGTTCCTGCACGCCGTACACGATCGCGTCGTAGCGGAAGGGGATCCGCTCGACGGGGGTTGCCAGGCGCAGGCCCGGGAACCGCTCGAACAGCCGGGTGAACGCGACCTGCAGTTCCAGCCGGGCGAGCGTGTGCCCGAGGCACTGATGCGGGCCGTACCCGAAGGCGACGTGGTTGCGCGCGCCGCGGCGGATGTCGAACCTGTCGGCGTCGGGGAAGACCTCACCGTCGCGGTTGGCCATCGCGAGGAGGGCGATGACGCCCTCGCCGGCCCGGATGAGCTGCCCGCCGACCACGGCGTCCGCCACGGCCACCCGCGTCATGCCGAGCTGCATGACGGTCTGGTGCCGCAGGAGCTCCTCCACAGCGCACGCCATCAGCTTCGGATCGGCCTTGGCCGCCGCGAGCTGATCGGGGTGCTCCAGGAGGGTCAGCACCCCCAGGCCGATCATGTGGGCGGTCGTCTCGTGACCCGCGGCGAGCAGCATCCAGGAGATCGTGATCAGCTCCTGCCTGCTCAGCCGTCCGGGGAGCACCTGCTCGGTCACGAGACGGCTGATCAGGTCATCGCCGGGCTCGCGCTCCTTGTCGGCCACGAGCCGGTCGAGGTAGGCCGCGAGGCCGGTCTTCGCGGCGCCGATCTGCTCGCGGTCGCTCTTGGCGTCGAACAGCGTCTGCAGATAGCCGCCGAAGGTGCCGTGGTCTTCGTGGGGGACGCCGAGCATCCCGCAGATGACCCGGGAGGGCACCGGCAGTGCCAGATCGCGCACCAGCTCGGCCGGGGAGCCGGACGTCTCGATGCGGTCGAGACAGCCGTCCACGACCGCTTCGACCGCCGGGCGCATGGCCTCCACACGCTTCACCGAGAACTCCCCGGTCAGCATGCGCCGATAGTGGGCGTGCTCCTCGCCGTCCATGCGGATGAACGTGCCCTTGAGCACGGGCTCGACGGGCTTGGCGTAGAGGTTGGGAAACCCGGGCCGGCTCATGTCGGAGCTGAACCGAGGATCGTCGAGCACTGCCCGCACGTCCTGGTGCCGGGTGAGCAGCCACGCCCACTGGCCGCTGGGCAGGTCGACCTGGCTGACCGGCCGTTCGAGCCGGAGCCTGGCGTACTCCCGCGGCGGATCCAACGGGCAGGCCCGTTCCGTCACGGGAAAGGCAAGGCGGGCGTCCGTCATCGATTCTTCCTTCGCTGTACGGCGCTCAGCTTGACGGGTGACCGGCCGGGCGGGGTCTCGGTCTCCCACGCGCTGATCTGGGCGGGAAGCCGGAGTGGCACTGGGATGCTACCGAGGGCCTTTACTCCTTGTTTGCTCAAGAATGAGCATGCTCGGGGGACTTGTCGTGACACCGCAGGTCCGGCGGCCTATGGAGATTCATGATTGTTTAGCCGTCTATGTGAAATTTGGTCACGGGTGGAGTTAGGGTGGGCAGCCACCCGCGGAAGCCGTGGAGGTTTCCCCCGAACACGACCGCTGGGAGTTGTCTCGCATGCAAGGGCGCGTCCCGTCACAGACGAGCCACGATGACCGGCTCCGGCAGGAGATCCTCTCCAGCCGGCAGGAGCCGCCCCCCAGGACCAGGAACATGAAGCCCGTCGTCATCGCCGCCGTGGCCCTGGTGGCCGTGCTCGCGGCCGGGGGAGCGGGCTTCGCGCTGCGCGGCGGGTTCGGTCCCGCGGACCCGCCCGCCGGGGCCGGGACCGGCCAGTCGGCCCCCGCCCAGGACACCGGTTCCGCCGCGGACGACGGACAGAGCGACGGACGGGGCGACGGACGGGGCGACGGACAGGGCGACGGACTGGGCGGCGAGGGCGGACAGGACGCGGAGGGCCCGGCCGACCAGGGCTCAGCGGATCAGGGCGCGAACGATCAGGGCGCAGGGGACCAGGGCGCCGGCGGATCGCAGGCGTCCGGTGGTGGCGGCGCGGACACCGCCTCCGCCTCCTCGGGCGGCGGCTCCGCCTCCGGAGGGAAGAGCACGGGCCACACCGGGACCGGCTCGTCTGGCAAGACGAGCGGCGCCTCGAAGGGCGGCGGTTCGAAGGGCGGCAGCAGCCAGGACCAGGGTGAGGTGCCGTCCGGCGCCGATGGAGCCCCCGGGCTCATCCCCGGAGCCTGCGCCGCCGACGGCTGCTGATTCCGGGGTCGCGCTTCAGAGCACTGGATCCCCTTCAAGGCGCTGGATCCCAGGGCGCTCGCCCTGAGCCGACCCCGCGGAAGCCGCGTCCGGCGCTGAATCGCCGGGGCCTGCGCCGCCTCCGGGCGCTGAATCTCCGACGACCCTGCGCCTGGATTTCGGCCTGTGCCCGGGGCGACGGCGTGGAAGCCGCTCAGGCGGTGGTCAGGCGGACGGGCCGGGCCAGCCGAGCGGGAAGGCGATGCGGGCGGGCGGCTCGCCCGCCGCGTCGTTGAACTCCCGCATGGCGGTGATGAGGGCCTGCCGCTGGGACGCCGGCATTCGCGTGAGGATCGCGGCGATCTCCTCCTTGCGCCGGGCGGTGACCTCCTCCACGATCCGCCGCCCGTTGTCGGTCAGCCGCAGCAGGGTCTCCCGGCGGTTCTGCGGATTCACCTCGCGCTTCAGCAGGCCGGCGACGGCGAGGCGGCCCGCCATGCGCATGGCCGTCGACGGATTGACGCCGAGCTTGTCCGCCAGCGTCACCAGCTTGGTCTCGCCCTGTCCGACCACCATCAACATGCGGAACTGCGGCAGGGTGACCCGGTCCTCCGCCGCGGCCAGCGACCGTGCCGATATCGCGACGAGCACACGCGAGGCGGTGAGCACGGCTGCGGTGACGGCCTCCAGGTCGTCGCCGATCGGCTCCTCGTCCGCTTCCTTTGCCATAGGAACAGTTTTTACACGGTCCCTGCCGCGGCCATGCCAACGCCCCGGCGACGTACGGCGGGCGAGGCCGCGCCGTGGAAGCCGCCAAGAGAGCCGCCCTGATGAACCGCCCTGATGAACCGGCCTCGGGGAGAAGGTCAGAGTGCGGGTGCTCAGCCGAGCGCGGCCAGCAACTCGTTGCAGGCCTGGGCGCAGCGACGGCACGCCTCGGCGCAGACCCGGCAGTGCTCGTGCATGTGGGCGTGCAGGCCGCACTCGTCGCCGCAACTGCGGCACGCCTGCGCGCACGCCTCAAGCTGGGCGCGCGTCAGGTTCGCGTCGTAGCCGGTGTGCCTCGACAGCACCCGGCCCGTCGTCGCGCAGATGTCGGCGCAGTCGAGGTTGGTGCGGATGCAGCGGACGAGCCCCGCCACCGCGTGCTCGCTCAGGCAGGCGTCGGCGCAGGCCGTACAGGTCTGCGCGCAGTCGAAGCAGGCCTCGATGCACTTGGCGAGCACCTGCCTGTCCACGCCGCCGAGGTCGGCGGGATAGGTCTCCAGCATCACTCCGGCGTGTCCCATCGCACAGCTCCTTCCGCTCTCGGGCAGGCGTCCCCGCGAGGAGGCGGAGACCCGCCGACGAGGTCGGGTCCGTCGCCTCCGGCGCCCGCTCGGCGATCCGATCGCGTTCCTGACGGCCGGATTGCTCTTTGGTGGCCATACCCGGCAGCACGGTCGTAAACGGAGATGATCCGTCGGCCGGTGTGCTGATCGTCCTCCGGGGTAGTCGCGAGGCCACGGCAGAACAAGGAGGAACTCATGGGCTGGAGCTACCGAAAAGCGATCAAGATGGGACCGTTCAGGCTCAACCTCTCGCGCGGCGGCGTCGGGCACAGCTTCGGCGGACGCGCCTTCCGCGTCACGAAGACGGCGGACGGACGCCGCACCCTCACCGTGAACCTGCCCGGCGGCTTCCACTGGAAGAAGACGCTTGATTAGCGAGTCTCCGTCGCCATACCCCCCGACCTCGGCCACGCGCAGCGGGGCGTGACTCGTCGGAGACGACATAGCGGCGGCAAGACGACCGGCACGGCGGGCGCGTCCCCGCGCCCGCGAACCGGGCGTCACGGACCGGCTGTGGTGCACCTGGCGGTAACGCGCGGCGGCACGTTCGCGAACCCGGTCGCGGACCTGCCGCAGGGCACCTCGCGTCGGCACGCGGGGGACCCGGCGTCGCGGACCGCCCGTCGTGCACCTGGCGGCACGAGGTGAGGTGCCTGCGTACCCCCGGGGCGGCGGACCTGGCCGTTCGAAGGCGCTATTTCAGCGGGTCGTGGCCCCAGTTCATGAGGGAGTATCGCCAGCGGGTGTCCCGCACGTCGCCCGAGGGGCGCTGGGCCAGGTGCCGGCGGACATATCCGACGACCTTGCGCATGTGGGCGTAGTCCTCGTCGTCCAGCTCGCTCGTCTTCTTGCGGAGGATGGCGACGATGTGCCGGCCGGACTCGCGGCCCGTCGACTCGCCGCCGTCCGGCTTGTCGCCGACCGCCTTCGACGGCTCCTCGCGCAGCCATCGCTCCAGTTCGTCCGCGGACATGTTGACCGCCTCACCGAACTCGGCGGCGGTCTGCTTCCTGTCGGCGGTCACGTCACTCCTTCGGATGCAGGGCCGACGGCTTGTGCACCGCCGTCCCACCGCTCTTGTCGCTACGTACGAGGAACTGCGGGTCCTCGGGCGAGGCGGCCACGGTGCGGCCCGCCTCCTCCGTACGCTCGGTGATCTTCTTCTCGACCTTGCCGGCCGCCTCGCCGCCGTGGCTCTTCCAGGTGACCTCGTCGCCCGCCGACGGCTCTTCCTTCTTGTCCTTCTTGCCCATGGGCCCGGCCCTACCCGAGGAAGCCCGCCCGCCTCGCGACTGGCCACCGAAATGCCTCTCTATCAGGCAAAATCGGCGCGAAGCGCATAGGTCGCCGAGCCGATCGGGCGGGGGATCTCCGTACTGTTGCCCGGGTGCCGGGATTACCTCGGCCCGTCACCGCGCACGGTGGGAGCATGGGACGGACCGTGCGGCTGACCGCGACCGTCACCCCCGAGGACGACGGCCTGTACTGTGCGCGGTGCGTTCAGGTCGAGGTCGCCTGCGAGGGGCATTCGGTCGACGAGGCGCTCGACCGGCTGCGGCAGGCCCTGGAGCACTACTTCGAGCGGCGGCCCGTGCCGCACCCGCCCCAGTGTCCGCCGATCGTGGTGCCGATCGAGGTCAGGCTGCCCGAGTGAGACCGCGGGCGAAGCGGCGGTGCGCCGGCGAGCCCGTCCGGCCCCCTCACCCGCGGGTCCCGTGAGGAAACGGCACCCTACGGGCCCCGCTGCCCGTCCCGCTCCGGCCCTCTCCACGGCCGTGCCGAGGCCGCTCGCGGGACTGATGGGATCTTTACGGGTGAAGCGCCCGATCATCATGCTTGACCGGACATTGGTCGTCGGATGCGTGATCACTCCCCGGTGCGGCGCTTACCGTCGTGCTCGTACCATCCATGACCTCGGGGGAGTCTCATGCCTCTCTGCACAGCCGTACTGGCCGCCGCCCTGCTTTCCGGGCCGGCCGCCGTGCCGCCGGACCCGGCACCGCCCGGTACGAGGGCAACCACGGACAACACCAACGCCGCGTCGCCGTCCACGGGCCGGCCGCAATTCGCGACCCTGCCCGCCATGGTGCCGCAGGCCGGGGGACCCTCGTCCACCATTCCCCAGGCGCCGCCATGGATGACCCCCAGCGGGACGGAGGGCGAGCGCGACGACAGCGCCACGGCTCCCCGCTCGCCGGTCACGATCGAGGGCACGGAGGCCGATGGAGAGACCACGACCAAGTACGTCCCGGTGATCGATCCCAAGACACGCGACGTCTTCATCCGGCCAGTCGTCGCTTCCGGCTCGAACGCACAGGCGCCGCAGCCGTTCACCTTCGGCCCGGTGCAGGGCGTCCAGTCGACCAGGATCTATCCGCTGCCGCAGGCGGAGCAGAAGGCGGCCCAGCCGAAGACGGCGCGCAAGAAGCCGGTCACCAGGCCCCGCCAGCATCAGCGGCCGCGCTAGTGAGCCAACCCCAGACGGCCTGACGGAAGAGGCCCGTGTGACCGGCCCGTCAGAACGGCCCGCCACACCGGTCCTGAGCCCGTGTGGCGGGCTCTTCCGGTGTCGCCGTCCACAGGGGTCGCCGACGGCGCGGACGGTCGTGCGGGTGGCACGCCGGGCACCGCGTCCGGTCCCCGGGACCGATCGGTGCGCCCGTCCCGTGTCTCATCACGCACCCGACCAACCACCCAGCAACGACCTTTCCACGACTAAGGAAACACGATCATGAATACCCGTCTGCTCGCCCTTGCCGCCCTGACCGCGGCGCTTTCCATGTCCGCGGCGTGCGGCGGCCAGGGCGGCGGCAATCCCGCTCCGGTCGCGGCCAACGAGACCGCGACGGACATGACCAGCGAGACTCCCAGCGCGGAGGCGAGCGAGAGCCCCACCGCGTCGGGGTCCGCGTCTCCGTCCGTCTCCGGAACGCCCGTCGGCGCGGGCTGCTCCTCGCTGCCGGCCTCGGGCAAGGGCAGCCCCGCAGAGCTGGCCAAGGTGCCCGTCGGCACCGCGATCTCCGACGTCCCGCTGCTTTCCACGCTGGCGCGCGTGGTGAAGAAGGCCGGCCTGGTGGAGACGCTCAACTCCGCCCAGGACATCACGGTGTTCGCGCCGACGAACGACGCGTTCAACAAGATCCCGAAGAGCCAGCTCGACCAGCTGATGAAGAACCGCAAGTCGCTCCGGGGGCTGCTGGCCTACCACGTGGTCAAGGGGCGCAAGGCGCCCGCGGACATGCACGGCGAGCTCACCACTCTCGAGGGGCGCAAGCTCACCGTCACGGGGTCCGACTCCACGCTCAAGGTCAACGACGCCACTGTGACCTGCGGAAACATCGCGACGAGCAACGCCACCATCTACGCGGTCGACAAGGTTCTCATGCCGAGGTGATCGGCCGTCGTACGGAAACAGCCTTCACGGGGGTGAGCCGCTCACGGCTCGCCCCCGTTCCGTTTTTCGCGGTTTCCCTGTGTCCTTCACGCCGTCCCCGGGCCGCTTCCCCGCCTTCTCCCGCCTCTTCCCCGGTCTCTCGCCGCGCGATTTCACCGCATGCATTGCCGTACGGGCACTTGGAGCATGGCGCGGTCATTTCCGTAATGAGCGAAGCAGGGGGTGAGCTGGGAGTCTATGTCCTGAAGCGGCTGATCCTCTTATTTGACCGGACACTGAGCATCGGGTCCGTGATGGCCCGGCATCGTGCGCTTACCTTCGTTCTTGTACCGTCCACGAGATTTCGGGGGAAATTCTCATGCCTCTTTGTACTGCCGTACTCGCTGCGGCCCTGCTTTCCGGCCCCGCTCCCGCGGACCCGGCTCCGCTGTCCGCCAAGGAGCCGATGTCGCCCGGCAAGCAGATCGCCGCCATGGCGATGAACCACCCGGAGGAGCCCGACGTCGTCGCGTCCAAGAGCCTGGACATCCTGGACAAGGGCGCGAAGGTCGGCCCGTTCTTCCCGGCGGACGACGAGGCCGAGGATCGGGCGAGCGGACCGGCGGCGAACGACCAGAGCAGGCAGGCGCCGGGCGGCGACACGGCCCAGGGCCGGCAGGCCGGCACGCAGCCGGTCGGAAATCCCGCCGGAGGCGGCCCGCTGGCCGGCGCGAACGGGAACCAGGTGAGCGGATCGCAGCCGGGCTCCATGTTCACGATGCCCGCCAAGGGGAACAGCGGCCAGGGCTCGCCGCAGGACGTCTTCCTTCGCCCCACGTCCAACCAGCCGACGATTACCAAGATGTCCGGCAACGACCTCGCGGGTAAGCCGTCGAAGGCCGACGACGACGAGGCCGCCGACGCCTGGGTGCGCGGGATGATGCCGGGCTGGGGCATGCCGCAGGCCGGCAAGGCGAAGACCACCGCGAAGGCCAAGCCCAAGGCCCCGGCCAAGGCCCCGGCCAAGGCCCAGGCCAAGGCACAGCCCAAGCCGGCCGCCGCCGACAGCTTCTGGAACATGCCGGGCTGGGAGGACTGAGCGTCCGCGCCGCGGTGAGGCGACGCGGTGATCAGAGGGAGGGGTGAGCCTGTCCGGCTCACCCCTCATCCTTGTCCACGGGTCATCCGTGTCCACGGCCCCTGGCGGCGTGAGGCAGGTCGACGACCTCCACCAGGTCGGCGAGATCGAGGTGGGCCGCCACCTCCGCGACGGAGGCGCAGTAGCCGATGTGGTAGCCCAGGTGTCGCACGCGCAGCAGGGCGCGGCCCTCGATGACGACCACGTCTACCTCATGTCCCTCCGAGCTCATCCACCTGTGCATGGCGGAAGGGTAGGAAACGCCGGGTCATGGCCGAGTAAACCCCTCTGGATCACTGGATACGGAAACAAGGCCGCATATCAGGCGAAAATTCGCGCCACCTCCGGGTATGAGGGCACCGTCGGAACAGCCACCGGGGGCCGGGGTGATCGGCATGACGAGCGGATGGACGTTCGAGGGACAGCCCAGCGCCATCGGCGGGGCCATGACACTCGTGGCCGGGGGATCGTTCTGCGTGTCGGCCCGCAACGGCGACATCCTGCCCGGGTCGGCGCAGGGGATCTACTACGCCGACACCCGGCTGCTGTCCCACTGGGAGCTGCGCGTCGACGACAGCCCGATCGAGGAGCTCCAGGTCCTCGCGGGCGAGCCGTACCACGCGACCTTCGTCGGCCGGACATCGCCGCGGCCGGGGCAGGCCGAGAGCACGCTGCTGATCGTGCGCGACCGGTACGTCGGCGGCGGGCTGTCGGAGGACATCACCATCCGCAACATGTCCCACGAGCCGGCCGGCTGCATGGTGACCCTGCACATCGGCTCCGACGTGTGCGACCTGTTCGAGGTGAAGACCCACCGGGTGCACTGGGTGGCCGACGTGACCACCGTCGCGGACGAGCGGTCGCTGCGCATGTTCTCGGGCAGCAAGGCCAGGGGAGTGCGGGTGATCGCCAAGGCCGACGGCACCCCCGTGCTGCCGATGATCAACCCGCGCCTGCTCGTCTTCCGCGTGGTGGTGCCGGCGCGCGGCGAGTGGGCGGGCTGCGTGCAGGCCAACCCGATCATCGACGGGATCGAGACCGAGCCGTGGTACACCGAGAAGCAGTTGTCGCCCGCGCTGGTCCAGCGGGCCGGTCAGCTCTTCGAGTGGGACAAGCGCCTGCCCAAGGTGACGACGACCAACACCGCGCTGGCGGGAATCCTGCGTCAGTCGCAGAAGGACCTCGGCGCACTGCGGCTGTTCGATCCCGGGCAACCGGAGCTGCCGCCCACCGTCGCCGCCGGGGCGCCCTGGTTCATGACGCTGTTCGGCCGCGACTCGCTGCTCAGCTCGTGGATGGCCCTGCCGCTCGATCCCGAGCTGGCGCACGGCACGCTGGGACGGCTGGCCGCCCTGCAGGGCACCAAGGTCGACCCGTTGACCGAGGAGGAGCCCGGCAAGATCATGCACGAGCTGCGCTACGGCGCCAGGAAGGACGACAGGTCGGCCGCCGGGCACGCCTACTACGGCTCGGTCGACGCCAGCCCGCTGTTCGTCATCCTTCTCGGCGAGCTGCGCCGCTGGGGCCTGCACCGGGCGGCGGTGGAGCGGCTGATCCCGCACGCCGACGCCGCGCTGGAGTGGATCGAGCGGTACGGCATGCGCGACGGGTTCCTGTGGTACCAGCGCAAGACCGACCAGGGCCTGCTCAACCAGGGCTGGAAGGACTCCTTCGACGGCATCAACTTCGCCGACGGCACGATCGCGCGGCCGCCCATCGCCCTCGCCGAGGTGCAGGGATACGTCTACGCCGCCTACATCGCCCGCCACTACTTCGCCAAGGAGGCGCGCGACACCGAGACCGAGCAGCTCTACCGGCAACGGGCCGCGGAGCTGCGCGCCCGGTTCAACGAACGGTTCTGGCTGCCCGACCGCGGCTACTTCGCCGTCGGGCTCGATCACGAGGGCCGCCCGATCGACGCGCTCGCCTCCAACATGGGCCACTGCCTGTGGTCCGGGATCGTCGACCGCGACAAGGCCCCGGCCGTGGCCGGGCACCTGCTGTCGCCCCGGATGTTCTCCGGCTTCGGCATCCGCACCCTCGCCTCCGACATGGGCGCGTACAACCCGATGAGCTATCACAACGGGTCCGTCTGGCCGCACGACAGCGCGCTCGTGGCGTCCGGGCTCATGCGCTACGGGTTCGTGGAGGAGGCCCAGCGCATCGCCACCGGCCTGCTCGACGCCGCCCGCGCCTTCGGCGACCGGTTGCCCGAGCTCTTCTGCGGGTTCGACAGGGCGGAGTTCGACCTGCCGGTGCCCTACCCGACCTCGTGCTCGCCGCAAGCCTGGGCCTCGGCCACGCCGATCCAGCTTCTGCGGCTCCTGCTCCGCGTCGACCCGTGGGTGCCGAGCCGCAGGGTGTGGATCGCGCCGGTGCTGCCCAAGGGATTCGGGGAGCTGCGCATCTCCGGCTTCCCGATCGCCGGCACCCGGGTCGACCTGGAGGCCCGGGAGGACAGCGGCGAGGTGCACGTGGACGGGCTGCCGGAAGAGGTGCGTCTCATCGAGGAGCCCCGCCCGCCCGCGGCCCTCCGCAGGTCTTCCATGTGCGACCGGAGTGAGGAAAGCCGGCGATCTCCTCGGGCATAGTGGAGCCATGCCCGAGGATCTGAACTACTACTCGACGCTCATCGCGGTCGCCGACGACTGCCCGGTGACCGCCGCGGAGGTGCCCCGGGGCCGAGGCGGCAAACCCACCGTCGCCGTCCTCCAGTACGAGCTGATCTCCGGCGCGCCGTACGGCCTGACGCAGGAGGACGTGCTGTTCGAGACCTGGCTGCGCCGTCAGGACCTGTCGGCGGACCTGCCCGCCGAGCGGCGCGCGGAGCTCAGGAAGGAGTTCTTCTCCCGTCCCCAGGCGTGCCTGAGGTCGTCGCCGCTGGCGAAGAGACACGGCTGGGGCCTGCTGTTCGACCGGGACGGACGCATCGCGCTGTGTCCCATGGAGTCGGAGGAATACCGGCGCCTGGTGGACGGCGCGCGCGCCGGGGAGGACGGCGGCGTGCGGGTGCTCAAGGCGCTGCGCTCACGCCGCGCCTGACGCGTCGTTCCTGGTTTGCCGAGAGTTGTCCCGGTTTGTCTGGGCCGGCCCGGGGTACGGCCCCCGATTGTCCAGCGCTGTCCTGGTTGTGCGGCGTCATCCTGATGTCGTACGGCGCCGCCGAGCCGGGCACGGCCGAGGGGGGCGGGCGTCATGAGCGATGTGGAACTCAGCGTACGGATGCCGGTCGGCGACGTCGTGCTCGACGCCGACGTGGCGGTCCCCAGGGATGCCAGGGGAGCGGTGCTGTTCGCCCACGGCAGCGGAAGCGGCCGGCACAGCCCGCGCAACCGATACGTCGCCAGGGAGTTGCAGCGGGCCGGGCTGGCCACCGTCCTGGCCGACCTGCTCACCGTGGAGGAGGAACGCGTCGACGCGTTCACCGGCCACCTGCGCTTCGACATCGGCCTGCTCGCCGACCGGGTGGGCGCGCTGGCCGACCGGCTGCCCGAGGACGAGGTCGTCGGCGGCCTGCCCGTCGGCCTGTTCGGCGCGAGCACGGGCGCCGCCGCCGCGCTCGTCGCCGCGGCGACGCGGCCCGGCCTGGTCAGGGCGGTGGTGTCCCGGGGCGGCAGGCCCGACCTCGCGGGAGGCGCGCTCCGCTCGGTGCGCCAGCCGACGCTGTTGATCGTAGGGGGGCGTGACTCCGTCGTCCTCGACCTCAACAGGGAGGCGATGCGGGCGATGACAGCGCCGGTCCGGCTGGAGATCGTGCCGGGCGCCACGCACCTGTTCGAGGAGCCGGGCGCGCTGGAGACGGTCGCAAGGCTCGCCCGCGACTGGTTCGTGCACCATCTGGCGGGTGGATCGGCCTCCGCCTGAAGTGCCCCGCTACGATCAGACCCCATGGAACAGCGCGTGTTGGGCAGGACGGGCAGGCAGGTCGGCGTGGTCGGGCTGGGAGCGTGGCAGCTCGGGGCCGACTGGGGCGAGGTGAGCGAGGCCGACGCGTTGGCCACTCTCAACGCCGCGGTCGACGCGGGGACCACCCTCATCGACACGGCCGACGTGTACGGCGACGGCCGCAGCGAGAAGATCATCGGGAAGCTCATCAAGGAGCGGCCCGGCCTGACCGTGGCCACCAAGATGGGCCGCAGGGTGCAGCAGACGCCCGACGTCTACACGCTGGACAACTTCCGCGCCTGGACCGACCGCTCCCGGGCCAACCTGGGCGTCGACACGCTCGACCTGGTGCAGCTCCACTGCCCGCCGAGCGCCGTCTTCGAGACCGACGAGGTCTTCGACGCGCTCGACACGCTGGTCGCCGAGGGCCGCATCGCCGCGTACGGCGTGAGCGTCGAGACGGTGGCCGAGGCGCTGACCGCGATCGCGCGCCCCGGCGTGGCGACCGTGCAGATCATCCTCAACGCCTTCCGGCTCAAGCCGCTGGACGAGGTCCTGCCCGCCGCGGAGAAGGCCGGAGTCGGCATCATCGCCCGGGTGCCGCTGGCGAGCGGCCTGCTGTCGGGCAAGTACGGCCCGCAGACGGTCTTCGGCGAGGACGACCACCGCAACTTCAACCGTCAGGGCGAGGCGTTCGACGTCGGCGAGACCTTCTCCGGCGTCGAGTACGGCGTGGGCCTCCAGGCGGTCGAGCGGCTGCGTGGTCTCGTGCCCGAGGGCATGACGATGGCGCAGTTCGCCCTGCGCTGGATCATCGACCAGCCCGGGGTCAGCGTCGTGATCCCCGGTGCCCGCAACCCCGGACAGGCCGAGGCCAACGCCGCGGCGGCGCAGTTCCCGCCGCTGCCGGCCGAGACCCACGACGCGGTCCGCCAGGTCTACGACGACCTGATCCGCCCGCAGGTCCACCACCGCTGGTGACGGCCCGGCCGGTGTAGCCGGGTTCCACCGGGCGCCCAAGTGGGGCCGGAGCGCATCCGATCAGGGGGACGCGCTCGAATGACCCTACGTGGAGACGTGGGAGGCCGCACGGAAGAACGCGGCGAAGAGCGCGGCCAAGGCTGATGGCACGCCACCCGAACGGCGCGGAGCCCGGCCGCCCCGGCGTTCGTCGAGCGGGCCGGAACTCCCCGGAGCGCCCTCCGGCCCGTCACCCGGCCCATCACCCGGCCCGTCACCCGGCCCGTCACCCGGCCCATCACCAGGGCCGTCGTCCGGAGCGTCCTCCGGGATGTCGTCCGAGCCGGAAGCGCCGCGGACGCCCCGCCCGGCGGGCGCGTGGCCGAACGCGGCCGGCGTGGTCGCGCTGGCCGCGATGGTGGCCGCCCAGATCGCGACGGGACTGCGGCCCCAGGACCCGCGCCTCACCACCGCGGTCGTGGTGCTGCTCGCGGTGGGCGCGCTCGCCTTCGCGGCGGCGGCGTACACCCCGCGCAGGGCGGCGGGCGCGTTCACGGCGGCGGTGGCGGCCGGTTATGCCGCCGAATGGATCGGCACCAGGACGGGCCTGCCCTTCGGCGACTACCGCTACACCGACGTTCTGTGGCCGCGGCCGGGCGGCGTCCCGCTGATCGTCGCCATCGCCTGGGGCGGCATGGGTCTGGCCGCACACGCCGTCGCCCGCCGCGTGGCGCCGCGCGGCCGGATGGCGCCGATCCTCGCCGGAGCCCTGGCGCTCACCGCGTGGGACCTGTTCCTCGACCCGCAGATGCTCGGGCTCGGGCTGTGGGTCTGGGCGGAGCCGGGACCCTACCGCGGGGTCCCGCTCACCAACTTCGCCGGCTGGCTGCTGGTCTCCTTCCTGGTCATGGCGCTGCTCGACCGCATCACCGGCCGTCCCGCCGCCGACCGGCCCGTGACCGGCGCCGAGGCGGCGGGGACGACCGGGCTCGTCGCGCTCTACACGGTCATGGCGCTGATGGAGACCGTCGGCTTCGCCGTGGTCTTCCGGCCGCCCGATCCGTTCGTGGCCGCCGCCGGAGGGCTCGCGATGGGCGCCTTCGCCCTGCTCGCCTGGGGGTGCGCATGGCGGAGGTGATCGTGGTCGGGGGCGGCGTCGGCGGCATGGTGGCCGCTCTGCTGCTCGCGCGGGACGGGCACGACGTGCGGATCCACGAGCGGCTGCCCCGGCTCGGCGGCAAGCTGGCCGAGCACAGGCGAGACGGCTTCACGTTCTCGATCGGCCCCTCGCTCCTCACGCTGCCCGGCCTCTTCCTCGACCTCGGCGTGCCGCTCGACCTGCTCGAACTCGACGAGCTGTGCCGGTATCGCTTCGCGGACGGCTCGACCCTGTCCACCTACCGCGACCCGGGGCGTACGGCGGAGGCGGTGGACCGGCTCGCGCCCGGCGAGGGCCGGGGCTGGCGGGCCTTCCACCGCTGGGCCGAGCGCTGCCTGGACGCCTCCACGCGCACCTTCTTCGCGGGCCCGCTGTCCGGGCCCGTCGTAGAGCCGCCGTTCCGGCCGGGCGGTCGCCCGTCGGGCGGCCCGTCGGGCGGCCCTGCCGGTGGGCGGCCGGGCAGACCCCTCCCACGCCCCCGGCCGGGCGACCTGCTCGCGGTCGCGCCGGGCCGCACCCTGCACGGTCTCGCGTGCCGCTTCTTCCGGGACCCCCGTCTGCGCCAGTACGCCGGCCGCTACGCCACCTACGCCGGCTCGAACCCCTACCGTGCGCCCGCCGCCCTGGGCTGCGTCCCCGCCATCGAGCACGGTGACGGCGGATGGTACGTGCGGGGCGGGCTGCCCCGCCTCGCCGAGGCGCTGGCCGCCTCGCTCGACAAGGCGGGCGTCGAGGTCCGGCTGGAGACCGAGATCACCGAGATCCTCGCCGACGCGGAGCGGGTCGTCGGCGTCCGTACGGCTCCCGGCGAGGTGGTCAGGGCCGACATCGTGATCGTCAACGCCGACGCGGCCGCCCTGTACGGGCGGCTCCTGCCCGACCGCACCCGGCTGCGCCGCATCGCCCGGCTGGGCCTGTCGTCGTCCGCCTTCCTGATGCTCGCCGCCGTGGAGGGGCGGACCGAGGGCCTGCCGCATCATTCGGTGGTGTTCTCCGCCGACTATCGGCGCGAGTTCGGCGACATCTTCGAGCGGCGGCGTCCGCCGGAGGATCCCACGGTCTACATCGGCTGCCCAGCGGTGACGGACGACACCCAGGCTCCCCCCGGCGCGGAGAGCTGGAGCATGCTGGTGAACGTCCCGGCCGGCGACCCCGCGCGCTGGCCTAGGCCGCCCGAGGCGTACGCGGAGCTGGTGCTCGAACGGCTGGCGAGCCGGGGGCACGACCTGTCCGGACGGCTGCGCTTCCTCGACCTGCTGACCCCGGCCGACCTGCGGGACCGGTACGGCGCGTGGGGCGGGGCGATCTACGGGGGCGCGTACGGCGGGCCGTTCGCCCCGTTCCGCCGCCCCGGCAACCGGGGGCCACGGCGCGGGCTCTACCTCGTCGGCGGGTCCGTGCATCCGGGAGGCGGGCTGCCCCTGGTGGCCATGGGCGGGCGGATCGTGGCCGCCTTGGTGCGCGGCGACTTCCCCCGTTCCGCCCGGCACCCGGGTAAGGCAGCCCGGTGAAGGCCGAGGCGACCACGACGACCGGAAAACCCGCTCCGCGGCGGCCACGGGCCGGGGCCGCCGCGCGCGTGCTCGCCGTGGCCCAGGCCGTCGCGGCCGTCGTCGTGCTGGCGCGGCTCGCGCGTGGTCGCCGGCGCCTCCCTCCGCTCACCGCGCCCGCGCCCGGGGAATTCCCCGGTGACGCGCCCCCGGGCGGTGTCGCCGGCCGGGCGGCGTGGATCGGCGGGGGCACGACATCAGGCGGCGGAAAACCGGGTGCCGGAAGTCCGGGGATCTCGGTGGTCATCCCGGCCAGGGACGAGGAGCGGCGGCTCGGCCCCTGCCTGCGGGCGGTCCTGGCCGATCCCGCCGTCACCGAGGTGATCGTGGTGGACGACGAGTCCTCGGACGGCACCGCCCGGCTCGCCGCCGCGTACGGGGCGACGGTGGTGCGCGGACGCCCGCTGCCGGAGGGCTGGGTGGGCAAGCAGTGGGCGCTGCACCAGGGGCTGGAGGAGGCACACGGCGAGATCGTGGTCACCCTGGACGCCGACACCCGGCCCCGGCCCGGCCTGTTCGGCGCGCTCGCCGCCGCACTCGCGGAGCACGACCTGGTCAGCGCGGGCCCGCGCTTCGTCTGCGACGGCCTCGCCGAGCAGGCGTTGCACGCGTCGTTCCTCGCCACGCTGGTCTACCGGTTCGGCCCGATCGGGCCGCCGGTCCCGCCGCCGCCCCACCGGGTGGTCGCGAACGGCCAGTGCCTGGCCTTCCGGCGTGAGGCGATGCGGCGGGCCGACGGCTTCGCCCGCGTGCGCGGCCACATGACCGACGACGTCGCCCTCGCACGGGCCCTGGCCGCCGACGGCTGGAGGGTCGGCTTCCTCGACGCGGGCGGCTTGCTGGAGGTGGACATGCACGAGTCGGCGGCCGAGGCGTGGCGGGAGTGGGGGCGCTCGCTGCCGCTGCGCGACGTCACCCGCCCCGCCTGGCAGGCGGCCGATCTCGCCGTCGTCTGGCTCGCCGCCGCGCTGCCCGCGCTCCGCCTGGCCGCCGGGCGGCCGACCCGGCTCGACCTGGCGCTGCTCGCCGTACGGTTGCTGCTCGCCACCGCGCTGCGGCGCAGCTACGCCCGGCCCGGCGCGGGCGTGCTGCTGTCGTTCCTGCTCGATCCGGCCACCGCCGTACGGCTCACGCAGGCGACGCTGCGGCCGGTCAGGACCTGGCGGAGCCGCGCGTACGGCCTGGGCCGCGCCGACGCCGTCACGTGCGGCGCGCGGCCAGGGCCGCCTGACCGAACCGCAGCCCGATGAGGCACATCAGCGCGCCGGTCGCGGCGACGTGGCCGATCGGCGCGAACGGCAGTTGCAGCAGCGGGATCGCGAAGACCCCTGCCCTGGCCCCGATCGCGAACGACCGGGTGAGCAGGAACGTCACCCCCATTACGGCGAGCGCGAGCAGGAACGCGGGCGGGCAGATCACCGCGATGCCACCGGTGAAGGTCAGCACCGACCGCCCGCCGCGGAACCCGGCGAAGACCGGCCAGGCGTGCCCGATCATCGCGGCCCCCACGGCCAGGTACGCCGCCGGGGCGCTCGGCCCGGCGACCACTCCCGGCCCGGTCGTGTGCCCGCCCGCCGCCAGCAGGCCGAGCAGCCCGGCGAGCACGCCTTTGGCCATGTCACCGGCGAAGACCGGCACGGACGCCCGGCGGCCGAGCCGTTCGCGCACGTTCCAGAAGCCGGGGTTGCGGTCGCCCACCTCCCGGGGATCGACTCCTCGCCGTCCCGCGACCAGCACCGCCACCGGAATCGAGCCGAGAAGGTAGCCGCCGATGAGCGCCACCAGCATGGGGACGAGCGGCGGGAGCGTCGTCACGTTCCACCTCCACAGATACGCCGGCCGGGGGGCGATGCGTCACATGGCCTTCGACCGTCCGGTGCTGCGCCGCACCGGGGGGCTGCTGTTCTGGCGGCTGCTCGGCACGGGCCGGGGGCCGTCGACGACCCTCGGCGCCGACCTGCGCCGCTGGGCGCTGCTCGCCGTCTGGCGGGACGAGCAGGCGGCGGAGGAGTTCCTGGCCCGCTCGCCGATCCCCGGCAGGTGGCGGCGCGAGGCGGTCGAGACCTGGCACGTACGGCTCGCGCCGATGGCATCGCGCGGACGCTGGAACGGCGTCGAGCCGTTCGTGCCAGTGACGGGCGGCCCCGGCGACGAGCCGCACCGCGGCCCGGTGGCGGTGCTGACCCGGGCGTCGATCCGGCCGTCGCGGCTGCCGGCGTTCTACCGGTCCGCACCCGCCGTCGACCGGTCGCTGCGGGCACAGGGGGGCTGCCTCGCCTCCGTCGGGCTGGGGGAGTGGCCGGTCGCCAGGCAGGCCACCTTCTCGCTGTGGCGCGACGCCGCCGCCGTACGCGCGTTCGCCTACGCCGGGCGGGCGCACCGCGAGGTCGTCGCGCGGGTCCGTGCCCACGACTGGTACTCCGAGGAGCTGTTCGCCCGGTTCGTCCCCTACGCGAGCGAGGGCACCTGGGACGGGCGCGACCCCCTCCGCGATTCGCCTGCCGATCGCTGAGCGATCCCGCAGGCCGGGACAAGCTCGTGAGCGCAGGAGGTCACCGCCCGGGGTGGATGGCGAGCCGGTCGCCGAGCCGGGCCACGATCTCGCCCACGGCCAGGTCGCGCGCCACCACGCAGGCCCTGGCGATGGTCGCGGCGCGGGAGGAGCCGTGCGCCACGACGACGGTGCGGGTGAGCCCGAGCAGGGCCGCGCCGCCGTGCGTCTCTGGGGCGTAGCGCCGCGCCACCCGCCCGAGGCAGTCGGTCGCGCCCACGTCCTGCGCCGCCACGAGGGCGAGCGTGGCGCGCACGGTCCCCTCCACGTTCTTCAGCACGATGTTGCCGGTGAAGCCGTCGGTGACGATCACGTCGACGGCCCCGGTGAGCACGTCGCCGCCCTCGACGGTGCCGTGGAAACGCAGCGGCAGGCCCCGCAGCAGGGTCTCGGCCCGGCGGGTCAGCCGGTTACCCTTGCCGGGCTCCGCGCCGATCGACAGCAGCCCGACGCGCGGGTCGGCCACGCCCAGCACGAGTTGCGCGTACGACGCCCCGAGCAGCGCGAACTGGGCGATCATCTCGGGCGTCGGGTCCACCGTCGCGCCGGCGTCGATCAGCACGGTGGCGCCGCCCGCCGTCGTCGGCAGCGCCACGGCCAGCGCGGGACGCAGCACGGCGGGCGCGGTGCCCAGCCGGTCGACCGCGCAGGCGACCACGGCGCCCGTGGACCCCGCCGACACGAAGGCCGCGCCGGCCCCCTCCCGTACGAGATCGAAGCCGACGGCCAGGCTGGAGCTTCCCATGCGGACCGCGCCCGCGCCCCGCTCGGTCATCGGGACGACGTCGGCGGCGTGCGCGACGTCGATCTCGCCCGCCGCCCCGAGCCGGGCCAGCTCCGCGTGCACGACCCCGGCCTGGCCGACGAGGACGACCGGCACGCCGTGCTCCCGCCACGCCGCGACCGCGCCCCGCACGATCTCCGCGGGCCCGTGGTCTCCGCCCATGGCGTCCACGACGACCGGCCGGGAGGCCGCGTCCGGCTCGCGGGCGGGGATCCTCGGCCCCGGCACCGGACCGGGGCCCGCCGTGGCGCTCGCAGGGGCGCCCGGTGTGGCGCCCGGTGTGGCGCCCGGTGTGGCCTCCTGCCCGGGAGCCACGTCAGGCCACCCCCACGCGGAGCTCGGCCTGCGCGGCGGCGCGCGCGGCCAGCAGGTGCCTGCCGAAGATCGCGAGCCTGCGCCGCCGTCCGACCCTGGCCCGCCTCGCCAGCACGTCGTGCCCGGCCGCCTCGACCTCGTCCAGGATGCCGCCGTACAGCTCGTACGCCGCCCTGATGCACGGCCGCGACGACGGCGCGAGCAGCTCGATCCCCTCACGGGCCCGCCTGTAGTGGTCGCGGGCGCGGTCGCACTCGTAGGCCACCAGCTCCCGCACCGCGGGAGTGGCGTACGGCGCGGCCAGGTCGGCCTCGGTCACGCCGAACTTGTCCAGATCCGACAGCGGCAGGTAGACGCGGCCCCGCGCCAGGTCCTCGCGGACGTCGCGGATGAAGTTCGTGAGCTGGAAGGCCAGCCCGAGCTGGCGGGCGGGCTCGCGGGCCCGTGCCTCCTCGCCCGGCAGGGCCTCCAGCACCGGCAGCATCATCGTCCCGATGACCGCGGCCGATCCCTCCATGTAGCCCAGCAGGTCGTCGTACGTCGCGTACCGGTCCACGGTGAGGTCGGCGCGCATCGACGCGAGGAACGCCCGCACGTCGGCCTGGTCGATCCCGAACGCCCGCACCGTGTGCGTGAACGCGGGGAGCACGGGATCGTGGACGCGGTCGCCGTCCAGCGCGGCGGCGAGCCGGGAGGACAGGCGCTCCAGCGCCGCGGCCCGGTCGCCGGTCATCGCGAGCGAGTCGACGATCTCGTCGGCGTAGCGGGCGAAGCCGTACAACGCGTGGACGTGCGGCCGTTTCCAGGCGGGCAGCAGGCGGGTGGCCAGGTAGTACGAGCGGCCGTAGCTCGCGTGCAGCCTGCGGCACCGCTCGTAGCCGGCCGTCAGCGTCGCGGCCGACGCCAGGGACGGCGTGCTCAGCGTGCTCATGGGGTGCTCTCCAGGATGCGTTCGGCGGCCAGGCGGCCGGAGATCAGGACGGGGGGCACTCCGACACCGGGAGCCGTGTACATACCGGCGAAGTGGAGGCCGGGGACCCGCCGGGCCGCGCCGGACGGGCGGAACCACGCGGTCTGGGTGAACCGGGCGTCGAGCGCGAAGGGCGTGCCGGCCGAGTGGCCGCGCCGCCGCCATCCGGGGGGATCGAACACCAGCCGGGGCGCGCCGGACAGATCGCCATATCCGAGGTCGGCGAGCCGGCTCGTCATGCGGTCCACGAGACGGGGGGTGAGTGAGGCCCAGTCGGCGCCGCTGCGGGTGTTCGGGGTGGGTTCCAGCACGCTGAGCACGGCCGGGCGATGGTCGTGCCGCCCGTGAGTATCAGGCCCGGGGTCGGGGGCGTGGTCGTCCGCGCAGGTCACCAGCAGGCTCGGGTCCGGCTGTGGCCTGCCCGCATCGAGCGCCGCGAACGTCGGCTCCCACTCCCGCCCGAAGTGCAGCGTGTGATGGGCCTGGCCGTCCGGGCGCCGGTCGAGCGCGAAGTGCGCCACCAGGCACGAAGGGGAGAAACGGGGCCGGCGCAGCCGCCAGTCGGCCGCCTCCTCCGGCAGCAGGCCGTCGCCGCCCTTCCGGCCGTGCGCCCGGACCAGGTCGCAGGCCACCACGGCGTGCCGGGCGGCGAGCCGTTCGCCGGTGTCGAGGCGCACCGCGACGACCCCCGCGCCGTCGGTCTCGATCCGCGTGGCCCGCACGCCGTAGCGGAAGACCGCCCCGGCCTTCTCCGCGGCGGCGGCCATGGCCCGGGGGACGGCGTGCATGCCGCCCTCCCGGGGGAAGTAGACCCCGCCGACCGTGTCCATGTGGGCGATCACCGCGTACACGCCGAGGGCGCGGCGCGGCGACAGGCCGACGTACAGCGCCTGGAACGTGTGCGCCCTGATCAGCCGTTCGTCGGTGAGGTGACGCCGCACGAGCCCGTCGAGCCGGCGGAAGCCGCCGAGCGCGGCCAGCCGCGCCAGCGCGTACGGCCGGGCCAGCGCGCCCAGCCGGGTCATGTCCCGGTCGATGAACGTGCTCCACTCGGCCTCGAACAGCTCTCCCAGCAGATGCCGGAACCGCAGGTAGCGCCGGGCCTCCTCGGGCCCGCACAGCGCCCGCACCCGCTCGGCCATCGCGTCGGCCCCCGCCACCACGTCGAGCCGCGATCCGTCGTGGAAGGTCAGCCGGTAGTACGGGTCGAGCCGCCGCAGCGGGAGCCAGCGCTCCAGATCCTGCCCGGCGGACGCGAAGGTGTCGGCCAGCACCCCCGGCATGGTCAGCACCGATGGGCCGGTGTCGACGCGGTGCGGGCCCAGGGCCGCCGTGCCGCAGCAGCCGCCCGGCACGTCGGCGGCCTCCACGACCGTCACCTCGCGGCCCGCCCCGGCCAGGCGCATCGCGGCGGACAGGCCGCCCAGCCCGGCGCCGATCACCACGACCGGCCCGCCCGCGCTCATCGGCGCGCCCCATCGGGAGCGGGATCGGCGGAGCCACCCGAAGCCGGCGCCTCGCCGGTCCCCGGAAGCGGGTCCGGCGGCGCCGCTCCCGGGTGGTCCGCCCGCTCGGGCGCCGGCGCCAGGAGGCAGGATCGCTTGCCCGGGAGCAGGTCGGCCCCGGCGGGCTGGGTCAACGTCGGCATGCGCACTGCTCCTCGGATCGTTACGGTGATCGGCGGCGCCGTCAGTAGAGTTTTCGCGCCCGCCCGCTCCGGCGGTTGCATCCGTGCCGGGCGCCCGGGCCGAAACAAGGTCAGGGGCGGGCACAGGCGCCGCGCGCGGGGCCGCGGCGACGACCGGACGGGGTGAGCACGTGACGCGCGAGGGCGGGCCGGCGGCCGGTGAGAACCCGGGTGCCGGCGAGGAACCGGGCTACGGCATCGGGGCCGTCTCCCGGCGGCTCGGCGTGCCCGCGTCCACGCTGCGCACGTGGAACCTCCGATATGGCATCGGCCCGAGCAGGCGCAGCCCCGGCGGGCACCGCCGCTACGACGACGCGGACCTGCGCCGTCTGCAGGAGATGAACCGGCTGATCCGGACCGGCATGCCGCCGGCCGACGCCGCCAGGCAGGCGCTGCGGACGCGGCCCGCCTCCGGGGAGCGGCCGTCGCGGGAGAGGGCTCCCACCACGGCCACGCCGCCCGGGCCGTCGGACTCCCCGGCGCAGGCGCACTCCCCGAGGTCGTCCGAGTTCTCCAGGTCGTCCGAGTTCTCCAGGCCGTCCGGGCTCTCCAGGCCGCCGGAGAGCGCGGCGCCGCCCGCCTCCGCCGCACGCGCGGGCGGGGAGCCCGGACTGCCGTCGGCGGTCATGCTGGCCCGGGCGGCGGCGGCGCTGGACGTCGCGACCGTGAGCGCGGCGCTGGACACGGCGCTGGCCGCGCACGGCGTGGTGTGGACCTGGGAGCGGCTCGTGCTGCCGGTGTTCGCGGCCGTCACCCGCAGGCAGCGCGACACGGGCGCCGGGATCGACGTCGAGCACCTGTTCTCCGACCGGCTCCAGGCCGCGCTGGCGCGGTTCGCGGCGCGTGCGCCCTCGCCCGTGCATCCCCGTCCTGTCCTGCTGGCCGGTGCGGAGGAGGAGCAGCACGCGCTGCCGATCCACGCGCTGGCCGCCGCGCTCGGCGCGCTCGGGGTGGAGACCCGCGTGCTCGGGGCGCGCACGCCGTACGCCGCGCTGGCGGACGCGATGCGCCGTCTCGGTCCCGCGGCGGTGTTCGTGTGGTCGCAGATCCGGGAGACGGGCGATCCGGCCCCGCTGGCGGGTCTGCCGGGGCTGCGTCCCGCCTGCCGCGTCGTGGCCGGCGGTCCCGGATGGTGGGACGGCCTGCCTACGCATGTCATCCGGGTGAACACGTTTCGTGACGCCATCTCGGCGGTAATGACCACTCTGCGGTGATTCTGCGCCTTTGATGCGTTTTTGAACCAGCCTTCGGCCCCCATGGTTGTCCGCTTCGAACGTGGGCAGCTATGAATAGGTTTTGAATAGGTTTGTGGCCGAAGGGGGCCCGATGGAGGAGACCCTGGAGTTCCGCCTAGCCGCGGGGGACATCGGAGCGCTTGGGGAGTGCTACCGGGTGCATTCCCCGGCCGTGCGCTCCTACCTGCACAGACTCGTGCCACCCCAGGACGTGGAGGACGTGCTCCAGGTCGTCTTCACCGAGGTGTGGCGCTTCCGCCACCGATTCGACCCGGCCCGGAGCCTCCCCGCCTGGCTGTTCGGCATCGCCCGCAACCGGGCGGTGGACCACCTGCGGGCGCGTACGCCCGCCACGGTGCCGCTGGAGGCGGTCCCCGACCCCACGGGGCATGACGGGCGGATGGTCGGCGACGAGCTCGCCGACCGCGACCGGATCCGCCGCGCGCTGGCAGCGCTGCCCCAGGTGCAGCGCCAGGCGATCGAGCTGGCCTACTACGCAGACCTGACCCAGCGGGAGATCGCCGAGCACCTGCACGTCCCGCTCGGCACGGTCAAGGCGCGTACGGCACGCGGCCTGCACCGCCTGTCCACCCTGCTGCGACCGGCGGCCTGATCACGCGTCTTGAACGCGGTCGCGGGGGCAGAGGGAAGACCCATGAGACGCACATCGAAGAAGACGCTGCTGGGCACGGCCCTCGCCGTGACCGCCGCCGCCACTGTAGGCGGCCTGTCCACCGACGCCCGCTCCGGCTGGTACGCCCGCCTGCGCAAGCCCTCCTGGCAGCCGCCGCCACAGGCGTTCGGCCTGGTCTGGACGCCGTTGTACGCCTCGATCGCCTACGCCTCCGCCCGCGCGCTGTCGCGGGCGGACGACGGCTCCCGGCCGGCCCTGCGGCGGGCGCTCGCGGCGAACCTCATGCTCAACACGGCCTGGACGCCACTGTTCTTCAGGGCGCGCAACCCCCGCCTCGCGCTCGCCGAGATCCTCGTGCTCAACGTGTCGAACGCGCTGCTGACCCGCCGCCTTCTGCGCGAGGACCGCACGGCCGGGCTCCTGCTGCTGCCGTACGCCGGGTGGACGGTCTTCGCCACCGCGCTCAACGCCGCCATCGCGCGGCGCAACCCGAAGAACTGAACCGGCCACCCCCCGCACCGCGCCCGGCCGACCACCCCCCGCCGACCACCTCCTACCGGCCTCCCCGGGCCGGAGAGGTGGCCTCGGGCCGTGGTCACTGGGGGGACCACTACTGAGCGGTGACGTCGAGCGCGCGGAAGCGCTCGGCCTCCTCGGCCCGCCGGCACTCGAAGGCGGACAGGATCGTGTCGAGGATCTCGCCGAACTGCCGCACCTGGCCGGGGGTGAGGGGATCGAACAGCACCTGGCGGACCTCCTCGACGTGGCCCGGCGCCGCCTCCGCGAGCGCGGCGAAGCCTTCGTCGGTGAGCTCGGCGACGGTCGTGCGCCGGTCCTCCGGCCGCTTGACCCGCCGCACCCAGCCCTTCTCCTCCAGCCGGGAGACGGCGTGCGACAGGCGGCTGACCGAATACTGGAGCATGGCGGACAGCTCCGTCATCGTCATGGTCCGCCCGGGCGACTCCGAGAGCACCACGAGGATCATGTAGTAGGCGTGCGGCATGCCCGAGTCGCGCTGCAACTGCCGTTCGAGGGCCTCCTGCAGGAGCTGGCTCGTCCGCAGATAGGCACGCCAGATGCGCTGCTCGTCCTCGTCGAGCCAACGGGTGCCGGACATGCGGCCAAGACTACCGGTCGGTCGGCACGCTGATTTGCGGGCGAAAGACCCTGGTTCGGCCGCTCCCGCTGGGAAAGTGTCAGGGGCATGGACGCATACGGGAACATCGACGCCTACTGGCGGGCCGCGAACTATCTGTCCGTCGGCCAGATCTACCTGATGGACAACCCGCTGCTGACCGAGCCGCTCAGTCCCGAGCACATCAAACCGCGGCTCCTCGGCCACTGGGGCACCACGCCCGGGCTCAACTTCTGCTTCGCCCACCTCAACCGGATCATCCGGGAGCGCGGCCAGGACATGATCTACATCGCCGGCCCCGGTCACGGCGGACCGGCGGCGGTCGCCCACGCGTGGCTCGAAGGCACCTACACCGAGCGCTACCCCCACATCACCCAGGACGCCGAGGGCATGCGCAGGCTCTTCCGCCAGTTCTCCTTCCCCGGTGGCATTCCCAGCCACGTCGCCCCCGAGACTCCGGGCTCCATCCACGAGGGCGGCGAGCTCGGCTACGCCCTCTCCCACGCGTACGGCGCGGCCTTCGACAACCCCGGCCTGGCGGTGGCCTGCATCGTCGGCGACGGCGAGGCCGAGACCGGCCCGCTCGCCACCGGCTGGCACTCCAACAAGTTCCTCAACCGGGACACCGACGGGGTGGTCCTGCCGATCCTCCACCTGAACGGCTACAAGATCGCCAACCCCACCGTGCTGGCCAGGATCCCCGAGGACGAGCTGGTCAAGCTCTTCGAGGGGTACGGCTACCGCCCCCACATCGTCTCCGGGCATGAACCGGCCGAGATGCACGGGCTCATGGCCGCGACCCTCGACACCGTCTTCGACGAGCTGGCCGACCGCGGCCCGCTGCCGATGATCATCCTGCGTACGCCGAAGGGCTGGACCGGGCCACGCGAGGTCGACGGGCTCCCGGTCGAGGGCACCTGGCGGGCCCACCAGGTGCCGCTCGCCGGTGTGCGCGACAACCCGGCGCACCTGGCGATGCTGGAGGAGTGGATGCGCTCCTACCGGCCGGAGGAGCTGTTCGACGCCGCCGGGCGGCCGGTCGAGGCGATCACGCGGACGGTGCCGGACGGGCCGCTGCGGATGAGCGCCAGCCCGCACGCCAACGGCGGTGAGCTGCTGCGCCCGCTCGTGCTGCCCGACTTCCGCGACTACGCGGTCGAGGTCAAGGCCCCGGCGGCGGCCTCCAGCGAGCCGACCCGCGTCCTCGGGACGTTCCTGCGCGACGTCATCGCGGCCAACCCGGAGAACTTCCGGCTGCTCGGCCCCGACGAGACCGCCTCCAACCGCCTGTCCGCCGTCTACGAGGCGACGGGCAAGGAGTGGGAGGCCGCACTGCTGCCGACCGACGAGAACCTCGGCCCGGGCGGCAGGGTCATGGAGGTGCTCAGCGAGCACCAGTGCCAGGGCTGGCTGGAGGGCTACCTGCTCACCGGCCGGCACGGGCTGTTCAACTGCTACGAGGCGTTCATCCACATCGTGGACGCGATGTTCAACCAGCACGCCAAGTGGCTGGAGTCCTCCCGCAAGATCCCCTGGCGCCGGCCGGTCGCCTCGCTCAACTACCTGCTGTCGTCGCACGTCTGGCGCCAGGACCACAACGGCTTCAGCCACCAGGACCCCGGCTTCCTCGACGTCGTCGCCAACAAGAAGGCCGAGGTCGTCCGCGTCTACCTGCCGCCGGACGCCAACACCCTGCTGTCGGTCGCCGACCACTGCCTGCGCTCGCGCGACTACGTCAACGTCGTCGTCGCCGGCAAGCAGCCCGTGCTCGACCTGATGAGCATGGACGAGGCCGTCGTCCACTGCACCCGCGGGCTGGGCATCCTGCCCTGGGCGTCCACCGACGAGGGCACCGACCCCGACGTCGTGCTCGCCTGCGCCGGCGACGTGCCCACGCTGGAGACCCTCGCCGCCGCCGCGCTGCTCCGCGAGCACCTGCCCGAGCTGCGGATCCGCGTGGTCAACGTGGTCGACCTCATGCGGCTGCAGCCCGCCTCCGAGCACCCGCACGGCCTGCCCGACGCCGAGTTCGACGCGCTGTTCACCACGGACAAGCCGATCATCTTCGACTTCCACGGCTATCCGTGGCTGATCCACCGCCTGACCTACCGCCGTACGGGGCACGACAACCTGCACGTGCGCGGCTACAAGGAGGAGGGCACCACGACCACGCCGTTCGACATGGCGATGCTCAACGACATCGACCGCTTCCATCTGGTGATGGACGTGATCGACCGGGTGCCCGGCCTGGGCAGCCGTGCGGCCCACCTGCGCCAGCGCATGGCCGACGCCCGCCTGCGCGCCCGCGCCCACACCCGCGAGTTCGGCGAGGACCCCGCCGAGATCCGCGACTGGACCTGGCCCTGTTAGATCGTGTTCACGGAGGGACGACCCGTCTCCGGCCGCCGGCCCGGCACGGAAGATCACGCGGGGGCGGCGGATGCGCGCCATTATTGGGCGGCGTCACCGGTAGCATCGGATGCGACCGGAGCCGTCGCCTCGCGTGCGCGCGGCCCCCGAGATCCATGCGCCGAACCTGTCCTAAGGAGCCACCGTGTCCGCCGCCCTTGAGATACGCATCACCCTCGCCGGAGCCGAGCGCGTGGTGGCGGCGGGTACGACGGCCGGGGAGGCGCTCGGCGCCGACGGCAGGTCGGTGATCGCCGCCCGGATCAACGGCGAGCTGCGCGACCTGGCCACCGAGGTCGCCGAGGGCGACGCGGTCGAGCCGGTCGCGATCGACAGCCCCGACGGCCGCGCCATCCTGCGCCACTCCACCGCGCACGTCATGGCCCAGGCCGTCCAGGAGATCTTCCCCGAGGCGAAGCTCGGCATCGGCCCGCCGGTCGAGAACGGCTTCTACTACGACTTCGACGTCCGGGAGCCGTTCACCCCCGACGACCTCAAGCGCATCGAGAAGCGCATGCGCGAGATCGTCAAGCAGGGGCAGACCTTCCGCCGCCGCCCGGTGGGCGACGACGAGGCCCGCGAGGAGCTCGCCGCCGAGCCGTACAAGCTGGAGCTGATCGGGCTCAAGGGCGGCGCGGCCGAGTCCACCGAGGGCGCGAACGTCGAGGTCGGCGGCGGCCAGCTCACCATCTACGACAACCTCGACCCCAAGACGGGCGAGCTGTGCTGGAAGGACCTGTGCCGCGGGCCCCACCTGCCCAGCACCCGGGTCATCCCGGCCTTCAAGCTCATGCGGTCCGGCGGCGCCTACTGGCGGGGCAGCGAGAAGAACCCGCAGCTCCAGCGCATCTACGGCACCGCCTGGGAGTCGCGGGAGAAGCAGGACGAATACCTCCACCTCCTGGAGGAGGCCGAGAAGCGCGACCACCGCAAGCTGGGCGCCGAGCTCGACCTGTTCTCGTTCCCCGACGAGCTGGGCTCCGGCCTGCCGGTGTTCCACCCCAAGGGCGGCGTGATCCGCCGGGTGATGGAGGACTACTCCCGCCGCCGGCACGAGGAGGCGGGCTACTCCTTCGTCAACACCCCGCACATCACGAAGGACAACCTGTACAAGATCTCCGGCCACCTCGACTGGTACGCCGACGGCATGTTCCCTCCCATGGAGCTGGAGGGCGCGCGCTACTACCTCAAGCCGATGAACTGCCCGATGCACAACCTGATCTTCAGGGCGCGCGGGCGGTCCTACCGTGAGCTGCCGCTGCGGCTGTTCGAGTTCGGCACGGTCTACCGCTACGAGAAGTCGGGCGTCGTGCACGGCCTCACCCGCGTACGCGGCCTGACCCAGGACGACGCGCACATCTACTGCACCCGCGAGCAGATGCGCGATGAGCTCACCTCGCTGCTGCGCTTCGTGCTCGACCTGCTGCGCGACTACGGCCTGGAGGACTTCTACCTGGAGCTGTCCACCAAGGACCCGGAGAAGTTCGTCGGCTCCGACGAGACCTGGGAGGAGGCCACCCAGACCCTGCGGGAGGTGGCCGAGTCCGAGAAGCTGGAGCTGGTCCTCGACCCGGGCGGCGCGGCCTTCTACGGCCCCAAGATCTCGGTGCAGGCCCGGGACGCGATCGGCCGGTCGTGGCAGATGTCGACCATCCAGCTCGACTTCAACCTGCCGGAGCGCTTCGGGCTGGAATACCAGGCCCCCGACGGCACCCGGCAGCGGCCCGTCATGATCCACCGGGCGCTGTTCGGCTCGATCGAGCGTTTCTTCGGCGTGCTGGTCGAGCACTACGCGGGCGCGTTCCCCGCGTGGCTCGCCCCGGTGCAGGTCGTCGGCATCCCGATCGCCGACGCCCACGTGCCCTACCTGCAGGACGTCGCCAAGCGGCTGCGTGAGCACGGCATCCGGGTCGAGGTCGACGAGAGCGACGACCGCATGCAGAAGAAGATCCGCAACGCCCAGAAGGCGAAGGTGCCCTACATGCTCCTCGCGGGCGACGACGACATCGCCGCGGGCGCGGTCTCGTTCCGCTACCGCAGCGGCGAGCAGAAGAACGCCGTGCCGATCGACCAGGCGATCGAGGAGATCGTGGACGCCGTCCGCCGCCGCGTCCAGGTCTGACCGCTCACACGGAGAACGCGGGGGCCCCACCCGGGGCTCCCGCGTTCGCGTTGCCGGCAGGGACGGCCAGTACGGCCAAGGGGTCTCCCGGCGCGCGCCAGAGGCGTCCCCGGGGCCGGGGGCGGTCATGGCCCGGGGCGTCTCAGGGGCGGCCGGCTCAGGACGCCTGGGCGGCCTCGGCGGGGGAGTCCTCACCAGGGAGACGGACGTCGTCGACGGTCACGTTGACCTCGACCACGTGCATGCCGAGCATCCGGCTCACCGAGCGGGCGACGTTGACCTTGACCTCGGTGGCGACGTCCATCACCACGTGGCCGTACACGATGACGATGGTCACGTCGATGGAGACCTGCTGATCCTGGATCTTGGCTGCCACGCCCTGCGTCGCCCGCTTGGAGCCCACGCCGATGCGGTCGCGTACGGATTCAAAGGCGCGTTCGAGGTCGCCGCCCAGGTCGGCGACGCCGGGGATCTCCAGGGCGGCCAGCGCGGCGACCTTCTCCACGACCTCGTCGGCGACCTTGATCCGGCCCTTGAGCACGTTGGCGGTCGGCGCCTCGGGCCTCGGCGTCGGCGCGGACGGCTCAGGCTCCGGCCTCGGCTCCGCCCGATCGGCCGCCGCTTCCGCCGGCACGTCGGCCGGGTCGCCGAGGCTCTCCCCGGCGTACGCGCCGGTCGGCTCTTCCACTCGCTCCTCGACGACTGCGGCCTCGCTCATGTGACGGCTCCTCGGGGGTCTGGGCGTCCGGCAGGTGCATTCTGCCCCATGATCGAGCAGGTCGTCCGGCCTCCGCGGATATCGGTCGCGGCCCTGGCGCAACCCGGCCGGTGAGAGGAGATCCGCGAGGTCATATGCTGCTGCCGGTGTCGTTTTTCGCGCACAGCACCGTGCAGATCGGTGCCGGTGCACGTGCCGCCGGCGCGGAGGCGGCGGCGCCGTGAACAACGGCGGCGCCGTGAACAACAGCAGCACCGGGGACAACGGGAGCGGAGGAGATCGCGGACGTGGACTCAGAGCCGATCGAGCAGGCGGGCGCCGGGATTCCCGACAGCTTCCAGCGCCTGTGGACCCCGCACCGGATGGCCTACATCAAGGGCGAGAACAAGCCCAGCGGCTCCGGCGCGGATGACGGCTGCCCGTTCTGTGAGATTCCCAAGCTCTCCGACGAGGACGGCCTGATCGTGGCCCGGGGCTCGGCCGTGTTCGCCGTGCTCAACCTCTATCCGTACAACTCGGGGCACCTGATGGTCTGCCCCTACCGGCACGTGTCCGACTACGCCGACCTCGACGGGCCCGAGACGGCGGAGCTGGCCGAGTTCACCAAGCGCGCGACGCAGGCGCTGCGCAAGGCGAGCGGGGCGCAGGGCTTCAACGTCGGCATGAACCTGGGCAGTGTGGCGGGCGCGGGCATCGCCGCCCACCTCCATCAGCACGTCGTGCCGAGGTGGGGCGGCGACACCAACTTCATGCCGGTGGTGGGACGCACCAAGGTGCTGCCGCAGCTGCTGCGCGACACGCGCGACCTGCTCGCGGAGGCCTGGCCCGCCGCCTCCTGACGACTCCCCGGCACCGGCCGGAACCGGCCGGGAGCCAGGGCCCGGACGGCGTCAGGCCGTCGCGGGGCTCGGCGGCGTGCCCGGTGATCCGGCGGCGGCCGGGACGGGCTCGCCGTGCTGCAGGGCGCGGATGCCGGCGCTGAGCACGAGCGGCACGGCCAGGGCCAGCGCCATGGACAGCACCGCGGCCCCCGAGTCGTTGACGAGCATGCCGACCAGGCCGCTCACGAGCGCGCCGAGCAGGCCCGCCTTGAGCATGGGCGCCCGTTCGAACGCGATCGGCAGCACGCCGGCGCTCGCCGCCCCCGGCCGCAGCAGCGCGAAGACGAGGAACGCGAACGCGGCGAGCACCACGGGCATCAGGTTCGGGCTGAGCAGCGTGGAGAGCATCGCGCCGAGCTTGCGGGAGATCACCGGCAGGAACGTGCCGTCGGCCACCTGTCCCACGAAGCGGCCCAGGTGCGTCTGGCTGGCCGGGGGCCGCAGGTAGTCGAGGTAGGCGATGGCCATCACCAGGGCGCCGCCTCCGGCGCAGAAGGCGCCCAGCTTGACGATCGACACCCGCTTGCCCGCCACGATCAGCGCGGTGACCGCGATGCCCGGGACGAAGGCGATGACGCCGCCGAAGTCGCTGCCCACCCCGGGCCAGCCGTCGAGCAGCATGGCGAACGCCCCGAGGGCCGTGACCAGGGCCACCGCGAGGGCCTTGCGGCCCACTCGGACCAGCCGGTCGGCGGCGGCCGTGGTGACGAGCAGCACTGCCGTGGCGAGCAGCGCGAAGGGGATGTTGCCCAGGCCGTAGTAGCGGGCCCCGACCACGCCGGTGTAGCCCATCAGGCTGTTGAGCTGCAGGGGCGTGCCGGTCAGCAGGTCGCCGAGCAGCACGGCCGCGGTCGCCGCCGCGATCACGGTCAGCGGGCCGAGCACGCCCCGCCGCCACGGTCCGGCGAGGGCCACCACGGTCAGCGCCGCGGCGATCGCCGCGATCGAGGCGAAGAGCGTGACCGCGGGCTGTGCCGTACGGGCCCACGGGGTGAGGTTGACCAGGTAGGTCGAGACGGGAATCGAGGCGAGCGCCACGGCGGCGGCCCGTACGGCGGGCAGCCCGTCGCGGCGGCGCAGCAGCAGGAACGCGGTGACGTAGAAGACCACCTGGAGCATGGCGAGCGAGGTGAAGAAGACGCCGGTCGCGTCGCGGATCGTCTGCCCCGCGACGTCGGCGGCGCGCAGGGCCTCGACGCGCTCGTCCAGGGTCCCGTCCGCCGCATGGGTCTCGACCGGCACGCCGACGACGACGGGAGGAGCGGCCACCCCGGTCCTGGCCAGGATCGTGGCGGTGAGATCCGGGACGATGACCATGTCGTCCCGATGGGTGGACCGGGCGCCGAGCGCCCACGCGGCGCCGCTGGAAGCGCGGCTGGAGGTGCCGCTGGAGGTGCCGCTGTCCGGGCCGCGCAGCATGGCGGTCCTGAGGTGGGGGACCGAGCCGTGGTCGGAGAGCCCGGCGACCAGCACCGTCGCCGGTCCGAGCTGCGGCAGGAACGACCCGAGCTTCGCGTCGGCCGCCCGGGCCGCGGCCCGGCGCGCGTCGTCGGACAGGCTCTCGGGCACCTCGCTCATCCGGTCGCCGGAGACGTACGGGGAGATGAGGTCGGGGATCTCCACGGCGACCACGTCGCCGCGCGACCACTGCGTGACCTCGGCGGGGGAGGGGGCGTAGAGGTCCACCCGGCCCTCGCGGTCGGCGAGCGCGAGCGCCGCTCCCGGGCCGACGGCCATCGTCGTCCGCCCGGCCGCGTGCAGGGCCTGCCCCAGCGTGCCCGCGGCGTCCTGCTCGCGCACCTCCCACAGCCAGGAGAACTCGGGGACGACCGCGCCCTCGCCGTCGGCCTTGGGAGTGGGGGCCATGCCGCACGCTCCCCCCACCGCCGACCGCACCCCGGCCGAGACCGTGAGCCAGGCGTCGTACGGGCAGGTGTCCTTGCGTACGGCCCGCACCGACAGGGACCCGAGGGCGGACTCGCCGGCGAGCCGCCAGAGGTTCGGGGTGCCGGCCGGGGTCACGTCGCTCCACATCAGGCCGGGGATGCCGACGAGCACGACGCGTTCACCGGCCGCCGTCGGGACCCGTTCGGCCACCCGTTCGGCCGCCCGTACACCGGCCGTGGTCGCCGCCCCGGACGCGAGCCCGGAGGCCGCGGCGGGAGCGGCGGCCAGCACCGACACGCCGAACACGACGGCGACGAGCGCGCGCCTCACCCACGTGCCACTCACCGGCGACCCCCATGTCCTCGTACGCGCAGCCCAGTCGCGCAATCCTGTACGCGCAGTCCCCGTACGTGATCTTGAAAAATCTCGCGACCACGCTACCGGACCCGCTGACGGCCGCGCAGCAATCCGCGACCGGCCCGTTCCCGCAGGCCCCCAAGGGGCACTGCCGAGGTCAGGCCGCCCGGGTGGCAGGGCTCTCGTTGCCGAGGCGGTCGACGGCGGTGACGTAGTAGGTGCCGGGGGCTCCGGCGGCGTACGACGGGGCCTGGGACGCCGGGACGACGGCCACCAGGTTGCGCGCGTCCGCGGTGGCGCAGGAGGCGTCCTTGCCCGTCACCCGGTAGATCCCGTACGACTGGGCGCCCGGCTGGGCCTGCCACGTCAGCGTCCCGCCGGCCGCCTTCACCCCGCGCGGAGCGGCGGGCGCGGACCCCTGGCGGAGCACCGGCGGCAGCGCCGGGCGGGCGTAGTGGCTCTTCACGATCCGGTCGAGCACGCCCAGCGGGTTCTTCACCAGTTGCGCGGCACTGAAGTAGACGTCGCCCGAGATCTCGGGATATTTGCGGTTCAGCGTGAGATGAGCGGGCAGCTCGCCCGCCCTGGTCCAGGCCGGGGTGTCGGCGGTGCCCACCCGATAGAGGGCCTGCCCGATGAAGAGGTCCACGTCGGTGCCCTTCACCGCGTCGGCCCACCACTTGGCGAGCACGGTGTAGTCGGCCGCGGCGAAGCCCCGGGGCCAGTAGAGCTGGGGCATCACGTAGTCGACCGAGCCCGCCTTGATCCACGCCCTGGCGTCCGCGTAGATCGAGTCGTAGGCCGACATGCCCTTGGTGGCCGAGCCCGCCGGGTCCTCGGCCTTGTTGCGCCAGATGCCGAACGGGCTGATCCCGAAGACCGCGTACGGCCTGGCCGCGTGCACCGCCTGCGAGACCTGGGCGACGAGCTGGTTCACGTTGCGCCGCCGCCAGTCGGCCAGCGTCAGGCCCTTGCCGTACTTCTTGTACGCCGCCTGGTCGGCGAACCGCGTCCCCTGGCCGGGGTAGGGGTAGAAGTAGTCGTCGAAGTGGACGCCGTCGACGTCGTAGCGCGTGACGACGTCCGTCACGACCTTGGTCACCCAGTCGCGCACCTGCGGCAGGCCGGGGTTGTAGTAGAGCTTGCCCTCGTGCTTGACGGTCCAGTCCGGGTGCAGGCGCGCCGGGTGCCCGGCGGGCAGCTTCGAGGTGGCCGAGTCGGCCGCCCGGTAGGGGTTGAACCACGCGTGGAACTGCAGGCCGCGCTTGTGGGCCTCGTCCACCAGGAACGGCAGCGGGTCCCAGCCCGGGTCCCTGCCCGCCGTGCCGGTGAGCCACTGCGACCACGGCTCGAGCGACGAGCGGTAGACCGCGTCCGAGGCGGGCCGCACCTGGAAGAACACCGCGTTCAGGCGCCGCTTGACCGCGTTGTCGAGGATTTTCAGATATTCGGCCTTCTGCCGCTCGGGCGGCAGTCCCGGCTTCGACGGCCAGTCGAGATTGTGCACGGTGGCGATCCAGACGCCGCGAAGCTGGCGCTTGGGGTATTTCACGCTGGTGGCGCAGGAGCCCGCCGCGGTGAGCGTCTGCGCCTCGACCTGCTCCCGTGCCGCCTTCGCCGGCGCCGCCGTACTTCCGGCCTTCGCGGCGGCCTTGTCCGCGCCGACCTGCTCGGCCTGAGCGCCGGGGCCGAACGTGTAGGCGGCTCCGACGGCGACGGCGGCGATGACGGTGGTCGCGATCAACGGGCGGACGACCTGTCTCCGCTCGGTCACGTGGCTTCCCCCATGATTTGCCAGTAAGTCAGGCCATAAGTCTTACATCGGCAAAAGAGCGGTTTAGCCAGAAAAACGAAATGAATTTGTGATGCGGAAGTGACGCGGGGCACCTCGTGGGGCTCCCCGGGCCCCGGGCACGCGAAACCCCGCCCGAGGAGACAGTGCCGTTGAGCTGGGCGGACCCCGGCGGGCGGGAGGCGGGCCGCCGGAGTCCGCGAACCGTTCCGGCCGCTACTCGCTCGCGGCGGCGACCTTGTCGGCGAGGTGGGCGGGCAGCGGCTCGTACCGCAGGAAGGAGCGGCTGAACGTGCCCGTCCCGTGGGACAGCGAGCGCAGGTCGATCGCGTACCGCGTGATCTCCAGCTGCGGCACCTCGGCGCGCACCAGCGTGCGGCCCGTGCCCACCGGCTCGGTGCCGAGCACCCTGCCGCGCCGGGAGGACAGATCGGACATCACGGCTCCGACGTAGTCGTCGGACACGAGCACCGACACCTCGTCCACCGGTTCGAGCAGGTGCGTCGCCACCTTGGACGCGGCGTCCTTGAGCGCGAGCTGCCCGGCGATCTGGAAGGCCATGTCGGAGGAGTCGACCGAGTGGGCCTTGCCGTCGTAGAGCGTCACGCGGACGTCGACCATCGGGTAGCCGGCGACGACCCCGCGCTCCATCTGGGCCCGCACGCCCTTCTCCACCGACGGGATGAACTGCCTCGGCACCACGCCGCCCACGATCTTGTCGACGAACTCGAACCCGCCGCCCGACGGCAGCGGCTCGACCTCTATGTGGCAGATCGCGTACTGTCCGTGGCCGCCGGTCTGCTTGACGTTGCGCCCCATGCCCTGCGCCTTTCCGGCGAACGTCTCCCGCAGCGGCACCCGCAGGTCGATCTTCTCGACCTCGACCCCGTGCCGCTTGGCCAGGCGGTCGAGCAGGACGTCGGAGTGCGCCTCGCCCATGCACCACAGCACGAGCTGGCGGGTCTCGGCGTTGTTCTCCAGCCGCAGCGTCGGGTCCTCCGCCACCAGGCGGCTCAGGGCCTGGCTGAGCTTGTCCTCGTCGGCCTTCGACTTCGCCCTGATGGCGACCGGCAGCAGCGGCTCCGGCATGGTCCACGCCTCGACCAGCAGCGGGTCGCCCTTGTCCGAGAGCGTGTCGCCCGTCTCGGTGTGCGACAGCTTGGCGACCGCGCAGATGTCCCCGGCGACGCACTTGCCCACGGTCCGTTGCATCTTGCCGAGCGGCGACGACAGGGCGCCCACCCGCTCGTCGACGTCGTGGTCCTCGTGCCCCCGTTCGGCCAGGCCGTGACCCGACACGTGCACCGTCATGTCCGGCCGCAGCGTGCCCGAGAAGACCCGGACCAGGCTGATCCGCCCGACGTACGGATCGCTCGTGGTCTTCACGACCTCGGCCACGAGCGGGCCGTCCGGGTCGGCGGTGCACTCCCTGCACGGCTTGCCGTCGATCGAGGTGATCTTGGGCAGCGGGTGCTCCAGGGGTGAGGGGAAGCCCTGCGTGACGATCTCCAGCAGCTCAAGCATGCCGACGCCGGGCGCCGTGGCGAGCACCGGATAGAAGCCGGCCCGGGCGACCGCCTTCTCCAGGTCGTCGATGAGCACCTTGGTGTCGATCGTCTCGCCGGAGAGGTAACGGTCCATGAGGGACTCGTCCTCGCTCTCCTGGATGATCCCCTCGATGAGGTCGCCGCGATACTGCTCGATGAGCGCGAGCTGGCCGGCGTCGGGCTCCCGCTCGGTCCTGCGCCCGCCGGTGTAGTCGAACAGCCGCTGCGACAGCAGGCCGAGCAGCCCGGTGCCGTTCACCGGCAGGTAGAGCGGCGCCACCCCGTCGCCGAACACGTCCTGGCAGGTGGCGAGCACCTCGTCGAAGTTGGCGCGCTGGTGGTCGATCTTGGTGATGACCACGGCGCGGGGCATCCCCACGAGCGCGCACTCCTCCCAGAGCATGCGCGTGAGCCCGTCCACACCCTCGGCGGCGGAGACGACGAACAGCGCCGCGTCGGCCGCGCGCAGGCCGGCCCGCAGGTCGCCGACGAAGTCGGCGTACCCGGGGGTGTCCAAGAAGTTGATTTTGATGCCGTTGTGGACGACGGGAGCGACCGACAGGTTGACGGAACGCTGCTGGCGCACCTCCACCTCGTCGAAGTCGCTGACCGTGGTGCCGTCCTCGACCCGGCCGGGGCGCTGGATGGTGCCCGTCTCCGCGAGCAGCGCCTCGACCAGCGTGGTCTTCCCGGCCCCGGAATGGCCGACCAGCACGACATTGCGCACCATGTCCGGCCGATCGGCCGCGGGTGCCCTGCCCGCGGCCCCTGTTGTCGCGCCGGTTGATCTTTCGGCCACATCGCCTCCCGAATCTCTGAGCGGTCGGGATGGGCACGTGGCACGCACCCCGCGCCGGCCGCTCTGCCGTCGCTGTCCGCGCCCGGGGGCCTCGCCCTCTCAGGACCGTGCGGCGGCCGGCACGGCGGTTCACCTCCGTGTCGTCTCCGCGCGGCCCCGCGGGCGCGTGCTCTTCACCCTTTACCCATGTGGCGCATATCACAAGACTTTTCGGCGGAATGTGCTTGCGAGGTGCGGCGGCGCTGGATGGCCTACGATCGGACGGCGATGTTGAACATCCTGCGCCCCGCCGTCACCCGAGTCATGACCCCTCTGGGGCGAGCCCTCGCCCGCTGGGGGATCTCGCCCGATGTGATCACCACGATCGGCACGCTCGGAGTGGTGGCCTCCGCTCTCGTCTTCTACCCGCTCGGGCATCTGTTCGCGGGAACGCTCGTCATCACGTTCTTCGTGCTCGCCGACCTCCTGGACGGCGTGCTGGCCCGGATGACGGGCAAGGGGAGCACGTGGGGCGCCTTCCTGGACTCCACGCTCGACCGTCTCGGCGACGCCTCGATCTTCTCGGGACTGATCCTCTACTTCGTCCTCAAGGACGAGCAGGAGATCGTCCTCGCGGTCGTCGCGCTCTTCTGCCTCGTCGCGGGAGCATTGGTCTCCTACGCCAAGGCCAGGGCCGAGGGCCTCGGCATGTCCGCGAACGTCGGCATCGCCGAACGGGGGGAGCGTCTCGTGGTCGTGCTCGTGGCGGCCGGGCTGTCCGGCCTCGGCGTGCCGTACGTCCTGGCGGCCGGGCTCTGGCTGCTCGCCGCCGCCAGCGCCGTCACGGTGGTGCAGCGGATGGTGCACGTCTACAGACAGGCGGTGGTCAGATGAAGGGCTCGGACGGCCCACCCCCCGGGCGGTCCGCGCGACCCGGTGCGGTGCCCCTCGCCGACCGGCTGGTCGCGGCGGCGTACTCCGTCGGCTGGGCCGTGGTCCGATACGTGCCGGAACGGCTGGCCGCGTGGTTCTTCCAGGTGCTCGCCGACTGGCTGTGGCTCAGGCGCGGCAAGTCCGTGCGCCGCCTGGAGTCCAACCTGGCCCGCGTCGTCGGCGGCGACGCCGGCGACCGCGCCGTACGCGAGCTGAGCCGGGCGGGCATGCGCTCCTACTTCCGCTACTGGATGGAGTCGTTCCGCTTCGCCGCCTACACCCGCGAGCGCATCCTCGATGGCACCCGGGCCACCGGGGGCGAGCACATCTTCGACAACCTCGCCCGGGGCAGGGGAGTGGTGGTCGCACTGCCCCACATGGGCAACTACGACCTCGCCGGGGCCTGGCTGGTGCACATGGGCCACCGCTTCACCACGGTCGCCGAGCGGCTGAAGCCCGAGTCGCTGTTCGAGCGCTTCGTCGACTACCGCGAGCGGCTCGGCATGGAGGTGCTGCCGCTGACCGCCAAGGGCGGCGGCAGCGCGATGGCGTTCGGCACGCTCGCCAAGCGGCTGCGCGAGGGCAAGACGGTCTGCCTGCCCGCCGAGCGCGACCTGACCGCCTCCGGCGTCGAGGTCGACTTCTTCGGCGCGAGGACCCGCATGGCCGCCGGGCCCGCGGCGCTGGCGGTCCAGACGGGCGCCGCGCTGCTGGCCGCCGTGCTGTGGTTCGAGGGGGACGGCTGGGGCATCCGCATCCACGAGGAGATCCCCGTCCCGGCCGAGGGGACGCGCGAGGAGAAGGTCGGGGTGATGACCCAGGCCGTGGCGGCGGTGTTCGAGAAGGGCATCGCCGAGCATCCGGAGGACTGGCACATGCTCCAGCGCCTCTGGCTCGACGACCTGGAGCCCCGGGGCGGGGCGCAGTCGTGAACGTCGGCATCGTCTGCCCGTACACCTGGGAGGTCCCCGGGGGCGTGCAGGCGCACATCAGGGACCTCGCCGAGGCGCTCATCGAGGACGGGCACAAGGTGTCGGTCATCGCCCCCGCGGCCGACGACGCCGGCCTGCCGTCGTACGTGACCCCGGCGGGCCGCGCCGTGCCCGTGCCGTACAACGGGTCGGTCGCCCGCCTGGCGTTCGGGTTCCTGTCGGCCAACCGGGTGCGCAAGTGGATCAGGGAGGGCGGGTTCGACGTGCTGCACGTGCACGAGCCCGCCGTGCCGTCCCTCGGCGTGCTCGCCTGCTGGGTCGCTCGCGGCCCCATCGTGGCGACGTTCCACGCCTCGTACGAGCGGTCGCGGGCCATGTCGGTGGCCGCGCCGATGCTGCAGAGCGCGCTGGAGAAGATCACGGGCAGGATCGCGGTCTCCGAGGCCGCCCGCAAGACGCTGGTGGAGCACCTCGGCGGTGACGCGGTGCTGATCCCCAACGGCGTCACCGTGCGCAGGTACGCCGAGGGCGAGCCGCTGCCCGGCTGGGGTCCCGACGGCGACGTGATCGGCTTCCTCGGACGGATGGACGAGCCGCGCAAGGGCCTGGCCGTGCTGCTGGAGGCGTTCGCCCTGCTGGCTCCGGAGCGGCCGAGGCTGCGCCTGCTGATCGCCGGCCCGGGCGACCCCGACGACGTGCTCGGGCGGGTGCCGCGGGAGTATCGCGACAGGGTCGGGCTGCTCGGCATGGTCAGCGAGGCCGACAAGGTGCGCGCCTATCACTCCGTCGACGTCTTCTGCGCGCCCAACCTGGGCGGGGAGAGCTTCGGCATCGTGCTCACCGAGGCGATGTCGGCCGGGGCGCCGATCCTCGCCAGCGACATCCCCGCCTTCCGGCGCGTGCTGGACGACGGCCAGGCCGGTGCGCTGTTCACGACCGGGGACCCCGCGGCCCTGGCCAGGGAGGCCGCCCGGCTGCTCGACGACCCCGAGCGCCGCGCCAAGCTCTCCGACGAGGCCCGCCAGGCGGTGTGGAAGTACGACTGGTCGACGGTCGCGCGGGAGGTCGTGCGCGTCTACGAGACGGTCACCCACGCCAGCGCGGGCGTGGTCGAGGACGCGCTGCCATGACGATCCGTGGCGGTCAGGTCGCATACGGGGAGGTGCCGGCGTGACCACGACCCTGATCCTCGTGGCGGCCGTGGTCGTCGTGCTGTTCGCCGTCTACGTCTCCTGGCGGGCGGGGCGGCTCGACCGTCTCCACATCCGCCTGGAGACCGCCCAGGCCGCGCTCGACGCCGCGCTGCTGCGCCGCGCCGCGGTCTGCCTGGAGCTCGCCGGTTCGCGCATCCTCGACCCCGCCACCTCGCTGGTGCTCGCCGCGGCCGCCCACGAGGCCCGTACGGCGGGGCCGGACGAGCGCGAGCACGCCGAGAGCGACCTGTCGAGGACGCTGCGGGCGGTGGTCGACCAGGAGCGGTTCCGGGAGAAGCTGGCCGAGCACCCCGCGGGGGCCGCCCTGCTGGAGGAACTGGACACCGCGGTCGCCAAGGTCGTCTACTCGCGCCGGTTCTACAACAACGCCGCCGCCGTCACCCGTGCGGCGCAGCGGCGCTGGCTGGCCCGCACGCTGCACCTCGCCGGGCACACCGACCCGCCCCGCTTCTTCGACATCGATGACGAACCGCCCGAATCGCTCGCTAGTGGATAGTCACTTTTTGTCGGGCATTTCGGGCTGATCCCGGTAAGCTCATGCCGATTCATTGCCATGCTGGTCAACGGGTCCGCGTGGGCCAGGTCCGTCGTGCCTGGTGGCGAGGGCTTTCCATCGGGAGGAGCGGATACGGTGCGGGCAGGGATCGGCTTCACGCTGGCCATGGCGGTCGTCCTGACCGGAGCCGCGTGCTCGGGGGGCGACAAGCCCGTCGCCCAGTCCCAGGGGGCCAGTGTCGTGGAGTCGCCGACTCCGCCTCCGCCGCCTCCCGAGCATCCGTTCACCGGCCGCCCCATCGCCGCGCGCAAGCCGGTGCTCGCCGTGAAGATCGAGAACACCCACGCGGGCAAGCCGCAGATGGGCCTGCGCAGCGCCGACATCGTCTTCGTCGAGCAGGTCGAAGGCGGGCTCACCCGGCTCATGGCGATCTTCTCCTCGAAGCTGCCCGCCCAGGTGGGGCCGGTCCGCAGCGCCCGCATCTCCGACCTGCACATCCTCCCGATGTTCGGCAAGCCCGCCCTTGCCTACTCCGGCGTGCAGACGAAGATGATCCCCTATGTCCAGAAGGCCTCGCTGTTCGACGTGTCCGACAGCCGGGTCCCCGCGGCGTACACCCGCGCGGCCGGCCGGGTCGCGCCGTACAACCTGGTCGGCAGCCCCAGGAAGCTGCTCGCCAAGGCGCCGCAGGCGACCAGGGCGCACGACATCGGCTTCGTCTTCTCCGACGAGCCGCCGGCCGGAGGCACGCCGCAGAAGAGCGTCACCGTCCGCTATCCCGCGGCCCGCTTCACGTTCACGTGGTCGGCGTCGCAGAAGCGGTGGCTGGTGACGCAGGACGGCGAGAAGGACATGGCGGCCGAGGGCGGCCAGCAGGGCGCCCCCACGATCGTCATCCAGTGGGTGAAGACCGACCGCTCGGAGTTCCACGACTTCACCGGCAGCTACACCCCGCTCGTGCACACGGTGGGCAAGGGCACCGGCGTCGTGCTCAGGGACGGCCAGGCATTCCGGATCAAGTGGTCGCGCTCCTCGGAGAAGAAGGGCACCACCTACACCATGGCCGACGGCACGCCCATGCCGTTCGCCCGCGGCCAGGTCTGGGTCGTGCTCGCCTCGCGCAAGCCTGTCGCGCCGTGATGGACAAAGAGGCTGATCGACTCCGACATATGGGTGCGTGAGGTGCGGGATCGGTCACGGCCTACCATGGAGAGGATTCCGTAGGCCCGCCGTCGTGAGGTAGCACCGTGTCCAGCAGCACCCCCGAAGTCAACGAGACCACCGCCGTCGGCACCGCCCGCGTGAAGCGCGGCATGGCCGAGATGCTCAAGGGCGGTGTCATCATGGACGTCGTCACCCCGGAGCAGGCCAAGATCGCAGAGGACGCGGGAGCCGTCGCCGTCATGGCGCTGGAGCGTGTCCCGGCCGACATCCGCGCCCAGGGCGGCGTGTCCCGGATGAGCGACCCCGACATGATCGAGGGCATCATCAACGCCGTCTCCATCCCGGTGATGGCCAAGGCCAGGATCGGCCACTTCGTCGAGGCCCAGGTGCTCCAGGCGCTCGGGGTCGACTACATCGACGAGTCCGAGGTCCTCACCCCGGCCGACTACGCCAACCACATCGACAAGTGGCAGTTCACCGTGCCCTTCGTGTGCGGGGCCACCAACCTCGGCGAGGCGCTGCGCCGCATCACCGAGGGCGCCGCGATGATCCGCTCCAAGGGCGAGGCCGGCACCGGCGACGTCTCCAACGCCACCACCCACATGCGCAAGATCCGCGGCGAGATCAAGCGCCTCACCTCGCTGCCCGAGGACGAGCTGTACGTCGCGGCCAAGGAACTGCAGGCGCCGTACGAGCTGGTGGCCGAGATCGCCAAGACCGGCAAGCTGCCGGTGGTGCTGTTCACCGCGGGCGGCATCGCCACCCCGGCCGACGCCGCGATGATGATGCAGCTCGGCGCCGAGGGCGTGTTCGTCGGCTCGGGCATCTTCAAGTCCGGCGACCCCGCCAGGCGCGCCGCCGCCATCGTCAAGGCCACCACGTTCTACGACGACCCCGACGTGATCGCCAAGGTCTCGCGCGGCCTGGGCGAGGCGATGGTCGGCATCAACGTCGACGACATCCCCGTGCCGCACCGCCTCGCCGAGCGCGGCTGGTAGGCGCCGGAAGCCGGAGCGAAGACGCCCGGCCGGACATCCCGGCCGGGCGTTCGTGCTGTCCGCCCCGTTATCGTGGCCTGCTATGACGACCGACGACACGGCACGGCTCGCCGAGAACCTGTCGCGTGAGCTGCGCCACATCGTGATGCTGCTGCGCCGTACGACGGCGGGGCAGCCGGTCACCGCCCAGCAATACTCCGTGCTCGGCTCCCTGGAGGAGGGCGCGCGCCGGATGACCGAGCTGGCCGAGGAGCACGGCGTGCAGCTCCCGACGATGAGCGTGCAGGTCAGCCGCCTGGAGGAGGCCGGTCTCGTCGCGCGGGGCACCGACGCCTCCGACGCGCGGGTGCGCACCGTCGAGCTGACCGGCGAGGGACGCGACCGCCTCCGGGCCGTACGGCGGGCCAGGATCGCCTACCTGTCCGACCGGCTGGACGCGCTGACCGTCGAGGAGCGCACGGCCATAGCCCACGCCCTGCCCGCCCTCGCGAAGCTGGGCCGTGCCTGACGGAACACGCCGGCCTCGTCCGATCCGTCGTTTTGGGCCCGCAAGACCGCGGCCATACCCTGAACACGTCAGCACAGGAAGGGAAACCGTGACGTCCGCACCCAAGATCGGCGTGCTCGCCCTGCAGGGCGACGTGCGCGAGCACATCCGCGCTCTGGAGGAGTCGGGCGCCACCGCCACGCCGGTGCGCAGGCAGGAGGAGCTCGCCGCGGTGGACGCGCTGGTCGTCCCGGGCGGGGAGTCGACCACGATGTGGAAGCTCGCCGTCACCTTCGAGCTGCTCGAACCGCTGCGGCTGCGGATCAAGGAGGGCATGCCCGCCTACGGCTCGTGCGCCGGGATGATCATGCTGGCCGACCGGATCGAGGGCGGCATCGAGGGCCAGGAGACGCTGGGCGGCATCGACATGGTGGTCCGCCGCAACGCCTTCGGCCGCCAGGTCGACTCGTTCGAGGCCGATCTCGACTTCGCCGGACGGGGGACGATCAGGGCCGTGTTCATCCGCGCGCCCTGGGTCGAGTCCGTGGGGCCCGACGTGGAAGTGCTGGGCCGCACCGAAGCTGGGGATAGGATCGTCGCGGTCCGACAGGGACCGCTGCTCGCGACGTCCTTCCATCCGGAGCTGACGGGCGACGCGCGGGTGCACTCGTATTTTGTCGAAATGGTGAGGGAGCTCTAGGCGATGTCCGGCCACTCCAAATGGGCGACGACGAAGCACAAGAAGGCGGCGCTGGACTCCAAGCGCGGCAAGCTTTTCGCCAAGCTCATCAAGAACATCGAGGTCGCGGCCAGGACCGGCGGGCCCGACCCGGACGGCAACCCCACGCTGTTCGACGCCATCACCAAGGCCAGGAAGAACTCGGTCCCGATCGACAACATCGAGCGGGCCCGCAAGCGCGGCGGCGGCCTCGAGGCCGGCGGCGCCGACTGGCAGACGATCATGTACGAGGGCTACGCCCCCGGCGGTGTCGCGGTTCTCATCGAGTGCCTCACCGACAACCGCAACCGTGCGGCGTCCGAGGTGCGCGTGGCGCTGACCCGCAACGGCGGCTCGCTCGCCGACCCCGGCTCGGTGTCGTACATGTTCAACCGCAAGGGCGTCGTGATCGTCCCCAAGGGGTCGCTGACCGAGGACGACGTGCTCATGGCCGTCCTCGACGCGGGCGCCGAGGAGGTCAACGACCTCGGCGAGAGCTTCGAGGTGGTCTCCGAGGCCTCCGACCTGATCCCCGTGCGCAAGGCGCTGCAGGACGCCGGCATCGACTACGAGTCGGCCGAGATGAGCTTCGTCCCCACGCTCAACGTCCCCCTCGACGAGGAGGGCGCCCGCAAGGTCTTCAAGCTCATCGACGCGCTCGAGGACAGCGACGACGTGCAGAACGTCTGGGCGAACTTCGACGTGAGCGACGAGGTCATGGAGAAGGTCGGCGCCTGACGCCGGAGGCGGGCACGGGCCCTCGGCCCACATGGGCACGGGCCCTCGGCCCACATGGGCGCGGGGCCCGGCCCGAGGCCCCCGCGTGAGCGGAAAACCGGTGGCATGGCCGCCGGGGCCCGCATAGCTTGGCCGGTTGTGGACATCCGTCATCTCACGAGCGACGACCTGGACGCCGTCCTCGACACCCGCAGGCGCGCCTTCGGCCCGCTGTCCGGCGGCGACGTGGAGACCTGGCGCAAGCTCGTCACCCCGATGCTGCCCGAGGGCCGTTATCTGGGCGCCTTCGACGGCCCCCGGCTCGTCGGCGCGGCCAGGATCAACCCGTACGTCCAGTGGTGGCACGGCCGCCCGCTGTCCATGGGCGGCGTGGGGGCTGTGACGGTGGCGCCGGAGGACCGCGGCAGGGGCGTGGGCCGGGCGCTCACGCACGCGGTCATCGAGCGCTGCGCCGAGCTGGGCCACGTGGTCTCCGCGCTCTACCCGGCCACCACGCCCATCTACCGGAGCGCGGGCTACGAGCACGCCGGCGTGCTCCAGCGGGTCACCGTGCCCGCCGAGGCGCTGCGTACGCTCGGCGGTCCATCCGGTCTATCCGGCGCGTCCGGCGCGGTCAAGCTGCGCAGGATGGGCCCCGCCGACGCGGCCGAGGTCGTCGCCCTGGTCGGCCGGGTGCACACCGCCGCCCGCGCGAGCGGCCCGCTCTGCTTCGACGAGCGGACCTGGCGGCTGTGGCTGGAGGACGACGACGACTTCTGCTACCTGGCCGAGGACGGGTTCGTCGTCTACCGGTGGAGCGACGGGGACATCGAGGTCGACAACCTGCTCGCGGGGTCGGAGGCGACGGCCAGGGCCCTGTGGTCGCTGGTCGGCAGCTCCTCAAGCGTCGCCAAGTCGGTGAAGGCGTTCGTGGACCCGGCCGACCCGGTGCTCTGGATGCTGCGGGAGCGGTCGAGGGACGAGGTCAGCCAGACCCGGTGGATGTTCCGGCTGATCGATCTGCCCGCCGCTGTCGAGGGGCGCGGCTTCCCCGCCGGAGTCCGCGCCGAGATCCCCGTCGAGGTGACCGACGCCCTGCGCCCGGGCAACGCGGGCGCGTGGCTGCTGCGGGTGGACGGCCGCGCCGGCTCCATGACACGGCGGGACGCGCCGGGCGGTGAGAAGGCCGCCGGCGACGCGACACGGCTCGCGATCGGCGGGATGTCCGCACTTTTCGCCGGCGTCCCCGCGGCCACCCTCCGCCGGGCCGGCCTGCTGAGCGGCGGATCTCCCGACACCGATGACGCGCTGGACGCCGCCTTCGGCTGCACCGCGTACATGATCGACTACTTCTGACGCCCCCGCGCGGCCGCTGATCGCGATAGAGTGACCGACCGAACAGATGTTCGGCGCAGCGGCGGCCGCGCCGCCGGGATCAGGGAGGCGTGCCGGTGCGGATGCCCCAGCTGCGGGTGATGGGCGTGGACCCGGGGTTGACGCGGTGCGGTCTCGGCGCCGTGGAGGGCCGCCCGGGCGCGCCGCTGAGCCTGCTGTCGGTCGGGGTGGTCCGCACCCCGCCCGACGACGACATCGGGTCCCGGCTGGTCGTCATCGAGGCCGAGATCGAGCGCTGGCTCGACGAGATCAGGCCCGACGCGGTCGCCGTCGAGCGGGTCTTCGCCCAGCACAACGTCCGCACGGTGATGGGGACGGCCCAGGCGTCGGCCGTCGCGATCGTCTGCGCGGCCCGGCGGGGGCTGCCGGTCGCGCTGCACACGCCCAGCGAGGTCAAGGCCGCGATCACCGGCAACGGCAACGCCGACAAGAAGCAGGTCGGCACGATGGTCACCCGGTTGCTGCGGCTCGACGCCATGCCCAGGCCCGCGGACGCGGCCGACGCGCTCGCCCTGGCCATCTGCCACGTCTGGCGCGGCGGCGTGCAGCATCGCCTGGCCGACGCCCTGGCCAGGGCCCGTTCCGGCGGTGCCGCCGCCATCGGCACTGGTGGCACCGGGGGCACCGGGGGCTCTGGTAGGACTGGGAGACCCGGCGAAGTCGCGGCCGGGCGTCAGGACCGGGGAGGGAACACGCGGTGATCGCATCCGTTGCGGGGCAGGTGGCGGCGATCGGCGCCGACAGCGCCGTGGTCGAGGTGGGCGGCGTCGGGATGCTCGTCCACTGCACCCCGGGCACCCTGGCCGGGCTGCGGGTCGGTGAGCCCGCCCGGCTGTCCACCTCGCTCGTCGTACGCGAGGACTCCCTCACGCTGTACGGCTTCGCCTCCGACGACGAGCGCACGGTCTTCGAGCTGCTCCAGACGGCCAGCGGGGTCGGGCCGCGCCTGGCCCTGGCCATGCTCGCGGTCCACGCGCCCAACGCGCTGCGGGTCGCGGTGGCGAGCGCCGACATCAAGGCCCTGACGATGGTGCCCGGCATCGGCCAGAAGGGCGCGCAGCGCATCGTGCTGGAACTCAAGGACAAGCTCGGCACCCCGGCGGCGGCCGTCGACGCCGCGCTCAACGGCGCGTCGGCGGCGCCCGTCTGGCGCGACCAGGTCCACTCCGGGCTGGTCGGGCTCGGCTACTCGTCCAGGGACGCCGACGAGGCGGTCGCGGCGGTCACCGCGGAGGCCGAGGCGGAGCTCGCGGCCGGCCGCGCCCCGCAGGTGGCGGCGCTGCTCAAGTCGGCGCTGCGCGTGCTGAGCGTGCGGTGACCCTCGTGGCGGGCTGAAGGTTCCATGAAATTTTCACCGGGAATCGGACGGGTCCCGGCAGGCCGAGCGGATGGTGTCGAGTGAGCTTCGAGCGGGATCTCGTGTCGCCGGAACCGGAGGGCGACGAGCGGGCGATCGAGGCCGCGCTGCGCCCCCGGCGCCTTGACGAGTTCATCGGGCAGGGCCGGGTGCGCGAGCAGCTGTCGCTGGTGCTGGAGAGCGCGCTGCGCCGCAACCGCCCGCCCGACCACGTGCTCATGAGCGGCGGTCCCGGGCTCGGGAAGACGACGCTCGCCATGATCATCGCCTCCGAGCTCGGCGCGCCGCTGCGGATGACCTCGGGCCCGGCGCTGGAGCGCGCGGGCGACCTGGCCGCGATCCTGTCCACGCTGACCGAGGGCGAGGTCCTGTTCATCGACGAGATCCACCGCATGGCCCGCCCGGCGGAGGAGATGCTCTATCTCGCCATGGAGGACTTCCGGGTGGACATCGTCGTCGGCAAGGGCCCCGGCGCCACCTCGATCCCCCTCGACATCGCCCCGTTCACCCTGGTCGGGGCGACCACCAGGGCGGGGCTGCTGCCCGCGCCGCTGCGCGACAGGTTCGGCTTCACCGCCCACATGGACTTCTACGACGTGGCCGAGCTGGAGCAGGTGCTGCGGCGCTCCGCGAAGCTGCTGTCGGTCGAGCTGCCGGACGAGGGCGCCCACGAGATCGCCCGCCGTTCGCGCGGCACGCCCCGCATCGCCAACCGCTTGCTCCGCCGGGTGCGCGACTTCGCCGAGGTCCGCGCGGAGGGCGTGATCGACCGGGAGATCGCGGCGGCGGCGCTCAACCTCTACGAGGTCGACGCCGAGGGGCTCGACCGGCTCGACCGGGCCGTGCTCGACGCGCTGCTGCGCAAGTTCGGCGGCGGCCCGGTGGGCCTGTCGACACTCGCGGTGGCGGTGGGGGAGGAGCCGGAGACCGTCGAGGTCGTGGCCGAGCCCTTCCTGGTGCGGCAGGGGCTGCTGGCCCGCACCCCGAGGGGCCGCGTCGCCACCGCGGCCGCCTGGGCGCACCTCGGCATGACCCCGCCTCCCGACGCGGTCGGCTCGGTGGCGGTGCCCTCGCTCTTCGACGACGCCTGAACGCCGGGCGCCAAGGCGGTAAGCGGAAACCGGGGCAAAGAGGTAACAGACCGATTGCGAAGCCCATGAAACGGGAACTTTCCCGCCCGCCTGCCCGTGGGTTCGTTGCCGGGCTTCTGCGTGCTCGCATACACTGCGTGGCTTGACTGGCCGCACACGCGAGAAGTCGCGGTGGCCCGCGTGTGAAGCGCACAAGACCTCCGGCGTCAGGCCGGTTCATCACGTTACGAAAGGGTGGCCCCCGTGGGTAACAACCCGCTTGGGACGTTCCTGCCACTGATCTTGTTGGTAGTGGTGTTCTACTTCCTCCTGATCCGCCCCCAGCGCAAGCGGCAGCAGGAACAGATCCAGATGCAGAACTCCCTCACCCCGGGCGCCCGGGTCATGACCACGACGGGGTTGTTCGCGACGGTGGTCGCGCTGCAGGACGACGACGTCGTGCTGGAGGTGGCCCCCGGTGTCGAGACCCGCTGGGTCAAGGCGGCGATCGGCCGGGTGATCACCCCCGCGGACGAGGTGACCGAAACCGAGGAGACCGTGACCGAGGGCACCGACACGGGGAACGGCGACGACACGAGCACCAAGCAGTCCTGAGTAGGCTGATCACAACTTTTCGACGAAAGAACTGACCTCCAGTGGCCCCACCGACCAGTAGCCAGAGCAAGCCGGGACGCACACTCCTGCTGCTCCTTGCGCTCATCATCGTCATGGGCGCGACGGTCGCCCTCCAGAAGGCGTTCGTCCCCAAGTTCGGCCTCGACCTCGCGGGCGGCACGACCGTGACGCTCTCGCCGGTCACGGCGGACGGGAAGGCGCCGTCGCAGGAGAGCCTCGACCGAGCCGTGACGATCATCCGGCAGCGCGTCAACGGCACCGGCATCTCCGACGCCCAGGTCGCGAAGTCGAACGACAACATCGTGATCCAGATCCCGGGCGCGGGCCGTGACGAGGCCCTCAAGCTGGTGTCGACCACCGCCGAACTGCGCATGCGGCAGGTGCTCGCGGTGGCCGCCGCGGCGAACCCGCCGGCCGAGGTGCCCACGGCGGCTCCGACGCCCAGCGGCTCGGCCACGGCGACGCCCGCGACCACCGCGGGCACGCCGACGCCGGCCGGGCAGGGCGCGGACAACGGCAACGCGACTCCCGCCGGGCGCGCCCTGTCGAAGGCGCTGACCGCGCCGTCGCCGGACCCGAGCGCCTCGGAGAGGGCCGGGAACCACCGCAAGGCGGGGGCGGGAGCCGCCCGCGCCAACCGGGCGAAGGCGTCGCCCTCGGCGGCCGCTCCCAGCCCCACGCCGACGGCCGCTCCGCAGGACGCGGGCGACCCACTGGCAGGTCAGGACACCAGCGGCATCGACCCGGCGCTGCTGACCGAGTTCCGCAACATCGACTGCACCGCGAAGAACCGCGGTCAGGGCGCCGCGGACGACCCGAACAAGCAGATCGTCGCCTGCAGCGACGACGGCACGGCCCGCTACATCCTGGACAAGGCCGCGGTGCAGGGCACCGAGATCAGCGGCGCCCAGGCGGGCACCGACCCCACCACCGGTGAGTGGATCGTCCAGGTCGACTTCAAGTCGAAGGGCGCCAGCCAGTTCGCCGACATCACCCGGCGCATCACGTCCCTGCCGGCCCCGCGCAACCAGCTCGCCAACGTGCTGGACGGCGTCGTCATCGTCGCTCCGACGATCGAGGAGGCCATCCCCGGCGGCAGCGCCCGGATCTCCGGCAGCTTCACGCAGACGACCGCCACCGAGCTGGCCGACCAGCTCAAGTACGGCGCGCTGCCGCTGAAGTTCCAGCAGAGCTCGGTCGTGTCGGTCTCCTCGACCCTCGGCCAGGACCAGCTCAACGGCGGTCTCATCTCCGGTGCGCTCGGCCTGCTCGTCGTCATGATCTACCTGTTGATCTACTACCGGGGCCTGGGGCTCATCGGCATCGCCAGCCTGTGCGTGGCCACCGTGTTCACGTACCTGACGGTGGACGTGCTGAGCCACAACGCCGGCTTCCGGCTCTCGCTGCCGCACATCATCGGTCTGGTGGTCTCGATCGGCATCACCGCGGACTCGTTCATCGTCTACTTCGAACGGATCCGTGACGAGATCAAGGAGGGCCACCGCACGCTGCGCTCGGCCGTGGAGGTGGCCTGGCGGCGCGCCCGGCGCACCATCCTGGTCGCCGACGCGGTCATGTTCATCGCCGCGGTGGTGCTCTACTTCCTCGCGGTCGGCGACGTGGCCGGCTTCGCGTTCGCGATGGGCCTGACGACGCTCATCGACATCGTGGTGGTGTTCCTGTTCACCAAGCCGCTGATGTCCCTCATGGGGCGGTTGCGGTTCTTCTCCAAGGGCCACAAGCTGTCCGGACTCGACGCGGAGCGCATGGGCCGCACCAGCCCCGCCGAGCAGACCCTGCAGGAGGCGTGATGCCGGGAGTGATCAGCCGCCTCTACCGCGGCGACATCAACATCGACTTCGTCGGCAAGCGCAAGATCTGGTACGGCCTGTCGGTGTTCCTGCTGGCCGTCTCGATCCTCGGCCTGGCGCTGAACGGGCTCAACCTGGGCGTGGAGTTCCGCGGCGGCTCGGTGTTCGACTTCACGCGCACGCCCGGCTCCAGCATCGAGCAGGTCCGCGAGACCGTCTCGGACGCCGGGGTCCACCAGGTCATCGTGCAGCAGGCCGGTCCGAACTGGCGGGTCACCACCGAGAGCCTCAAGGGCGACGAGGTGACCAAGGTCCAGACCACGATCGCCCAGAAGTACGGGATCAAGGAAGACCAGGTCAGCTCCCAGGTCATCGGCGCGACCTGGGGTGGCGAGGTCTCGCAGAAGGCCTGGATCGGCCTCGCGGTCTTCATGATCGCGATCATGCTGTACCTGTCGGTCGCCTTCGAGTGGCGGATGGCCCTCGCGGCGATCGTCGCCCTCGTCCACGACCTCGTGATCACCGCGGGCGTCTACGCCTGGTCGGGCTTCGAGGTCACCCCGGCGACCATGCTCGGCTTCCTCACGATCCTCGGTTACTCGTTGTACGACGCGGTCGTCGTCTTCGACATGATCAAGGAGGTCACGGGCAAGCTCGGCACGAGCGCGAAGATGACCTACACGCAGGCCGCCAACAACGCACTCAGCCACACGCTGATCCGGTCGCTGAACACCTCGCTGGTCGCGATCCTGCCGGTGGCGGCGATCCTGTTCATCGGCACCACGCTGCTCGGCGCCGGCACGCTGAAGGACCTGTCGCTGGCCCTGTTCGTCGGCATGATCGTCGGCACCTACTCGTCCCTGTGCGTGGCCACGCCGATCCTGGTCACGCTGAAGGAGCGGGAGCCCAAGTGGCAGGCGCTGGCCCAGCGGGTGCACGCCAAGCAGGTCTCCGCGGCCAAGGCCGCCGCGAAGGAGCCCGTCTCGGCCGGCACGCAGCAGGCCGCCGGCACGGAGAAGCGCAAGAAGCGCTGACCCCCGGCCCGTCCGACGCAGGCGCCCCCGGAACCCGCCGGTTCCGGGGGCGCCTTCATGTTCCCCTGTCCCGTTAGGCTTGGGCGTCGTGACTGACTGGACGGCTCTCATCAGGGATGTCCCGGACTACCCCAGGCCCGGCATCCTCTTCAAGGACATCACGCCGCTGCTGGCGGACCACGCGGCCTTCACGCAGGTCGTGGACGAGCTCGGCGAAGGCCTGACCTTCGACAAGGTGGTCGGCATCGAGGCGCGGGGCTTCATCCTGGCCGCGCCGGTGGCCTACCGCAGTGGCGCGGGATTCGTCCCAGTACGTAAAAAGGGTAAATTGCCCGCCGATACGTACGAGGAGTCCTACGATCTGGAGTACGGCTCCGCGACGATCGAGGTGCACGCCGACGCCTTCGACCCCGGCGACCGGGTCCTGATCGTGGACGACGTGCTCGCCACGGGCGGCACGGCCAGGGCGGCCGTGGAGCTGGTCAGAAGGACGGGCGCGGAGGTCGTGGCCGCGTCCTTCCTGATGGAGCTGTCCTTCCTCTCGGGCCGCGACCGGCTCCCGGGCCTGGAGGTCCGCACGCTGCTCACCGTCTGAGCCGTACGGGCCGTACGGGCCGGTCAGGGGGCACTCGGCCGAGAGTGCTGTGGCAGCACGGATACACTGTGGAATCTGGACTCGACGTGAGGAGTCTGTGTGCCCCGTGAAGTGGTCGTGCCCGACAGCGCGCGGGTCGATCGCGGAGTGATCTCCCGCGACGCCCCCGAGCCCGTCGCAGACGTGCCCCCCGACGCGGCACGCGACCCCGCGGCGGTCCCGGAGGACAAGCCGGCGTCGCCGGCCACGCGACGGAGGCTCGCCCGTTTCGGGGGGCAGTGGGGTGCTATGAATCCGGTGTTGGAACCGCTCTTCAAGACGGTCCGTGCCACCCATCCCAAAGCAGACCTGCGGCTGATCGAGCGGGCGTACGACGTCGCCGCCTATCACCACCGCGATCAGAAGCGCAAGAGCGGCGACCCGTACATCACCCACCCGCTCGCGGTCGCGACGATCCTGGCGGAGCTGGGCACGGACGACGAGACGCTGTGCGCGGCCCTGCTGCACGACACCGTGGAGGACACCGCCTACAGCCTCGACGAGTTACGAGCCGACTTCGGCGACAACATCGCGTTGCTCGTCGACGGGGTGACCAAGCTCGACAAGGTGAAGTTCGGCGACGCGGCGCAGGCCGAGACCGTGCGCAAGATGGTCGTCGCGATGTCGCGCGACATCCGCGTGCTGGTCATCAAGCTGGCCGACCGGCTGCACAACATGCGCACCATGCGCTACATGCCCGAGCACAAGCGGCAGCAGAAGTCCCGGGAGACGCTGGAGATCTTCGCGCCGCTGGCCCACCGGCTCGGCATGAACACCATCAAGTGGGAGCTGGAGGACCTCGCGTTCGCCATGCTCTACCCGAAGCGATACGACGAGATCGCCCGGATGGTGTCGGAGCGCGCGCCGCGCCGCGACCTGTTCCTGCACGAGGTCATCGAGAAGGTCTCCGCCGACCTGCGCGAGGCGAAGATCAAGGCGACCGTGCGGGGCCGTCCCAAGCACTACTACTCGATCTACCAGAAGATGATCGCCAAGGGCGTGGCCTTCGACGACATCTACGACCTGGTGGGCATCCGCGTACTGGTCGACACGGTCCGCGACTGCTATGCGGCGCTCGGAACGATCCACGCCCAGTGGAAGCCGGTGCCGGGGCGGTTCAAGGACTACATCGCCATGCCCAAGTTCAACATGTACCAGTCGCTGCACACGACGGTCATGGGGCCCGAGGGCAAGGCCATCGAGCTCCAGATCCGCACGCGGGCCATGCACAACCGGGCCGAGTACGGCGTGGCCGCGCACTGGAAGTACAAGGAGGAGATGACCGGCGCCGGGGCCGGCAAGGTCAAGCAGGTCAACGACATGGCCTGGCTGCGCCAGCTGCTCGACTGGCAGAAGGAGACCTCCGACCCGGGGGAGTTCCTCGAGTCGCTGCGCTTCGACCTGTCGGTCTCCGAGGTGTTCGTCTTCACCCCGCGCGGTCAGGTGATCGCGCTGCCCGAGGGCGCAACCCCGGTCGACTTCGCGTACGCCGTGCACACCGAGGTCGGCCACCGATGTATCGGCGCGCGGGTCAACGGCAGGCTGGTGCCGCTGGAGTCCCGCCTCGGCAACGGCGACACCGTCGAGATCTTCACGTCGAAGTCGCCGGACGCGGGGCCGTCGCGAGACTGGCTGAAGTTCGTCAAGAGCGGCCGGGCCCGCAACAAGATCCGTCAGTGGTTCACCAAGGAGCGCCGCGAGACCGCCATCGAGGCGGGCAAGGAGGCGATCGGACGGGCCATGCGCAAGCAGGGCCTGCCGCTGCAGCGGCTGATGTCCGGCGAGGCGCTGCTGGCCCTGGCCAGGGATCTGCGCTACGCCGACGTGTCCGCCCTGTACGCGGCCGTCGGCGAGGGGCACGTCACCGCACAGTCGGTCGTGGACAAGCTCGTACAGGCCCTGGGAGGCGTCGAGGGGGCCGAGGAGGACATCGCCGAGGCCCAGGTCCCGACGCGGCTCAAGGGCCGTCTGAGGGCCAACTCGAACGCCGGGGTGATGGTCGCGGGAGACCCGGACGTGTGGGTCCGCCTGTCGCGCTGCTGCACCCCGGTGCCGGGGGACGAGATCGTCGGGTTCGTCACGCGGGGGCACGGTGTTTCCGTGCACCGCACCAACTGCCCCAACGTGGAGCAGCTCAGCGCCCACCCCGACCGGCTGGTGGAGGTCGCCTGGTCGCCCGGGGACGACTCGGTCTTCCTCGTCGCCATCCAGGTGGAGGCGCTCGACCGGCCCCGCCTGCTGTCGGACGTCACGCGGACCCTGTCCGACCAGCACGTGAACATCCTGTCGGCGTCGGTCACGACCAGCCGCGACCGGGTGGCGATCAGCAAGTTCACCTTCGAGATGGGCGACCCCAAGCACCTCGGCCACGTGCTCAAGGCGGTGCGCAGCGTCGCCGGCGTCTACGACGTCTACCGCGTGACCAGCTGACGGCCCGCCAGGCCACCCGGAATCGGCGACCGGCCGGCCGCCCCTGCCCGGGCGGCCGCCGCACGCGCCCTCAGGGAGCTCTCAGGAAGCCGCCCTCAGGGAGGGGCCTCAGGGAGGGGCCTCATACGGCGCCCCTCGTTCGGCGGCGGACATGCGAATCCCGGCGTGAGGGTCACGCCGGGATTCGTTCGAATCGGTTCAGCGGCCGAAGCCGGTCAGGAGCCGGGTCAGGAGAACTCGGCGAGCGTCCGCTCGGCCTCCTGGAGCCAGGAGCGGCGGGCGGCCAGGGCCTCCTCCGCCTCCTTGACGTCCTTGTCCCGGCCGGCCGCCTGGGCCTTGGCCAGCCGCGTCTCCAGCTGGTCGATCGACCTGCGGAGCTGGTTGACCGTGTCCTGGGCGCGGGCCCTGGCCTCGGGGTTGGAGCGCTTCCACTCGTTCTCCTCGGCCCTGCGGACCGCGTCGTCGACCTTGCGCAGCCCGCCCTCCAGGCGGTCGCGCTGGTCGCGCGGCACCGGCCCCGCGGCCTCCCAGCGCTCCAGGATGCTCCGCAGCGCCGTGCGCGCGGCCCGGGCGTCGGTGACCGGCAGCAGCTTCTCGGCCTCGGCCAGCAGGCCCTCCTTGACCTCCGCGTTGGCCGCGAAGGAGGCGTCCCGCTCCGCGAACACCGCCGAGCGGGCCTGGAAGAACTGGTCCTGGGCGGCCTTGAAGCGCGCCCACAGCTCGTCCTCGACCTCACGGGAGGCGCGCCCGGCGGCCTTCCACTCGCGCATCAGCTCGCGGTAGGCCGCCGCGGTGGCGTTCCAGTCGGTCGAGTCCGCCAGCGCCTCCGCCTCGGTGACGATGCGCTCCTTGGTGCCGCGCACCGCGTCGCGCTGCTGGTCGAGCGAGGAGAAGTACGCCTTGCGCCGTTTGGCGAAGGCCGTACGCGCCGTGGACAGCCGCTTCCACAGCGTCGCCTCGGTGGCCCGGTCGACCCGCTCGGCGGCCTTCCACTCCTCGACGAGCTGCCGCAGCCGCTCGCCGCCTGACTTCCAGTGCGTCGTCTCCTCGGCGATGCGCTCGGCCTCGGCGACGATGCGCTCCTTCACCTCGCGGGCGTGCGCCCGGGCCTGGTCACGTGCCGCCCGCAGCTCCTCGCGGCGCTTGCCGACCAGCTCGGTGAGCGCCGTCAGCCGGTCCTGCAGGGAGCCGAGATCGCCGACCGCGTGCGCCTCGGCCACCGACTCCCGCAGCTTGGCGATGCTCGCCTCGGCCTGGGCCGGCGCGAGGTCGGTGCCGCGCACCCGCTGCTCCAGGAGCTGCACCTGGCCCGCCAGCTCGTCGAACTTCCGGCGGTAGTAGGCCAGCGCCTCCTCCGGCTCACCGGCCTGCCAGGACCCGACGGCCCGTTCTCCCTCAGCCGTACGCACGTAGACGGTGCCGTCCTCGTCTACCCGGCCCCACGGGTCGGTGCTCACCGTGTCCTCCCGCACTTGAATCAGCCTCCAGGGCTCGATGTGCCCTTGGTTGTATTACGTCAGCTCTTGCTGGTGATTGTCACGTCTTTGATGACCACGGGCTGCTTCGGGGCACCAGTGCCGTCCCCGCCCGGACTGGCGATGACGCCCTTCTTGGCGACCTTGTCCACGATTTCGAGTCCTTTGGTCACCGTACCGAAAGGCGTGTAGTCGGGGCTCAGCCCGGTGTCCCCGTACACGATGAAGAACTGGCTTCCGTTGGTGTTCGGGCCGCTGTTCGCCATCGCGAGCACGCCCCGGGTGTACTTCGCGCCCGCCAGGTTCTCGTTGGCGAAGCGGTAGCCGGGGCCGCCCTGGCCGTCGGTCGGGTTCTTGCCGTCCGCCTTGGCCAGCGGGTCGCCGCACTGCAGGATCGGGAAGTCCGTGCCCATCCGGTGGCACTTCGTGTCGTCGAAGTAGTCCTTGGACGCCAGGAACTTGAACGAGTTGACCGTGCAGGGCGCCTTCTCGCTGTCCAGCTTCGCGACGATGTCGCCGAGGTTGGTCTTGATGGTCATGGTCGCCGGGGCGGTGCTCACCTGCTCCGGCGGCATGCCGACGTTCTTGACCTGTCCGCTGCCCTCGTCGGGGACATAGCCGCAGGTGCCCTTGGCCGGGTCGTACGGCTTGGGGTCGTTCGCGAGGGGCTGGCTGCTCGCCGACGCCGACGCGGCCGCCGTGGCGTCGCCGTCGTCGCTGCCGAGCAGGGTCGTCGCCGCGACCACACCGCCGATCACCACCACCACGGCCGCGGTGGTGCCTATGATCGCGGCGCGCCGCGACTTCTGCTCGCGTTCCGCCCGGGCCCGCAGCTGCCGTTCGTAGTGTTCCCGGGCCAGCTGCTTCTGCCGGTCCTTGCCGGTGACCACTTCGACCTCCCGACTCGTCCTGTTTCCCATGGTCGTACGCCCGGACGCGGTCTCGCCGGAGCGTGCCCGCCACACCCGGGAGGTGCTCCGGGAACGGCGGCCCGTTCTATAGCATCCGGCTCGACTGCTCCAAGAATGACTATTGAGGTGGGCGAATCGTATCGGCTGACGGGTATTGGTTCGCAGCCTGCCGACCCGCACCGGTACCCTTCGGTTACATTCGCTCGCGCAATCCTTGATTGATCCGTACAGACGCAGAGGCCGCTTCCGTGCTCGTCGCCGGGTTTCCCGCAGGGTCGTTCCAGACCAACTGTTACATCGTCGCTCCCGCAGCAGGCGAGGAGTGCGTGGTCGTCGACCCAGGTCAGGACGCCGTGGAGGGCCTCGACGCGCTGCTGCGCGAGCACCGGCTGAAGCCGGTCGCGGTGCTGCTCACCCACGGTCACATCGATCACGTGTGGTCTGTGGCCCCGGTGTGCGGCGCCCGCGACGTGCCCGCGTGGATCCATCCCGAGGATCGCGATCTGCTGTCGGACCCGGGAAAGGCGTTCCCGCCGCAGGCGGGCCAGCTCTTCGGCGGCCTGAAACTTTCCGAGCCCGACGACGTGCGGGAGCTGGCCGACGGGGCCGTGCTGTCGCTGGCCGGGCTGGAGCTCACGGTCGAGCACAGGCCGGGCCATACCAGGGGGTCGGTGACGTTCCGGACGCCCGTCGAGGACACCCAGGTCCTGTTCGCGGGCGACCTGCTGTTCGCCGGCTCCATCGGCCGTACCGACCTGCCCGGCGGCGACCACGCCGCCATGCTGCGCAGCCTCGCCAAGACGCTGACGCTGCCGGACGAGACCACGGTCCTGCCCGGCCACGGACCTCAGACGACCATCGGCCGCGAGCGCGCGACCAACCCCTTCCTCAGGGACGTCGCGCCGCACGCAGGCCCGACCAGGGGATTGTGATGACCTTTCAGGCGCCCAAGGGCACCTTCGACTGGATGCCCCCGCGTTCGGAGTGGGCTCTCGCCGTACGGGACGCCCTGGCCGCACCGGCACGCCGCGCCGGCTACGGCTACATCGAGACGCCGGCCTTCGAGGACACGGCGCTGTTCTCGCGCGGCGTCGGCGAGTCGACCGACATCGTGACCAAGGAGATGTACACGTTCACGAGCCGGGGCGGCCAGTCGCTGACGCTGCGCCCCGAGGGCACCGCGAGCGTGATGCGGGCCGTGCTCGAACACGGCCTGTACGGCGGGCCGCTGCCGATCAAGCTCTGGTATTCGGGCAGCTACTTCCGCTACGAGCGGGCCCAGGCGGGGCGCTACCGCCACTTCTCGCAGGTGGGGGCGGAGGCCCTGGGGGCCGAGGACCCCGCGCTCGACGCCGAGCTGATCGTGCTGGCGATGGACGGCTACGCCTCGCTGGGCCTGCGCGGCGTGCGGCTGCTGCTGAACTCGCTCGGCTGCAAGGAGTGCCGACCGGCCTACCGCGCCGCGCTGCAGGACTTCCTGCGCGGCCTGGACCTCGACGAGGCCACCCGCCACCGGATCGAGATCAACCCGCTGCGGGTGCTCGACGACAAGCGTCCCGAGGTGCGCGCGCAGCTGGAGAACGCGCCGCTGGTCACCGATCACCTGTGCGGGGCCTGCAAGGCCTACCACGAGGAGGTCAGGGGCCTGCTGACGGCGGCCGGCGTGACGTACGAGGACGACCCCCGGCTCGTGCGCGGCCTGGACTACTACACGCGCACGACCTTCGAGTTCCTGCACGACGGCCTGGGCGCCCAGTCGGCGGTCGGCGGGGGAGGACGCTACGACGGGCTGAGCGAGCAGATCGGCGGCCCGGCGCTGCCCAGCGTGGGCTGGGCCCTCGGGGTGGACCGCACGGTGCTCGCGATGGAGGCCGAGGGCCTGCTGGCCGAGCGGCCCCGCGGCGTCGAGGTGTTCGCCGTGCCGCTCGGCGAGGAGGCCAGGAGGCGCGTGTTCCCGCTCGTGAGCGAGCTGCGCAGGGCCGGCCTCGCCGTCGACATGGCCTTCGGCGGCCGTGGCGTCAAGGGCGCGATGAAGGCCGCCGACCGCAGCGGCGCGCGGTACGCGCTCATCCTCGGCGACCGAGATATCGAGGCGGGCGCCGTGCAAGTGAAGGACCTGACCACAGCCGACCAGACCGCGGTTCCGTTCGCGGAGGTCGTCCAGTTCTTGAAGGGGAAACTCTCGTGATCCGCACCCACGAGGCAGGCACGCTCCGCAAGGAGCACGCGGGCCAGAAGGTGACGCTGGCCGGATGGGTGGCGCGCAGGCGCGACCACGGCGGCGTGGTCTTCATCGACCTGCGCGACGCCTCCGGCTCGGCCCAGGTGGTCTTCCGCGAGGAGGACCACGCCCACGACCTGCGCGCGGAATACTGCGTCAAGGTCACCGGCGAGGTACGCCTGCGTCCGGCCGGCAACGAGAACCCCGATCTGCCCACGGGCGAGATCGAGGTCGTCGCCTCCGAGGTGGAGGTGCTGAGCGAGTCGGCGCCGCTGCCGTTCCCGATCGAGGGCAGCTCGGGCGTGTCGGAGGAGGCGCGGCTGAAGTACCGCTACCTCGACATCCGCCGCCAGAAGATCGCCGACGCGCTGCGGATCCGCTCCCAGGCGACCTACCTCGCCAACGAGGTCATGCGCGAGCGCGGGTTCGTCTACGTCGAGACCCCGCACCTGACCCGCTCGACGCCCGAGGGCGCCCGCGACTTCCTGGTGCCCGTGCGGCTCCAGCCGGGCAACTGGTACGCCCTGCCGCAGTCGCCGCAGCTGTTCAAGCAGCTCCTCATGGTCTCCGGCCTGGAGCGCTACTACCAGCTCGCCCGCTGCTTCCGCGACGAGGACCTGCGGGCCGACCGGCAGCCCGAGTTCACCCAGATCGACATCGAGATGTCGTTCGTCGACCAGGACGACGTCATCGAGCTGGGCGAGGCGCTCATCGGGCGGATCTGGAAGGAGACGATCGGCTACGAGCTGCCGACGCCGCTGCCCCGGATGACGTACGCCGAGGCGATGGCGCGGTATGGCTCGGACAAGCCGGACCTGCGTTTCGGCGTCGAGCTGACCGACCTCACGGACTACTTCTCCGGCACCTCGTTCCGCGTCTTCCAGGCGCCGTACGTGGGCGCGGTCGTGATGCCCGGCGGCGCCTCGCAGACCCGCAGGGAGCTCGACGCCTGGCAGGAGTGGGCCAAGTCGCGCGGCGCGCGCGGCCTGGCGTACGTGCTGGTGCAGGAGGACGGCACGCTCGGCGGCCCGGTGGCCAAGAACCTCTCGGAGACCGAGCTGGGCGGCCTCGCCGAGGCGACCGGCGCCAAGCCCGGCGACGCGATCTTCTTCGCGGCCGGCGCGCCCGCGGCCTCGCGCGACCTGCTCGGCGCGGCCCGCCTGGAGATCGGCCGCCGCTGCGACCTGATCGACGAGTCGCAGTGGTCGTTCCTGTGGATCGTCGACGCCCCGATGTTCGAGGAGGACGGCGAGGGCGGCTGGACCCCGGTCCACCACCCGTTCACCTCCCCGAAGCCGGAGTGGGCCGACAACTTCCAGGACAACCCGGGCGAGGCCCTGGCGTACGCCTACGACATGGTCTGCAACGGCATGGAGATCGGCGGCGGCTCGATCCGTATCCACCGGGCCGAGATGCAGCAGCGCGTGTTCGACGTGCTCGGCATCTCCAAGGAGGAGGCGGAGAGCAAGTTCGGCTGGCTGCTGGAGGCGTTCAAGTACGGCCCGCCGCCGCACGGAGGCATCGCCTACGGCTGGGACCGCGTCTGCATGCTGCTGGCGGGCGGCGAGTCGATCCGGGACGTCATCGCGTTCCCGAAGACGGCGTCCGGCTACGACCCACTGAGCGGCGCGCCCACCCCGATCAGCCCGGAGCAGCGCAAGGAGGCCGGCGTGGACGCCACGCCGAAGGCCGACAAGCCCGAGCCCGCGCAGTAGGCGGCAGGCGGCAGAACGCGAGACGGCCCCCGCGACATCGGTCGCGGGGGCCGTCTCGTGTCCGGGGCCGGTCAGACGACGGCCACGTCCTTGATCACGACCTTCAGCTTGGGGGCGTTGGAGCCCTCGCCCCGCACGTCGGCCGTGGGGTCGCCGTTGAACGGGATGATGCCGCCCTTGGCGATCTTGTCGATGATGTCCATGCCCTGGGTCACGACGCCGATCATCGTGAAGGCCGCGCCCATGGCGTTGAGCTGGGTGTTCTCGTCCGTGAAGGAGATGAAGAACTGGCTGCCGTTGGAGTTGGCGTCCTCCGTGCCCTGTGCCAGCCCGACCGTGCCGCGGGAGAGCGGCATCCCGTCGAGGTTCTCGTCGTTGAACAGGTATCCGGGGCCGCCCGCGCCGTCGTTCTTGCTCTTGCCGTCGCCCTTGGCCAGCGGGTCGCCGCACTGCAGCATGCCGAGGCCGACGGTCTCCACCGTCGCGAGGCGGTGGCAGACGGTGTTGTCGAAGAAGTTCTTCTTGGCCAGGAACGCGAAGGAGTTCACCGCGCACGGCGCGTCCCTGGTGGCCAGGGTGATGACGATCCGGCCCCGGTTCGTGGTGATGATCATCTTCTTCGCCGCGATGACCGACCTGCTCAGCTTGCTGGGCGGGAAGCCCACGAACTTCGCCGGGGCGCCCGTGTCGTCCTTGCGATACTCGCAGGTGACCTGGCGCAGGCTGGTGGGCCGGGTCGTCGGCGTGGGCGGCGTCAGCTCGGTGTGCTGCACCGTGGGGCCATCGGCGTCGGAGGCCGAGGGCGAGGCCGACGGGGTGGCCTCGGCTGTGCTGGCCGACCCGTCACTGCAGGCCACAAGGCCGCCCGCCAGCGCGAGGAGCCCCAGCCCGGCGCCGAGGGTGCTCCGCAGGCGGCGACGGGGGGTGGTCGCGCGCCCGGCCGTGCTCACGCGCGAAGCCGGTTGCTTCTGCCGATCAGTGTCGGTCACCGCTATGCCTTCCCTTTCCCCTTTTGTTACGACTGAGGCGCCACTCTATCCGTGATCCCGTTGGCTTCGTGTAAAACGGACGTCCCGGGGGTATCACATCGGTTTGCGCTCATCTTGCTCTCAGATCTGCCTGGGAACCTCCTGGCGAGCGAATCCGTACAAACCGGGGGACGGTTCGCGATCCGCGCCCCGGTCGCCGTCTCAGGAGGCGTTGCAACGATGTTCGACCAGGTCTTCGGACTCCCGGCCCACGCCCTCATCGTCCACGCGGCGGTGATCTTCGTGCCGCTGCTCGTGGCGCTGTCGATCGCGTACGCCGTGCTGCCCCGCGTGCGGCACAAGCTCGACTGGGCCCTGGTGGCGACCGCCGTGGTGGCCCTGGGCGCGGCGTTCGCGGCCAAGGAGAGCGGGGAGGCGCTGGAGCAGCGGCTGTTCCAGGGCCGCCCGTCCCCGGCGATCGACGTCCACAGCGGGTTCGCGGACGTCCTGGTGCCGGTGACCGCGGTGCTGACCGTCCTGTCCCTGCTGATGGTGTGGCTCACCCGGGCCCGCCGCGCCCCCGAGGGCGGCGGCGCGCGGGCCGTCACCCTGGTCGTGTCGGCCGCCTCCGTGATCCTCGCCGTGGTCGTCGGCTACTACGTCCTGCGGACCGGGCACACGGGTGCGACGGCCGTGTGGGGCGGCTGACGGTAGTGTCGGCGATGTGGAGAGCCTGTTCGATTCGGCCGCCGAGGAGGCGCATCGGGGCCAGGAGCCGCTGGCCGTGCGGATGCGGCCGCGCTCGCTGGAGGAGGTGATCGGCCAGCGGCACCTGCTGGGGCCCGGCACGCCGCTGCGCCGGCTGGTGGAGAGCGACGCGCCGATGTCGCTGTTCCTGTGGGGCCCCCCGGGCACCGGCAAGACCACGCTGGCCTACGTCGTGGCGGGTGCGACCAAGCGGAGGTTCGTGGAGATCTCGGCCGTCTCCGCCGGGGTCAAGGACGTGCGCGCCGCCATCGACCAGGCCCGCCGCGAGCTCGGCATGACCGGCAGGCAGACCGTGCTGTTCGTGGACGAGGTCCACCGGTTCAACAAGGCGCAGCAGGACGCGCTGCTGCCGGCGGTGGAGAACCGCTGGGTCACGTTCATCGGCGCGACCACCGAGAACCCGTTCTTCTCCGTCATCTCGCCGCTGCTGTCCCGCTCGCTGCTGCTCACCCTCGAACCGCTGGCCGAAGACGACGTCCGCGGCGTCCTGGAGCGGGCGGTGACCGACCCGCGCGGCCTCGGTGGGCGCGTCACCCTGCACCCCGACGCCCTCGACCAGCTCGTACGGCTGGCCGGCGGCGACGCCCGGCGCTCGCTGACCTACCTGGAGGCCGCCGCGATGCTGGCCGACGGGGTCGCCGCCGAGGTCACGGTGGAGGTCGTGGAGAAGGCCGTCGACAAGGCGGCCGTGCGCTACGACCGCCAGGGCGACCAGCACTACGACGTGGTCAGCGCGTTCATCAAGAGCATGCGGGGCTCGGACGCCGACGCGGCGTTGCACTATCTCGCCCGGATGGTGGAGGCGGGGGAGGACCCGCGGTTCATCGCCCGCCGGATCGTGATCTTCGCCAGCGAGGACGTGGGGATGGCCGACCCGACGTGCCTGCAGGTCGCGGTGGCCGCCGCCCAGGCCGTGGAGTTCATCGGCCTGCCTGAAGGGAGGATCAACCTTGCCCAGGCCGTCATCCACTGCGCGCTGGCGCCCAAGTCGAACGCGGTGGTCAAGGCGATCGGCGCGGCCTCCGACGACGTGCGGCGCGGGATGGTGGGCCGCATCCCCGACCACCTGCGCGATGCCCACTATCCGGGCGCGAAGAAGCTCGGCCACGGCAGGGGTTACCAATACCCGCACGACTTCGAGCACGGCCTCGTCCGCCAGGACTACGCGCCCGAGGAGCTGCGGGAGCGCCGCTACTACGAGCCGACCACGCACGGCGCGGAGGCGCGGTTCGCCGAACGCTGGGCGAAGATCAGGAGCTTCCTGCGCGGCGGCTGAGCCCCCGGCACGCGGCCCCGCGTGCGTGATGCGAAGCGGCCCTGGGTGTGTGGTGCGGAACGGCGGGCAGGTCGTTCGCGGTAAGGTCTTGCCATTCCAGCTCCGTTGATCTAGGGAGATCGGCACATGCTTACCGCGGGAGAGCTGGCGGGCCTCGTGGTCGCCATTTTCTGGGTGATCCTGGTCTGCTTCCTGGTCGTCGTGCTGGTCAGGCTGGCCAGACTGCTGACCGAGACCCGCAAGTCGGTGGCCGAGCTGAGCGACCGCATCGCCCCGCTCCTCGACGACATGAGCCAGACCGTCTCCGAGGCCAACCGGCGGCTGGCCGCCGCCGAGGAGATCACGGACAACATGCGTGACGTCAGCGGCAACATGGTCAAGATCACCGGCGTGGCGTCCACGCTGCTCGCCGGCCCGGTGCTCAAGATCTCCGCTTTCCGGGACGGCTTCCGCGTGGCGCTGGCCCGGCATGCCTCCCGCAGGGCTCCGGCCCGGCGGGTCGCCCGCGGCGGTCCCCGCACCGGCCCCCGGACGGCGGAGAGGATCAACGAGCGGCACGCCGCCGAGCGAGCCGTGGAGCGCCGGGCCATCGGGAGGGGACGCTGATGATCCGGCGGCTCTTCTACATGTCCCTGGGCGCGTTCCTCACGGTCTGGACCATGCGTAAGCTTCAGTCGTTGCGGCCTGACCACGTGGCCAGGCGCACCGCCGACCGCGCGGTGACCCTCGCGGATCAGCTCAGGGACTTCGCCGGCGAGGTGCGCCGGGAGTCGGCGAGCAGGGAAACCGAGTTGCGCGCCGAGTTCGGGCTCGACACGGTTGATGGCATAACCACAGGCAAAAACAAAATCTACGACGTAAAGGACGGCCGCTGAAATGGAGTCGGCAGAGATCGCGCGCCGCTTCCTGCGCTTCTTCGAGGAGCGCGGGCACACAGTCGTGCCCTCGGCCAGCCTGGTCGCCGAGGACCCGACACTGCTTCTCGTGAACGCGGGAATGGTCCCGTTCAAGCCCTACTTCCTGGCGCAGCAGACGCCGCCGTACCGGCGGGCGACCAGCGCCCAGAAGGTCATGCGCACCCTCGACATCGACGAGGTCGGCAAGACCACCCGCCACGCCAGCTTCTTCCAGATGCTCGGCAACTTCTCCTTCGGCGACTACTTCAAGGAGCAGGCGATCCCGTTCGCCTGGGAGCTGCTGACGCGGCCCGAGTCCGAGGGCGGCTTCGGCTTCCCCGAGGAGCGCCTGTGGGCGACCGTCTACCTGGACGACGACGAGGCCCAGGACATCTGGCACCGCAAGGTGGGCCTGCCGCTCGACCGCATCCAGCGCCGCGACCTCGCCGACAACTACTGGCACATGGGCGTCCCCGGGCCCGGCGGCCCGTGCTCGGAGATCTACTACGACCGCGGCCCCGAGTACGGCCGCGAGGGCGGGCCGATCGCCGACGAGAACCGCTACCTGGAGGTGTGGAACCTCGTCTTCATGCAGTTCCAGCTCAGCCAGGTCCGCAGCAAGATCGACTTCGACGTCGCGGGCGAGCTGCCGGCGAAGAACATCGACACCGGCATGGGCCTGGAGCGCATGGCGGCCATCCTCCAGGGCGTCGACAACATCTACGAGATCGACACGACGTACAAGATCCTCGACACGGCGGCCGAGCTGACCCGGTCGCGCTACGGGCGCGACAAGCGCGCCGACGTGTCGTTGCGGGTGATCGCCGACCACATGCGGGCGGGCGTCATGCTCGTCGGCGACGGCGTGCTGCCCTCCAACGAGGGCCGCGGCTACGTGCTGCGCCGCATGCTGCGCCGCGCGATCCGCAACCTCCGCCTGCTCGGCGCGGGCGAGGAGCGGCACATGCACGCGCTCACCGCCGTCACCATCGACGTGATGGGCGAGCAGTACCCGGAGCTCAAGGCCGACGCCGCCAACATCCACACGGTCATCGACGCCGAGGAGGCGTCGTTCCTCGGCACGCTCCGCACCGGTACGGCGATCTTCGACGTCGCGGTGGAGGAGACCAAGCGCAAGGGCGCCTCGACGCTCAGCGGCGACCAGGCGTTCCAGCTCCACGACACCTACGGCTTCCCGATCGACCTCACCCTGGAGATGGCGGCCGAGCAGGGCCTTCAGGTGGACGAGGAGGGTTTCCGCCGGCTCATGAAGGAGCAGCGGGACCGCGCCAAGGCCGACGCCGCGGCGAAGAAGACCGGCAACGCCGACATCTCGGTGTTCACCGGCATTCTGGAGAAGTCCGGGAAGGTCGACTTCCTCGGCTATGACCACACCACCGCCGAGGCGAACGTCATCGGCCTGCTCGTCGACGGCGCGTCGGTCCCGGCGGCGGGCGCGGGGACCACGCTGGAGGTCGTGCTCGACCGCACCCCGTTCTACGCGGAGGGCGGTGGCCAGCTCTCCGACCAGGGCCTGATCCGCACCAGCGGCGCGGAGATCGAGATCGTCGACGTCCAGTCGCCGGTGGCGGGTCTCATCGTGCACCGCGGCAAGGTGCGTACGGGCGAGGTGCGGGTCGGCGACCAGGCGCAGGCGGACATCGACCTGGAGCGGCGGCGTGCGATCTCCCGCAGCCACACCGCGACCCACCTGGTCCACCGGGGCTTCCGCAACGCCCTCGGCGAGTCGGCGGCCCAGGCGGGCTCGGAGAACTCCCCGGGCCGCTTCCGCTTCGACTTCACCGCGGCAGGGGCGGTCTCCCCGTCGATGCTGCGCGACGTCGAAGACGAGGTGAACGCCGTCCTGATCAACGACCTCAAGGTCAACGCGTTCTACACCAGCCAGGCGCAGGCCCGCGCGATGGGCGCGCTCGCGCTGTTCGGCGAGAAGTACGGCGACGAGGTCCGCGTGGTCGAGGTCGGCGACTACTCCCGCGAGCTGTGCGGCGGCACGCACGTCGCCAGCTCCGGTCAGCTCGGCCTCGTGAAGGTGCTGGGCGAGTCGTCCATCGGCGCGGGCGTGCGCCGCGTGGAGGCGCTCGTCGGCCTCGACGCGTTCCGGTTCCTGGCCCGCGAGAGCGTGCTGGTCGCCCAGCTCAGCGAGCAGCTCAAGACCCGCCGCGAGGAGCTGCCCGAGCGGATCGAGGGCATCGTCACCCGGCTGCGCACGGCAGAGAAGGAGCTGGAGAAGCTGCGCTCGGCCCAGGTGCTCGCGGTCGCCGGCGAGCTCGCCGCGCAGGCCCGCGACGTGCACGGCGTCTCGGTGGTGACGCACCGCGCGCCTGATGGCACCACCCCCGACGACCTGCGTAAACTCGCCCTCGATGTGCGCGGCAGGTTCCCTGGCGACCGCGCGGCGGTCGTCGTCGTCTCCGGCGTCCCCTCCGACCGGCCGGTCGTCGTCGCCGCGGTCAACGAGGCGGGACGCGAGCGCGGCCTGAAGGCGGGCCGGCTCGTCGGCGTCGCCGCCAAGGCACTCGGGGGTGGCGGTGGCGGCAAGGACGACGTGGCCCAGGGCGGCGGCACGCGGCCCGAGGCGATCGATGACGCGCTTCGCGCGGTCGAGGAGGCCATCTCCTCCGCGGTGGCGTGAGCGGCCGATGAGGCACGGCGTCAGGATCGGGGTCGACGTCGGCTCCGTCCGCATCGGCGTGGCCCGCAGCGACCCGTCGGGTCTGCTGGCCACGCCGGTGGAGACCGTCCGGCGCGGCCGGGGCGACCTCGCGAGGATCGCCGAGATCACGGCCGAGCACGAGGCGATCGAGATCGTGGTCGGGCTGCCCACGTCGCTGTCGGGCAGGGAGAGCCACGCCGCCGGGGCGGCGCGCGAGTTCGCCGCGCGGCTGGCCCCGCGGGTGGCTCCGGTCCCGATCCGGCTGGTGGACGAGCGGCTCACCACCGTCAGCGCCCAGCAGGGCCTGCGTTCCAGTGGCGTGAAGGCCCGCAACCAGCGTGACGTGATCGACCAGGCGGCGGCCGTCGTGCTGCTGCAGGCCGCGCTCGACGGCGAGCGGGCCACCGGCAATCCCCCCGGCAGACCTCTCGAACCACCGCGGCCCGGCGCCGGGCCCGGTGAGGAAGCGAGCGGCGGGACCGCACGGTGAAGCGGACCGTGGCCGCCGTGGCCGGGGGGCTCGCCCTGGTCGCGGCGGCGGTGACGTATGGCGTGCACCAGGTGGTCGGGCAGTCCGACGAGGCCCCCGACTTCTCCGGCGAGGGCACGGGGACGGTCACGATCGAGATCAGGCCGGGGGCGAGCGCCGCCGAGATCGGCAGGACGCTGGAGCGCGCCGGTGTGGTGGCCAGCGCCCAGTCGTTCGTCGAGCAGGTCGTCATGCGCTCCAAGGAGACCGGTCTGCATCCGGGCCGTTACACGATGCGACGGCGCATGGCCGCCGCCAGCGCTCTCGACCTGCTGCTCGCGCCCGCGAGCAGGGTCGTGCGCACGGTCACCGTGCCCGAGGGGCTGCGTACGAGCGAGGTGCTGCGCATCCTCGCGGAGCGCACCGGCATCCCGCTGAAGGACTTCACGGCCGCCGTCGCCGAGCCCCGGAGCCTGCGCCTGCCCGCGTACGCCGAGGGGGAGGCCGAGGGCTTCCTGTTCCCCGCGACGTACGAGATCGAGCCGGACATGACCGCCGCCGACCTGCTCAGGAAGATGGTGGCCCGGTTCCGCGTCGCCGCCGAGAAGGTGCGGCTCAAGGAGCTGGCGCCGCGGGTGAAGCTCAGGCCCAGGCAGGTGGTGACGGTCGCCAGCATCGTGCAGGCCGAGGGCGGCGTCCCGGCCGACTACCCCAAGATCGCCAGAGTGGTGTACAACCGTCTCGCGCGCGGCGCGAAGCTGGAGATGGACAGCACCATCAACTACGCGCTCGACCGCCACACCCTCAAGGTCAGCATCGAGGACACGCGGGTCGACTCGCCTTACAACACCTACGCGCGTCCCGGGCTGCCGCCCGGGCCCATCGGCAACCCGGGGGAGAGCGCGCTCACGGCCGCCCTCCATCCCGCCGAGGGCGCGTGGTACTGGTTCGTGACCACAGATCCTCGTCATAAAATCACCAAATTCACAGACAAAGAGGCGGAGTTCCGGAAATATCGGGAGGAGCTGAACAGGTATCTCGGGACGAACTGATCGCTTCCCGGGGCATCCGCGCGGCTCCGCCTCGCGGGTTCCCTAGCGCGCTCGGTGCGTCCGCACGGCCCCGCCACCCCCGGGCGGGGCTCCATATATCGGGAACGCCCCCCGCGGAACCCCCTGTCCCGAACCCCCTCGGTTTGGCACACTCGCTTGACGGGAGGCCTCTCGTACCGAGAGATTGGCCAGCGCACTATGAATGATCTGGACATGGACTTCCTGCTCGGCGCCGAGGACGACGACGGTCCTCCCCGGCGCCGGCCCCCTGGCAGCCGGACCCAGCAGCGGCGCAGCCGCAAACGCCGCAAGAAACAGCGGCGCAAGGGCAGGGTCGCCACGCTTTTCGCCCTTGTGATCATCGTCGGGGTCCTCGGCGGCCTCGGCTATTTCGGATTCACCTGGGCACGCAGCGTGATGATCCCCAAGGACTTCACCGGGGAGGGACGCGGCGAGGTCGTCGTCGAGATCGAGGAGGGCGCCAGCGCCACCGACGTCGCCCAGATGCTGGAGAACGAGGGCGTGGTGGCGAGCGCGCGGGCGTTCATCAACGCCATCGGCGCGGCCGGGAAGAGCTCCTCGCTCCAGCCGGGCCAGTATGAGATGCGCAAGGGCATGTCCGCAGAGTCGGCCCTGGCCCTGCTCGACCCCAAGAACCGGGTGCTCAACCGGCTGACCATCCGCGAGGGACTGCGGCTCAGCAAGATCTACGAGGAGCTGTCGACGGCCACGGGCAAGCCGGTCTCGGAGTTCAAGAAGGCCGCCCGCTCCGACATCGGACTGCCCAAGTACGCCAAGGGCAACCTGGAGGGCTTCGCGTTCCCCGCGACGTACGAGATCAACAGCAAGCTCACCCCGCAGCAGATCCTCACCAAGATGGTCGACCGGTTCAACCAGACCGCGGACCGGGTCGACCTGGAGGGCCAGGCGAAGCAGCTCGGCTTCACCCCCAAGCAGATCATCACCATCGCCAGCATCGTGCAGGCGGAGTCCGGCAGCGCCGAGGACATGCCGAAGGTCGCCCGGGTCATCTACAACCGGCTGACCTCCAACCCGCAGATGAAGCTCGGCATGGACAGCACGGTCATGTACGGCCTGAACAAGTACGGCATCGCGGCCACGCACGCCGAGACGGAGAGCAACTCGCGCTACAACACCTACAAGTACTACGGCCTGCCGCCGGGCCCGATCAGCAACCCGGGCGACCACGCGATCGAGGCCGCGCTGCACCCGGCGGACGGCAACTGGCTCTACTTCGTGACGGTCGACCCCAAGCGGGGCATCACCAAGTTCACCGACAAGGAGTCGGAGTTCTGGAAGCTCCGCGACGAGTTCAACAGGAACAACAAATGACCGATACCGGTCAGGGGGCCGGCCAGGAGGTTGGTCGCCGGGCCGCCGTGCTGGGCTCCCCGATCGCGCACTCGCTGTCCCCGGTCCTGCACCGGGCGGCGTACGCGGCGATGGGCCTGCACGACTGGCGTTATGCCGCGATCGAATGCCCCGAAGACGGCCTGGCGGGCCTTATCGGTGGGTTCGGCCCGGAGTGGGCCGGTCTGTCGCTCACGATGCCGCTCAAGCGCGTCGTGCTGCCGCTGCTCGACACGGTCTCCGACCTCGCGCTGGCGGTCGGCGGCGCCAACACCGTGGTGTTCCGCGACGGTGCGCGGCACGGCGAGAACACCGACGTCCACGGCATCGTCCAGGCGCTCGCGGAGGCGGGCGTGTCCGCGCCGGCCTCCGCGGTCGTCCTCGGCGGCGGCGCCACCGCGGCCTCGGCCATCGCCGCCCTGCGGGAGACGGGCCTGGCGGAGGTCACACTGGTCGTGCGTGATCCGGGCCGCGCGGAGGAGACCCTGCGGGTCGCCGAGCGCCTCGGCACCACCGTGACCGTGCGCTCCTTCGACGACCTCGATCCCGAGGCCGACCTGGTGATCTCCACGCTGCCGTCCGGCGCGGCCGACGCGCTCGCCGAGCGGGTCGCGGCCCGCCTGCCCGAGAAGGCGGCGCTGTTCGACGTCGTCTACGCGCCCTGGCCGACGCCGCTGGCGACGGCGGTGGAGGCGCGGGGGCGCGCCGTGATCGGCGGCCTGCCGATGCTGCTGCATCAGGCCGTACGGCAGGTCGAGCTGATGACCGGCCGTACGGACGTGCCGGTGGAGGCCATGCGCGCCGCCGGCGAGGCCGAGCTCGCCCGCCGCGCGGCCTCCTGAGCGGCGTCCTGCTGAGCCTGGGGCACCCCACGGGGGCCCCAGGAATACGTCGGAGAAGCTTCGGGTTTGTGGTAGCGTAGGAACTCGATCGGTCCGGCATGAGCTGGACGCGCAAGCGGAGGTCCTCCTCCCACCTGCTCCGCCGAAAGGCGGACGGGTCAAGGATCACACCGGAGTTTTCGGCAGGAGAGCTCAGTGACCCCGCATGCGTGACGTGCGGGGTTTTGTTTTTTACCCCGCACGGTCGAGACAAGCGGAAGTCTTTTGGAGGTCCCATCAGCACCGAGCCCCGCATCAACGACCGTATTCGCGTGCCCGAGGTGCGCCTCGTCGGCCCGAACGGCGAACAGGTCGGCATCGTCTCCATCGGCGACGCACTGAAGCTGGCGCAGGAGAGCGATCTCGACCTGGTGGAGGTCGCGGCCACGGCCCGCCCGCCCGTCTGCAAGCTCATGGACTACGGCAAGTTCAAGTACGAGTCGGCCATGAAGGCACGCGAGGCCCGCCGCAACCAGGCGCACACGATCATCAAGGAGATCAAGCTCCGGCCGAAGATCGACCCGCACGACTACGAGACCAAGAAAGGTCACGTCGTGCGCTTCCTGAAGGCGGGAGACAAGGTCAAGGTCACGATCATGTTCCGAGGCCGCGAGCAGTCCCGGCCAGAGCTGGGATTCCGGCTCCTGCAGCGCCTCGCCGAGGACGTCACCGACCTGGGGTTCGTCGAGTCGCAGCCGAAGCAGGACGGTCGCAACATGATCATGGTGATCGGGCCGCACAAGAAGAAGGCCGAGGCGAAGGCCGAGAAGGCCGCCGCCAAGGCCCGCGGCACCGGCCAGCAGGAGGCGGAGCCCGCCCAGGAGCAGGCCGCGCAGCCGCAGTGACGCCCGCCTGAACCACCAGGCGGGGCGCCGCAGACATTCACGGATACCGAGACCGGGACGGTCTCGCGGAGTAAGGCAGGCCGCCGGCCCGGGTCACCGGCCCGGGCCGTCGGCACGGACGAAAGAGGAGAGACGGCTGAGATGCCGAAGATGAAGACGCACAGCGGTGCGAAGAAGCGGTTCCGGCTCACCGGATCCGGCAAGGTTGTCCGCCGCCGCGCCAACCGGCAGCACCTGTTCGAGCACAAGCCGTCCACTCGCACGCGCCGCCTTGAGGGCGTCGTCGTCATGTCCGACGCCGACACCAAGAAGATCAAGAAGCTGCTCGCGAAGTAACGACCCGGGGAGATAGAACAACATGGCACGCGTGAAGCGGGCGCTCAACGCCAAGAAGAAGCGCCGGGTCGTCCTCGAGCGGGCGAGCGGTTACCGGGGGCAGCGGTCGCGCCTCTACCGCAAGGCCAAGGAGCAGATGCTCCACTCGATGACCTATGCATACCGGGACCGCAAGGACAAGAAGGGCACGTTCCGCCGGCTGTGGATCCAGCGGATCAACGCCGCGGCCCGTGCCAACGGCATCACCTACAACCGGTTCATCCAGGGCCTGCGCCTGGCCGGCATCGAGGTGGACCGCAAGATCCTCGCGGACCTCGCGGTGAACGACACGCAGACCTTCGCCACGCTGGTCGAGTCCGCCCGCAAGGCGCTCCCGTCCGACGTGAACGCGCCGGTCGCCTGAGACCTGCACCTGCGCACACACGAGGGCCCGTCGCCTGCGGCGGGCCCTCATCCACGTCGAGGGGGGACATGCGGGCATGGCGGAGCTCACCAACATCAAGTCGCCGCGCGTCAAGGCGGCCCGCAGGCTGACCAAGCGCGCGTTCCGCGATCGCGACCGGGCGTTCCTGGCGGAAGGGCCGCAGGCGGTCCGTGAGGCACTCGCGCTCAAGGACGTCACGGTCGAGCTGTTCACGACGGTCGAGGCGGAGACGCGGCACGCCGACATCGTGGCCGCCGCCATAGCGGCGGGCGTCCCGGTCCACCGCGCGAGCGGCGAGGTCATGTCGGAGCTGACCCAGACGGTCACCCCGCAGGGCCTGCTCGCCGTGTGCCGGTTCGTGCACGTGCCGCTGGCCGAGGCGGTGCCGCGGGGAGCCCGGCTGGTGGCGATCCTCGCCCACGTACGCGACCCCGGCAACGCGGGGACGGTCCTGCGCACCGCCGACGCCGCGGGCGCCGACGCGGTGGTGTTCACCGACGCGTCGGTCGACCCGTACAACGGCAAGTGCGTGCGGGCCAGCGCGGGGAGCCTTTTCCACCTGCCGGTCGTGACCGGAACTCCCGTGGCCGACGCCGTACGGCACGCGCGGGAGGCGGGGCTGCGCGTGTTCGCGGCAGACGGCGCGGGCACCCGGACGCTCGACGAGGTCGCCCTGGACACGCCCGCCGCCTGGCTGTTCGGCAACGAGGCGTGGGGACTGCCGCCCGAGCTCCTCGCGCTGGCCGACGAGGTGGTGCGCGTCCCGATTTACGGGCGGGCGGAAAGCCTGAATCTCGCCACCGCCGCCGCGGTCTGCCTGTACGCCTCCGCGCGTGCTCAACGGCAGACCTTACATTCCGTGGAAGATCCCACTACCCCGGCGCTCTGAGGCTGCTGCCGAGCCCGGGAAACCCGCTATTGTCGGCGAAGGAGTCGCGCAGGACGTCGGCGGCGCGCGCAGTTCCGGAGCTCGAGGAGGCGGTCTCGTGCGAGGTGACGACACCCCCGGCGGCGCCCTTGCAGGGGACGCCGGAGGGCGGGCGCACATCGACGTCGACGACCTTCCCGACGGCCTCGTCGCCACCGACGCCGACGGCGTGATCCTGATGGTCAACCGGGCCGCCGAGCGGCTGACCGGGGTGACCCGTGAGGCGGCGGTGGGCAGGCCCATCGGCGACGTGCTGCCGATGCGCGACCAGGACGGCCGCGACTGGTGGAAGTGGCTCGACCCGCACGGCGGGCTGGCCATCCGCAGCCGCCAGCCGGAGCGGCCGCTGCACCTGCCCGGCCGCCAGGAGATGCTGGTCGCCGCGCGCTTCGTCCGCACGCCGCCGCGTGGCGGCCGCGTGGAGCGCGTCGTGATCACGCTGCGGGACGCCTCGGCGCGCGCCCGGATCGAGCGCAGCCGCGCCGACCTGGTCTCGACCGTGGCCCACGAGCTGCGCTCGCCGCTGACCAGCGTCAAGGGGTTCACCGCGACGCTGCTGGCCAAGTGGGACCGCTTCACCGACGCCCAGAAGCGCGTGATGCTGGAGACGGTCAACGCGGACGCCGACCGGGTGACGCGGCTGATCACCGAGCTGCTCGACGTCTCGCGCATCGAGTCGGGCCGTTTGGAGATCCACCGCCAGATCGTGGACGTGCCCGCGCGGGCCCGCAGGATCATCGCGGGCCGGGTGGCGGCGGGGGAGCCGGAGGACCGTTTCCGGCTGGAGGTTCTCGGCGAACTGCCGGAGATGTGGCTCGATCAGGACAAGATTGACCAGATTCTCGCGAACCTGGTGGAAAACGCGGTGCGCCACGGACGCGGTACGGTGACCATAGTGGTGGAGCCGGTCGAATGGGGAGTGGCGGTGTCGGTGCGGGACCAGGGTGAGGGCGTGGCGCCCGAGCTGGTCGGCCGTGTCTTCCGCCAGTTCTGGCGGGGCAACGGCCGCCGCCGCGGAGGGACCGGCCTCGGTCTTTTCATCGTCAAGGGCCTCGTGGAGGCCCACGGCGGCACCATCAGCGTGCAGCGCGCGCCCGGCGGCGGCGCGGAGTTCCGATTTACCTTGCCCACCGGCACCCCTGAATTCGCCTGAGCCTTTCCACAGGCCGATCGCGCGGAGGACGGCCCGGTGGGCTGATCGGACTAGACTCGTTGCCGCTGAGCGCAGGGCGCTCGCAGGCCCCTGGATACGGAGCTCTCTCTTGTCGAACACCTATGACCCGGTCGAGGTGACGCCGCTGCACGCCGACGAGGTCGCGCGGGCACAGGCCGACGCTCTCGCCGCGATCGCCGCGGCGCGCGACCTCGACGATCTGAAGCAGGCAAGGCTCGCGCACGCGGGCGACCGCTCGCCCATCGCGCTGGCGAACCGTGAGATCGGCGCACTGCCACCCGCCGCGCGCGCCGAGGCGGGCAAGCGGATCGGCGCCGCGCGCAAGGCGATCGGCGAGGCGCTCGCCGCCCGCCAGGCCGAGCTGGAGGCCGAGCGGGACGCGCGGGTCCTCATCGAGGAGACCGTCGACGTCACGCTGCCCTGGGACCGCGCGCCGCGCGGCGCCCGGCACCCGCTGACCACGCTGCAGGAGCGCATCGCCGACGCGTTCGTGGCGATGGGCTACGAGGTGGCGGAGGGCCCCGAGCTCGAAGGCGAGTGGTTCAACTTCGACGCGCTGAACATCGCCCCCGATCACCCGGCCAGGTCCGACCACGACACGTTCTTCGTGGAGAGCGTCGACTCCGGCAAGGTGCTGCGCACGCAGACCTCGCCGGTGCAGATCAGGGCGCTGCTGTCGCGCCCGCTGCCCGTCTACGTGGTGTCGCCGGGCAAGACCTTCCGCACCGACGAGCTGGACGCCACACACACGCCGGTCTTCCACCAGGTCGAGGGCCTGGCGGTCGACAAGGGGCTGACGATGGCCCACCTGAAGGGCACGCTCGACCGGTTCGCCGAGGTGATGTTCGGCGCGGGGATCACCACCCGGTTCCGGCCGCACTACTTCCCCTTCACCGAGCCGTCGGCCGAGCTCGACCTGCGCTGCTTCGTCTGCCGCGGCTCCTCGGCGGTGCCGGGCAACCCGCCCTGCCGCACCTGCAAGTCGGAGGGCTGGATCGAGTGGGGCGGCTGCGGCATGGTCAACCCGCGCGTGCTGCTGGCCTGCGGCGTCGACCCCGCCGTCTATTCGGGATTCGCCTTCGGCATGGGCGTGGAGCGGACGCTGATGTTCCGCCACAACGCCGAGGACATGCGCGACATGGTCGAGGGCGACATCCGGTTCACCCTGCCGTTCGGGATGGAGGTCTGATGAAGGTCCCGCTTTCATGGCTGCGGGAGTACGTCGATCTCCCCGCGGTCACCGCCCAGGAGGTGGCCGACCAGCTCACCGCCGCCGGCCTCAAGCTGGAGGCCATCCACTCGCACGGCCACGAGATCAAGAACGTCGTGGTCGGCCGGGTCCTCGAGATCGAGGAGCTGACCGGGTTCAAGAAGCCCATCCGGCACTGCAAGGTCGAGGTCGGGGAGGCGACGCCGCGCGAGATCGTCTGCGGCGCGACGAACTTCTCCGTGGGCGCCGTGGTCCCGGTCGCGCTGCCCGGCGCGGTGCTCCCCGGCGGCTTCGAGATCGGCTCCCGCAAGACCTACGGGCGGCTGTCCGACGGCATGATCTGCTCCGAGGCCGAGCTCGGCATCGCCGAGTCGTCCCCGGGCATCCTGCTGCTGCCGGATGACACCCCGATCGGCGCCGACGTGGTCGAGCTGCTCGGCCTGCGTGACGACGTGCTCGAACTGGAGGTCGCCACCGACCGCGGCTACGCCCTGTCGATCCGCGGCGTCGCCCGCGAGGCGGCCATCGCGTTCGGCGTGCCGTTCCGCGACCCGGCCGCGACCGAGGCGGAGTCCGGCGGCGGCGAGTCGTGGCCCGCGGAGATCGCCGACCCTTCCGCCTGCGACCGCTTCGTGCTGCGCTCGGTCACCGGCTTCGACCCGGCCGCCGAGTCGCCGCTGTGGATGCGGGTGCGGCTGGCCCGCGCCGGCATGCGCTCGGTCTCGCTGGCCGTCGACATCACCAACTACGTGATGCTGGAGCTCGGCCAGCCCCTGCACGCCTTCGACCGGTCGCGCCTGTCCGGCCCGATCGTCGTACGGCGGGCCCGGCCGGGGGAGACGCTGGAGACGCTCGACCACGTGGTGCGGACGCTCCACGAGGAGGACATCCTCATCACCGACGACTCGGGCCCGATCTCCATGGCCGGCACGATGGGCGGCCTGCACACGGAGATCTCCGACACCTCGACCGACATCGTCATCGAGGCGGCGCACTTCTCGGCCACCGGCATCGCCCGCGAGTCGCGGCGGCACAACCTGGTTAGCGAGGCGTCCAAGCGGTTCGAGCGCGGCGTCGACCGCGAGCTGCCCCTCGCCGCGTCGTGGCGTGCCGTGCAGCTCCTGGTCGAGCTCGGCGGTGCCGTCGCCGACCCCGGAGTGACCCACACCCAGGTCGACGTCTCGCCGGTGCGGATCACCATCCCGGCCGATCACCCGAGCCGTGTGGCGGGTGTGACGTACGAGCGGGAGACCGTGATCCGCAGGCTGGAGCAGATCGGCTGCACGGTGACGGAGGGCGCCGTCTCCGCAGGCCCGGCCGGGCACGGCGTCGCGGCCACCGGCGTGCTCGCCTCCGGCGACCTCGCCGGCCGGCTGGCCGTCCCCGGCGACGACCTGATCACGGTCACGCCGCCGACGTGGCGCCCCGACCTGACCGATCCGAACGACCTCGCCGAGGAGGTCATCCGGCTTGAGGGGTACGACCGCATCCCGTCGGTCCTGCCCCCCGCCCCGGCCGGGGGCGGGCTGACCGAGGAGCAGCGGCTGCGCCGCCGGGTGGGCCGCGCCCTGGCCCACGCGGGATACGTGGAGGTGCTCGCCTACCCGTTCATGGGGCCGCGCGACCTCGACAACCTCCTGCTGCCCGAGGACGACCCCCGCAGGCGGGCGACCCGGCTGGTCAACCCGCTCAGCGAGGACGAGCCGTTCATGCGGACCACGCTGCTGCCGGGCCTGCTGAAGACCCTGGTGCGCAACGTGGGCCGCGGCCACGCCGACGTGGCGCTGTTCGAGTCCGGGCTGGTCTACCGGCCCGAGCCGCAGGCGCCCGCGACGGCCCCGGTGCTCCCGGTCGACCGCAGGCCCACGGAGGAGGAGCTGGCGGCGATCGAGACGGCGCTGCCGAGGCAGCCGCTGCGGGTGGCCGTGGTGCTGGCCGGGGAGTTCGAGCGCTCCGGCTGGTGGGGCGAGGGCCGGCAGGCGTCCTGGGCGGACGCCGTCGAGGCGGCCCGCACGGTCGCGCGGGCGGCGGGCGTGGAGCTCGGCGTCCGGGCCGACCAGCACGAGCCGTGGCATCCCGGGCGGTGCGCCGCGCTGACCGTCACCGACGCCGAGACCGGTGAGACGGTGCTGGTGGGTCACGCAGGCGAGCTGCACCCGCGGGTCGTCGAGGCGTACGGGCTGCCGCCGCGCACCTGCGCGATGGAGATTGAGCTGTCGCTGCTGACCCCCGCCGGGCCGGTGCAGACGCCCGCCGTGTCCGCCTATCCGGTGGCGACGCAGGACGTCGCGCTGACCGTCGCCGTCTCCACCCCGGTCGCCGAGGTCGAGGCCGCTCTCCGGGAGGGGGCGGGCGAGCTGCTGGAGTCGATCAGGCTGTTCGACGTCTACACGGGCCCGCAGGTGGGCGAGGGCAACAAGTCCCTGGCCTACACGCTGCGGTTCCGGGCGCCCGACCGCACGCTCACGGCCGAGGAGACCACGGCCGCGCGTGACGCCGCCGTCGCCCTCGCCGCCGAGCGCACCGGAGCCCAGCTCCGCGGCGCCTGAGTAGCCGCTGATCACTTGAGCGGGTGCCGGCACGGTGTCTTGTCGACACGGTGCCGGCGCCCGCGGTCGTCTCTCCCGGAGGAGCGGTGCGTCACCTGCTGGTCTTCCCCGAGCGGGACAGCGCGGAGGAGTCCGCGGAGACCGTGGCCGAGCTGTTCCCGGCGCTCGGCGTTCCCGGCGTCGTCCGTGAGCTGCTCGCGGGCGAGGACGACGCCGAGGACGCCCAGTGGGTGGTCGTCGTGGACGACCCGGACGGCGCCCTCGGCCCGGCGGACCTGGCCCGGCTCGACGCCCTCGCCGAGGAGGGCGAGGGCTGGCGCGAGCCGGGCTGACCGCCGCCCTACCTGCCGTACACCTCGAAGGAGTACAGCGAGTAGCCGTAGCCGGTGCCGCGCTTGACGCCCTGCATCCGCACATAGCGCGCCCCGGTCGGGGCGAACGCGACGTTGTCCACGCCGCCGTCGCCCGTGGTCGTCTGCGCGACGGTGGTCCACGTGGAGCCGTCCGCCGAGGCCTGGATCCGGTACGACGAGCCGTAGGCCGTCTCCCAGCGCAGGATCACCCGTCCCACGGACTTCAGCGAGCCGAGATCGACCTGGATGTACTGGTTGTCGCTCCACCCGCTGGCCCACCGGCTCGCCGGGTCGCCGTCCACGGCCTTGGCCGGGGTGTAGGAGTCCTGCGTGCTCGACGCGCTCGCCGTACGGCCCAGGGCGAGGTCGGTCACGTCGTCGCCGCGGTGCGCGGGGAACGAGACCACCTGCTGATAGGTCGGCCGGTTCTGCCAGGAGATCAGCGAGTGCTTGACGCCGCCGAGCGGCGACTGCCGTACCGCGTCGGCGCACCACTGGTCGCCCGCCGAGCAGGAGTCGTCACCCGGATAGGTCGTCGCCGCCGGTTCGGCCAGCGCCGCCGCCAGGCTGTCGAGCAGGACCGTACGGCAGGCCGCCACGGTCGCCCCGCAATACTTGGCCGGCAGGGGAGCGGCCACCGGGTCGCCGAGCACGGCCCGGATGTCCTTGTCCACGTAGCCCCACCAGCCGTACTGGAACGACGACCCCTTGTGGGGCTGCGCCTCGTTGGCCGAGCCGGGCAGCGAGGAGACGTCGCCCTGCTGGTGCCCGGACGGCGACTCGTTGATCTGCAGGGCGTTGACCAGCGCCTGGTAGAGCCCGTCGCCCAGCCCGGGGCGGAACTGGGCCCGCACCAGCTTGGGCCACCAGGCGTCGAAGATCCGGATGGCGTCGGCGTGGGCGTACTTCTTGCTGCCCGTGCTCGTCTCCTCCCGCCTGGCGCCCGCGCCGGCCCAGGCGGACAGCTTGGAGACGGCCGAGGCGAGGGCGGGGTCGGAGACGGACGCGCTGTTGATCACGCGGAGCAGCGCGGGCAGCACCTTCCATCCGCGCAGGTCGGTCGTCGCCGCCGACGCCATGATCTTCACGACTCCGGCGCGGTCGAGGGTGCCCGAGGACAGGGCCGCCTTGACCGGCGCGTCGAGCAGGTCGGCCCGGTGGACCGCCCCGAAGCTGAAGTTGCCGTCGGCCGCGCCGAAGTCCTTGGCCTGCTTGTTGTTCCAGCTCACGAAGTAGTCCTGGTTGACCGCCTGCGGATGCGCCGAGGGCGGGAGATAGGACGCGGTGTTGGCCGCCGGGTCGAAGCCGCTCCACTCGTGCGCGGCGTCGGCCGTCATGGGCAGGTTCGGGTCGGACTCCGGCGACCGCACAGGGACGTTGCCGGACATGAAGTACGCCGCGTCGGTGGAGTTCACGTAGAACCAGTTGAACGCGAAGCCGATGGTGGAGGCCGAGTTGGCGAAGGCCGCCGCCGAGCCCATCTCCGCCGGGTCGTTGAACATCTGGAAGCCGATCGCCGAGTCCGCCTCGTGCTGGTAGGTCGAGCGCAGCGTGGTGAACGCCGTCGGCACGCCGCCGACCGTGCCCCGCCAGGTGACCAGGCCATATTTGGTGCGCTTGATGACCAGATCGTACGACCCGGCGGCGGTGGAGTCGGCCGTGTTGGGCTTCCAGGAGTTGGTCTTCTTCAGCGTCTCCATGGGCGTGCAGACGCCGTGGTAGAGGTAGTGGTCGCTGGAGACCGCGGGCGTGCCGCCGTCCGGGTCGCACAGCGTCACGGCGTAGGTGTCGGTGATGTCCTCGGCGGCCGAGGTGGCGCTCCAGGCGTAGTCGGTGCCGCGTCCGAGCAGCACGTAGAGGTTGAGCCCGGCGAAGGCCGCGCCGCGCGCCCTGATGCCGGGCCCGGACAGCTCCTCCAGCATGAGCAGTTGCGGCGCGAAGTAGCCGGTCTGCGGGCCGAACACGGCGATCGGGTGTCCGCCGGTCGCCTTCGCGGCCGAGACCACGATGGCGTTGGACATCTCCGGCTTGGAGTTGTCCACGGTGAGCCCGGTCAGCGCGCTCTTGACCTGCGTGGTGGCGGTCCTCGCGGTGCCGGTCTCGTTGGCCGTGATGTCGACCGGCGTGGTCGTGCCCGCGTCGGGCAGCACCACTCCGGTCGCGCCGGCCGGTGCCGCGCCGAAGGGGAAGCTCTGGTCGCCGTGCAGGGTCAGCACGGTCTCCGGGTCGTTCTGCGAGCGGAACGCCGCCCACACCTGGTCGCCCTGGGCGGCGCCGTACTTCGCCCGTGCGGCCACGCGTACGAGGGCCGACTGCATCTCGGCGCCGCCGCCCCCGCCGAACAGACCGCCGATCACGCCGGAGATCGCGATCAGGTCGGTCATCCGGAAGTCCTCCGGGCCGCCCTTGTTCGTGATCGCGTCGAGGTGGCCGGTGAGCACGTACTCACCCGGGCAGTCGCGGTTGGCCATGCAGTGGTCGATGTACGAGTTGATCCCGGCGACGTAGTTCTGCACGTCCGAATAGAGCTGGGCGCCCCGGGTGCCGGCCGTCTTCAGCCGGTCGACCTGGGCCTGGAGGTCGGCCTCCGTGTAGGGGGAGTTGCGCCAGACGCTCTGCTCCAGCTCCCTGTTGCCCGCGGCCCCGCCGGCGAACGGCGTCAGCTCGCCCCGGCCGACGTGGCGCATGAGGTCCATCAGCCACAGCCGGTCCTGCGCGCCGGCGTAGCCCGCGCCGAACATCGTGCCCTCGCGGGTGGTGCCGGTGATGTGGGGGACGCCGGTCGCCTTGTCGCGCACGATGGTGACGCCCGAGCGCGGGCTCACCGTGCTCTCGACCTGGTTCGCCGGCACGCCGAACGAGCTGTCGTTGAAGAACGCGGTGATCTGCTCGTCGGTCAGGCCGGTGTAGCCCGAGAGCAGGCCGGAGTATTTGCCGAGCTGGTCCTTGCTGTGGGCCGGATAGGTGCCGAGGAGCTGGTTGCCCAGGATGTCCACGAGGGTGGCGTTGCCGTTCTGGCCGGGCGGCAGGACGTCAGTGCACTGGCCGAGGCAGTAGTCGTCGGGCGGGTAGTAGGGGGCCGCGGCGGCCGGCGCCGCCGGCAGGCCGACGGCGACGAGGGCCAGCGCGGCGGCAGCGGTGATCGCCCGTCGAAGGCGCGCGTGCATGGGGGAACTTCCCTTCGCGATGTCAGGGGGTGAAGGGACCGATGGTGGTGCTGTTCACGCGCGTGAATATGAGCAGTGCTCAACTCTGGACGATACGCGCGGGTAACCAGAGGATCAATGGGGGAAATGCCCGCCGGTGAGTCCGATGCCGCCGGGGGCGGCAGGGACGCCGGCTCGCGTGGGGAAAGTTCAGAGCGTGTCGATCTCGGTGAGGTCGATGTCGATGTCGAACGGCACCGACAGCTTGAGCCGGTCGTGGTAGATCCCGGTCAGCGCGTACGTCGTGGTGGCCGGGTCGAGTTCGTACGTAGACCGTGGGCCGCCCGGCCTGGTTCTCGATCCGCCAGAAGTGGGCGATCCCCGCCTCCGCGTAGAGCTGCGGCTTGCGCTTGCGATCCCGCTCCTCCGAGTCCGGCGAGACGACCTCGACGGCCGGCAGCACGTCACTCGCCTCGTACGCGGTTTCATCCGTCCCCTGCACCGCCTCGGCGTGAAGAACCACCATGTCGGGCTCGGGCCTTTGGCGAAGCCCGAGGACGACACTCATCTCACGGCGCACGCGCAGGTGTGCTGGGCAGAACCGGCGCAGTTCCCGTTCCAGCAGGAACAGCGTCAAGGTGTGAAAGGAGGCTTGGGGGGCTCGCGAAGACCAAGCTTCCATCGATCAACTCTGTGTGTGCGGGAAGTTGCGGCATGTGATCGAGGTCGGCCGCCGTGAAGCCTTCCACCGGAGGGAAGACCCAGCTCGGGAGACCGTGCATGTCACTCAATGGTGCTTCGCTCCATGCCTCTGCCGTCATGCGCTCACCGTAGTAACGCATGAGCGCCTCGCGTTGTGTTTCCCCCCTGGCGTGGTGCCGGGACACCCCGTCCGAAGGCGACGAGCAGACGACAGCGGGTGCGGCGCTTCCGGGAAGCGCCGCACCGTTCCCGGCGGTCAGCCCGTGGGGCAGGAGACCGGCGGCCGGGTTCATACGACAAAGGGGTGGCCGGGTCGTGGCCCGCGGTGCGCCGGGGGTGTTCCGCACCGCGGGCCACAGGTCCGAGCTATCTGTTCCAGGTCCACTTCTGGTTGTTACCGCCGTGGCAGGAGTAGAGCTGGATCTGGGTGCCGTTGCCGGTGCCCTGCCCGACGGCGTCCAGGCACAGCCCGGACTGGACGCCCTGGATGCTGCCGTCGGAGTTCACACGCCACTTCTGGTTGTCGCCACCCCAGCAGCTGTAGATCTGAATCCTCGCGCCGTTGCCGCTGCCGGCCGCGTCCAGGCACTTGTTGCCGTACACCCGGATCTCACCGGCAGAGGTGGAGCTCCAGGTCTGGTTGCTCTGGCCATGGCAGTCCCACAGCTGCACCTGCGTGCCGTCCGAGGTGCTGGCGTTCGGCACGTCCAGGCAGCGGCCCGAGGCGACACCCCTGATCTGCCCACTGCCACCCCCGGAGGTAGGAGTCGCGCTGGGCGACTGGGGGGTCGTCGGCGACGGGGAGGCGGGTCCGCTGCCGTCGGGGGCGACGGCGCGTCCGGTGGTGGGGGAGATCATGCCGGCGCAGAGGTTGCGGCTGCGGAGGTTGGCGGCGATCTGGGGGATGGCCTGGACGGTGGTGGCGTACTGGTCGTGCATGAGGATGATCTGGCCGTTTTGGAGTCGGCTGGCGGCCTGGACGATCTGGGAGGTGCTGGCGCCGTTCCAGTCCTGGGAGTCGACGTCCCAGATGATCTCCTTGAGGCCGAGCTGCTGTTCGATCGACTGGAGGGTGTAGTTGGTTTCGCCGTAGGGCGGGCGGAACAGCTTGGGGGCCTGTCCGGTGGCCTGCTGGATGGCCTGCTGGGTCCGCTGCAGCTCCGACTGGATCTGCGAGCTGCTCATCTGGGTCAGGTGGGGGTGGGTGTAGCTGTGGTTGCCGACCCACATGCCGGCGTCGACCTGGGCGCGTACGAGGGATTGGTTGTTCTGGGCGTTCTGGCCGATGTTGAAGAAGGTGGCGCGCAGGCCGTTGGCCTTCAACGTGTTGAGCAGGTTGGTGGTGTTGCTGGGGTTGGGGCCGTCGTCGTAGGTGAGGCCCACATACCCGGCGCTGCAGTCGGCGGCCTGGGCTGCGGTGGCGGAAAGGGTCACGGTCGCGAGCGCCGCGGTGACCACGCCCGCGAGCGCCGCGGCGAGCATCTTCCGTAAGCCTGCACGTCGTGTGGGGGGTGCGGCGCTGTCGGCCATGTCTGCTCCTCCGATCGGGGAGAGGGCCGGACGGCGCGTGTGTTCGCCGGTAGGGGGTGCGCCGCCCGGCCCCGGGGTTCGCCGGTGCAACATTCTGGGAAGCGCCCTTGAAACATGTCAAAGATCGGCCGAAACGTTTCTATCCGAGACCCCATGAAAGAAGGCCTGTAGTGCCGAAACGCCGATGAACTTTTCAGGCCCGATGAGCACCGCTCCCGGGCATCCGGAGCCGCCCGGGAGCGGACGCCCCGGCCGGGCTCCGGAGCCCCAGGAACACGATCAGGTGGGGACCTTGTCCAGGAAGCCGTACACGTTCCGGATCCGGCCGTCCTCGGCGAAGGCCACGACGTCGAAGCCGATCACCACGGGCTCCGCCGCGCCTTCGGGGGCGAGGTGCCAGGTGAAGCGCGCGATGTCGTGGTGGCCGTCCACCGGCCCGCCCAGGGTGAACACGAACCCGGGGAACATCTCCTGCGCTCCGGCGATCACCGCGGCGACACCCTCGTGCCCGGTGACGGCGGCCAGCGGGTCGGTGTAGCCGCCGTCCTCGGTCCACAGCTCGGCCACCGCCTTCGCCCTGGCCTCGGCGTCGCGCTCGTTCCAGGCGGCGATGTAACGCTCGGCCAGGGTGGTGTAGTCGGTCATTTCCACTCCTTCGGGGATGTCTTCGTGACGACACGTGAACGGTGTCACGCACCCCCGAGGAGCGGCGATTACGCGGCAGGTAACGCTAGAGACCGAGGGTCTCCCTGCGCAGGTGGGTCTTGAGCACCTTGCCGCCGGGGTTGCGCGGCAGCTCGGCCTCCCTGAACCAGAACCGCACCGGCACCTTGAACGCCGCGATACGGCCGCGCAGGAACTCCTGGAGCTCCTCGCCGGTGGCGCTCGCGCCCCGCTTGAGCCGTACGACCGCGCCGACCTGCTCGCCCAGCTCGTCGTCGGGGATGCCGATCACGGCCGCGTCGTCCACCGCGGGGTGCTCGAACAGGGCGGCCTCGACTTCGGCGCAGTAGACGTTCTCGCCGCCCCTGATGACCATGTCCTTGGCCCGGTCGACGATGTAGACGTAGCCGTCCTCGTCGATGCGGGCCAGGTCGCCCGTGTGCAGCCAGCCGTCCACGAACGTCTCCGCCGTGGCGTCCGGGCGGTTCCAGTAGCCCATGATCACGATCGGTCCGCGGATGCACAGCTCGCCGACCATGCCGGGCGGCAGCTCCGCGCCGAGCGGGTCGCAGATCCTGACGTCCACGACGGCGAGCGGCAGTCCGATGCTGTCGGGCCTGGCCAGGTAGTCCCTGCCGCTGTTGTAGATCGCGAGCGCCGTCGTCTCGGTCATGCCGTACCCGTTGGCCGGCGTGCGGTTGGGGAGCGACTCGGTGATCCGCTCCAGCAGCTTCGGCGGGGCCGGAGCGCCGCCGTACGAGACGGAGCCGAGCGAGGAGATGTCGTGCTTGTCCAGATCGGGGTGTGACAGCAGCTGCCAGGCGTTGGTCGGCACGCCGCTCATCACGGTGACCTTCTCGCGCTCGATGAGCTCCAGGGCCCGCTTGGGGTCCCACTTGTACATGAGCACGAGCCCGCCGCCGCTGAACATCGTGGTCATCAGCACGGCGAAGCACCCGGTGACGTGGAAGAGGGGCACGGTCAGCAGGGTGATCCTGCGCTTTTCCGCCGCCGCGGCCACGTCCCTGCCGGCCATCGCCACCGTGCGCATCATCGCGTACGCGACGGTCATCGGCGCCTGGCCGAGGTTGCGGTGGCTGCCGAGTGCGCCCTTGGACCTGCCGGTGGTGCCGGAAGTGTAGAAGATCGTGGCGGGGTCGTCGGGGCCGAGCTCGACCTGCGGCAGCGTCACGTCGGCGCGGACCTCGCCGAGGACCTCGGACCAGTTGGCGCCCTCACCGCGGGTGACGATCATCGGCAGGCCGCTGCCGGCCATCCGCGCGGCGCGCTCGCCGTCGGCGATCACGACCTTGGCGCCCGAGTCGCTCAGGCCATATTCCAGCTCCTGCTCGGTCCACCAGGCGTTGAGCGGTACGGCCACCGCCCCTGCGGCGAGCACGGCGGAGAAGGAGACGATCCATTCGGGGTAGTTGCGCATGGCCACGGCGACGCGGTCGCCCTTGCGTACGCCATAGTCGTTCACCAGGCGGTTGGCGAGGGTCGCGGCCAGCCGGAAATGCTCCTCATAGGTGAGGTGCTCGTCCTCGTAGACGACGAACACCTTGTCCCCATGAAACCGGGTGATTTCCAGGAGGGCCCGGAAGGTCGCGGGAGCGTGCTTCCACGCCCGGATCTTGTGACCGCCGACCTCGACCTCTTCCATTTCGAAGAGCTGCCCGGGCGCCGTGAGCTGGGCCTGGACCTGTTCGTTCGTGATCGTCATGCTGGCGCACTCCCGGACTCGTTCGTTAACCGGATGTTTCACGATACCGACCGGTAGGTACGTCGGCTAGATGTCCATCTCTCGGAACGCCGCTTGCATGCTCATGCTTTACGATGCATACTCTCTACACCAGCAAGAACATGAGGTCCGCTGCATGATCATGCAGTGACCGGGATACAGATCCCTTGAGACAGGGCTCAGTGAAGACAGGGGGCGCGGATGAGGGCGGCCATCGCCGGAGCCAGCGGCTACGCGGGAGGAGAGCTGCTCCGTCTGCTGCTCGGGCATCCCGCTGTCGAGATCGGTGCCCTGACCGCCGCGTCCAGCGCGGGCAGCAGGCTCGGCGCCCACCAGCCCCACCTGCCGTCGCTGGCCGACCGGGTGATCGAAGAGACCACCCCCGACGTGCTCGCCGGTCACGACGTCGTCTTCCTCGCCCTCCCGCACGGTCAGTCGGCCGCGGTCGCCGCCGAGCTCGGCGACGGCGCACTCGTCGTCGACTGCGGCGCCGACTTCCGGCTGACCAGCGCGCAAGAGTGGACCGCATTCTACGGCGGCGTCCACGCCGGCACGTGGCCCTACGGCCTGCCCGAGCTGCCCGGTCAGCGCGAGGTCCTGCGCGGCGCCCGGCGCATCGCCGTCCCCGGCTGTTACCCGACGGCCGCCACGCTCGCGCTGTTCCCCGCCTTCGCGGCCGGGCTGGCCGAGCCCGACGTCGTGGTCGTCGCCGCGAGCGGCACCTCCGGAGCCGGCCGGGCGCCCAAGGCCCATCTGCTCGGCAGCGAGGTGATGGGCTCGGTCAGCGCGTACGGCGTGGGCGGGGTCCACCGGCACACCCCCGAGATGGAGCAGAACCTGTCGGCGGTCGCCGGACGGCCGGTCCGCGTGTCGTTCACGCCGACCCTCGCGCCGATGAGCCGCGGCATCCTCGCCACCTGTACGGCTCCCGCCGTGCCGGGCGTCACCCGCGCCGCGCTCCGGGAGGCGTACGAGACGGCGGTGAAGGACGAGCCGTTCCTCCACCTGCTGCCCGAGGGGACATGGCCGGCGACCGCGATGACGGTCGGGGCCAACACCGCGGTGCTGCAGGTCACCCTCGACGAGCGGGCCGGACGGATCGTCGCCGTCGTCGCCATCGACAACCTCACCAAGGGGACCGCGGGCGGCGCGATCCAGAGCGCCAATCTCGCTCTCGGCCTTCCGGAAGAAGTCGGTCTTCCCACCAATGGAGTCGCCCCGTGATGAACATCGTCCCCTGTGAGGAGCGCGCATGAGTGTGACCGCACCCCTGGGTTTCCGCGCCGCAGGAGTCGCCGCGGGGATCAAGAGCGGCGGCGCCCGCGACCTGGCCCTGGTCGTCAACGACGGCCCCTCGCGTGCCGCGGCCGGCGTCTTCACCAGCAACCGTTTCAAGGCCGCGCCGGTCCTGTGGTCGGCCCAGGTCCTCTCCGGCGGCCGGGTGAGGGCCGTCGTCCTCAACTCCGGCGGCGCCAACGCCTGCACCGGCCCGCTCGGCTTCCAGGACACCCACGCCACCGCCGAGAAGGTGGCGGAGGTCCTCGACGACTCCGCGGCCGAGATCGCGGTCTGCTCCACCGGCCTGATCGGCGAGCGGCTGCCGATGGACGCGCTGCTCGGCGGCGTGGGGACCGCGGCCGCCCAGCTCAGCCGCGACGGCGGCCTGGCGGCGGCCGACGCGATCCGCACCACCGACACCGTCAGCAAGATCTCCTTCCGCCGTGGCGAGACGGGCTACATGGTGGGCGGCATGGCGAAGGGCGCCGGGATGCTCGCGCCCGCGCTCGCCACGATGCTGTGCGTGATCACCACCGACGCCGACCTCACATCCGAGGAACTCGACACGGTGCTGCGCAAGGCGACGTCCGTGACGTTCGACCGGCTCGACACCGACGGCTGCATGTCGACCAACGACACCGTGCTGCTGCTCGCGAGCGGAGCGTCGGGCGTGCGCCCCGACCTCGCCGAGTTCGAGAAGGTCGTCACCGCGGTCTGCGCGGACCTGGCCCGGCAGCTTCTGGTCGACGCCGAGGGCGCCACGAAGGCGATCGCCATCGAGGTCGTCGGCGCGGCGTCGGAGGAGGACGCGGTGGCGGTGGGCCGGGCGGTCGCCCGCTCGAACCTGCTCAAGTGCGCGATCCACGGCGAGGACCCCAACTGGGGCCGCGTGGTCAGCGCGGTCGGCACCACCGACGCCGTGTTCGACGCCGATCGGGTCAACGTGGCGGTCAACGGCATCTGGATCTGCCGTGGCGGCGCGGCGGGAGACGACCGCGACAAGGTCGACCTGCGCCCCCGCGACGTCACCATCACCATCGACCTGTCCGCCGGCCCGCACACCGCGACCGTGCACACCACCGACCTCACGGCGGCGTACGTGCACGAGAACTCGGCGTACTCGTCATGAGCGTCAGGCGGAACGGCGCCCTGGACAAGGCGCACACCCTGATCGAGGCGCTGCCCTGGCTCGCGCGCTTCCACGGCGCGACCGTCGTCATCAAATACGGCGGCAACGCCATGACGGAGGAGCACCTGCGGGCCAAGTTCGCGGCCGACGTGGTGTTCCTCCGCTACGCGGGACTGCGGCCGGTGATCGTGCACGGCGGCGGCCCGCAGATCCAGTCGCACCTCGATCTGCTCGGGATCGACAGCCACTTCGTGTCCGGGCTGCGGGTGACCACACCCGAGGCGATGCAGGTCGTCCGGATGGTGCTGGTCGGCCAGGTCAACCGCGACGTGGTCGGGCTGATCAACGGGCACGGGCCGTTCGCGGTCGGCATGTCCGGCGAGGACGCCCACCTGTTCACGGCCGAGCGCAAGCATGTCGTGGTCGACGGCGTCAAGGTGGACATCGGCCAGGTCGGGGAGATCGTCCGGGTCGAGGCGGGCGCCGTCCGGGCGCTTCTCGACGACGGCCGCATCCCGGTGGTGTCGTCCGTGGCCCGTGGCGAGGACGGCGGGATCTACAACGTCAACGCCGACACCGCCGCCGCGGCCCTCGCCGTGGCGCTCCAGGCGTCGAAGCTCATCGTGCTCACCGACGTCGAAGGGCTGTACGCCGACTGGCCGAACAGCGAAGAGGTCGTCAGCCGGATCGGGGCGTCCGAGCTCGCCGCGCTGCTGCCCTCACTGTCGAGCGGCATGGTGCCGAAGATGGAGGCATGCCTGTCCGCGGTGCGCGGCGGCGTCCCCCAGGCCCACGTGCTCGACGGGCGGGTGCCGCACGCGCTGCTGCTGGAGGTCTTCACCGACGAAGGTATCGGGACGATGGTCGAGCCCGACGACGCCGCTCCGGCGGCGCGAGGCGAGGCCGACGGAGCGGCGGCGGACGGCGCCGTCAACGGGGAGGTTGCCAGGTGACCACCAACGACGAACTGCGCGCACGCTTCGAAGCGGCGTTCATGCGCAACTACGGGGTGCCGCCGGTCGCCATCGCCCGCGGTGAGGGCTGCTCCGTCTGGGATGTGGACGGCCGCCACTACCTCGATCTCATCGGCGGCATCGCGGTGACCTCGCTCGGCCACAACCACCCGGCCCTGGTCGAGGCGGTGTCCCGCCAGGTGGCCACTCTCGCGCACACCTCGAACCTCTACCTGCACGAGCCCGAGGTGCTGCTCGCCGAGAAACTGCTCGGACTGCTCGGAGAGCCCGCGCGGGTCTTCCTCTCCAACTCCGGCACCGAGGCCAACGAGGCGGCCGTCAAGATCGCCATCAAGTACGGCAAGACGCACGGCCGCGGCTACGTCGTAGCGACGGAGAACGGCTTCCATGGCCGCACGCTCGGCGCGCTGTCGCTGACGGGCAAGCCCTCGATCCGCGACCAGTTCGGGCCGTTCCCGCTAGACGTCCGGTTCGTACCGTTCGGGGATGCGGACGCGCTCAAGAGCGCGGTGACCGAAGACTGCGCCGCGGTCTTCCTGGAGCCCGCCCAGGGTGAGGCGGGCGTCATACCGGCGCCCGACGGCTACTTCCGCGCCGCAAGGGAGATCTGCTCCTCGGCGGGGGCACTGTTCGTCGCCGACGAGATCCAGTCGGCCATCGGCCGCACCGGGCACTGGTTCGCCCACCAGGCGGAGGGGGTCGTCCCCGACGTCCTGACGCTGGCCAAGGGCCTCGGCGGAGGACTGCCTATCGGTGCCTGCATCGGCTTCGGCGAGGCCGGCGAGGTCTTCGCGAAGGGCGACCACGGCTCGACCTTCGGCGGCAACCCGGTCTCGTGCGCGGCGGCGCTCGCCGTGCTCGACACGATCGAGAGCGACGGGCTGCTCGGCAACGTCGCGAAGATGGGGGCGCTGCTGTCCGAGGGCATCGCCGCCGTGCGGCATCCGCTGCTCAAGGGGGTCAGGGGGCGCGGGCTCTGGCTGGCCGCCGTGCTCACCGCGCCGAAGTCGGCGCAGGTGCAGGCGGCGGCGCAGGAGGCCGGCTTCCTGGTCAACGCCCTGCAGCCCGACGCGGTACGGCTCGCGCCGCCGCTTGTCATCACCGAGTCCGACGTTCAGACCTTCCTCGACGCGCTGCCCGGGATCCTGGAGGCCGCAGATGCCTGACAACGTTGTGAACCCCGCCACCGGCCCGGCCCCGCACGGCTCCGCGGCGCAGGTGAGGCAGGGCGCGGACCCGGCGCAGGTGAGGCAGGGCGCGGACCCGACGCAAGTTAGACACTTCCTGCGGGACGACGATCTGTCGCCGGAGGAGCAGGCCCAGGTGCTCGACCTCGCCGAGGCGATGAAGAAGGACCGGTTCGGCTACCGGCCCTTCGAGGGCCCTCGCACGGTCGCCGTGCTGTTCGACAAGCCGTCCACCCGCACCCGGTTCTCGTTCGCGGTCGGCGTCGCCGAGCTGGGCGGCCAGCCTCTGATCATGGACCTCGGCACCTCGCAGATGGGGCGCGGGGAGCCGATCGAGGACACCGCGCGGGTGCTGTGCCGCCAGGTCGCGGCGATCGTGTGGCGGACGGCCGGTCAGGAGCGCATCGAGGCGATGGCGGCGTACTCGACGGTGCCGGTGGTGAACGCGCTGACCGACGAGTTCCACCCCTGCCAGATCCTCGCCGACCTCCAGACGATCCGGGAGCACAAGGGCTCGCCGCGGGGCCTCACGCTCGCCTACCTCGGCGACGGCGCCAACAACATGGCCCACTCCTACCTGCTGGGCGGGGCCACGGCCGGCATGCACGTCCGGATCGGGGCGCCGGTGGGCTACCTGCCCGACGCCCTGGTCGTGGAGCGGGCCGCCGAGATCGCGGCGACCACCGGCGGATCGGTCACGGTGGTGAGCGACCCGGAGGCCGCGGTGGCCGGCGCGCATGTCGTCGCGACCGACACCTGGGTGTCCATGGGCCAGGACGGCAAGGACGAGCGGATCGCGGCCTTCGCCTCCTACCAGGTGAGCGCCGCCCTGCTCGGCCTGGCGAATCCTGACGCGATCGTGCTTCACTGTCTCCCGGCATACCGGGGATTGGAAATCGCCGCGGACGTCATCGACGGGCCGCAGAGCGTGGTGTGGGATCAGGCGGAAAACCGGCTGCACGCCCAGAAGGCACTGCTGCACTGGCTGACGACGCGGGGTGCGGAGGGATCGTGACCATCCCGCTGACGAAGGCGGCCCGTCACGCGCGAATCGTGGAACTGCTGACCAGGCACAAGGTCCGCTCGCAACCCGAGCTGGCCAAGCTCCTGGCGGAGCAGGGAGTGGAGGTCACCCAGGCCACGCTCTCCCGCGATCTCGACGAGCTGGGCGCGCTGAAGTTGCGGGCCGACGACGGCACGCTGGTCTACGCGCTGCCAGGCGAGGGCGGGGGACGGATACCGCTCTATCGCACCGGCGCCGTGAACGGCATGCCGGAAAACCCCGACGCGCGGCTGCGGAGGATCGCGGAGGAGCTCCTGGTGTCGGCCGAGGCGTCGGCCAACCTCGTGATACTGCGCACGCCGCCGGGAGCGGCACAGTTTCTCGCCTCGGCGATCGACCACGCGGGCTGGGAGTCCATTCTCGGCACGGTGGCCGGCGACGACACGATCCTCGTCATCAGCCGTGACCCGACCGGGGGGAAGGCGCTGGCGGAGTCCCTGCTGAGCCTGGCCACCCGCCGTGCGCCCGACGTGAGCAGGCCCAAGATCGCCGTGGAGGTCCGCGACCACGGCAGCGGGAAGCGGGAAGCATGACGGACCGGGTCCGTTCGCCGGCGGACTTGGCCCGCCGAAGGGCATTTCCCGGGCAATGGGAAGACCGGCGTGGACACCACCCGAGAAGGGCCCGCCGATCGACGTCAGCGGGAGATCGCCGAACTGATGGATCACAACGAGATCGCGGCCGCGCGGGGCGCCCGCCAGGCCTGATTCACCCGGCATACGCCCCGGTTCCAATGCAGGGACCGGGGCGTACGTCGGCTAAGGTCGCGGATTAGTCCCGCAGAAGGATCCGCGTGAAGGATTTGCGCGCCCGAGATTCGGCAGAGAATCCCGGAGAAGACGCGAAGACCCACATACGACGGCCCCGGGCGGGAACGGCGCGCGGTCATCTTTTCTGCAGGGACTCGAATATCGGAGGGAGAAGACGGTGGCGGACAACAAGCCGATGCGGCTCTGGGGTGGCAGGTTCGAGGGGGGACCCGCGGACGCCCTCACGCGCCTGTCGGTGAGCGTGCAGTTCGACTGGCGGCTCGCGCCGTACGATCTGCTGGCCTCGCGCGCGCACGCGCGCGTGCTGCACCGCGCCGGGCTGCTGACCCAGGAGGAGCTCGACCGCATGCTGGGCGCGCTCGACGACCTCGACCAGGCGTGCCGCAAGGGAGAGTTCCGCCCCACCGTGGCCGACGAGGACGTGCACACCGCGCTGGAGCGCGGCCTGCTCGAACGGCTCGGTTCGCTGGGCGGCAAGCTCCGCGCCGGCCGCAGCCGCAACGACCAGATCGCCACCGACCTGCGCCTCTACCTACGTGACCACGTCCGCGTGATCGTCTCCCGGCTCGTCGAGCTGGAGACGGCGCTGATCAGCCAGGCAGAGGAGAACACCGACGTCGCCGCCCCCGGCATGACACACCTGCAGCACGCCCAGCCCGTGTCGTTCGGCCACCAGCTCCTGGCCCACGTGCACGCGCTCACCCGCGACGTGGACCGCCTCCGCGACTGGGACAGGCGCGCGGCGATCTCGCCGCTCGGCTCGGGCGCGCTGGCCGGGTCCTCCCTGCCGCTCGACCCCGCCGCCGTCGCCGCGGAGCTCGGTTTTGACGCCCCCGCGCCGAACTCGATGGACGCGGTCGCCGACCGCGACTTCGCGGCCGAGTTCCTGTTCTGCGCGGCGCTGATCGGCGTGCACATCTCCCGGCTCGGCGAGGAGATCGTGCTGTGGGCCTCGCAGGAGTTCCGATGGATCGAGGTGGACGACGCCTACTCCACCGGCTCGTCGATCATGCCGCAGAAGAAGAACCCCGACGTCGCCGAGCTGGCGAGGGGCAAGAGCGGCCGGCTGATCGGTTCGCTGATGTCGCTGCTGACGACCCTCAAGGGCCTGCCGCTCACCTACAACCGCGACCTGCAGGAGGACAAGGAGCCGGTGTTCGACGCGGTCGACACCCTGCTCCTCGTGCTCCCCGCCGTGTCGGGCATGGTGTCCACGATGCGCGTCAACAAGGCCAAGCTGGAGGCCAGCGCGCCCGACGGCTTCGCCCTGGCCACCGACCTCGCCGAACTGCTGGTCCGCCGTGGGGTGCCGTTCCGCGAGGCGCACGAGGCCGTCGGCCACCTGGTGGTGTGGTGCCAGGTGAACGACAAGGACCTCGGTGAGCTCACCGACGACGAGCTGGCCAAGGTCTCGCCGCACTTCGCCGTCGACGCATCCGGCGCGAGCGTCCGTGACGTGCTGAACGTGCACGGAGCGCTGGCCGCCCGCAGCGCATTCGGCGGCACCGCGCCCGACCGGGTCCGCGACCAGATCGCGAACCTCCGCGATGTCGTCGACGGTCAGGCGGCATGGGCGAACGAGAGCTGATCGAAGACGTCGCGGGCGCTCCGCTCGGCCGCGACTTCTTCGACCGCCCATCGGACGTGGTCGCGCCCGACCTGCTCGGCCGCGTGGTCGTGCACGGGTCGGTGGCCGTGCGGCTGAGCGAGGTCGAGGCGTACGGCGGGCCGGGGCAGGACCCGGCCGCCCACACCTACCGGGGCCGCACGCCACGCAACGCGGTCATGTTCGGCCCGCCGGGGCACCTCTACGTCTACTTCACGTACGGCATGCACTACTGCGCCAATCTCGTGTGCATGCCCGAGGGCACCGGCTCGGCCGTCCTGTTACGCGCCGGCGAGGTGATCGCGGGCGTGCACAGCGCGCGCATCCGGCGCATGCCGCACGCCGACGGCCCGGACCTTGAGGGATTGGTGCGGCGCGTGCCCGACCGCGACCTCGCACGCGGACCGGCCCGGCTCACGGTCGCGCTCGGCCTGGTCCGGGAGCACAACGGAACGGACTGCTGCTCCGGCGGCCCGATCCGGGTGCACGAGGGCAGGCCCGTGCCGTCCGGCCAGGTCAGGACGGGTCCTCGCACCGGCGTGTCGGCGGGCGCCGAGACGCCCTGGAGGTTCTGGATCGACGGCGACCCCACCGTCTCGCCCTACCGTGCCCACGTTCCCCGGCGTCGCGGCCGTGCCACGAGCTGACGCGCGGGTAAGAAGTGGCGATAAAGTTCCGTGATCAGGCAGGCTTGTACGGAAGCCCCGTACATCCACCATCGATAAGCGAAAGCCACGACCGTGACCGCAACTTCAGGCAACCTCGTGCCGACGTCGGAGATGGCTGACATCCTCGACGAGCTCGAGTGGCGCGACGTGATCGCGCAGACGACCGACATCGACGCGCTGCGCAAGGCGCTGGCCGACGGTCCGATCACCGTGTATGCGGGCTTCGACCCGACCGCACCCTCGCTGCACGTGGGCAACCTGGCCACGCTGCTGATCCTGACCCGCTTTCAGCGGGCGGGGCACCGGCCTATCGGCCTGGTCGGAGGCGCCACCGGTTTGATCGGCGACCCGAGCGGCCGCAGCACCGAGCGGGCACTCAACTCCAGCGACATCGTCGCGGAATGGGTGTCACGAATCCGGGTGCAGGTCGAGAAGTTCCTGTCCTTCGAGGAGGGGCCGACAGCCGCCACGCTGGTCAGCAACCTCGACTGGACCGCGAAACTGTCGGCGATCGACTTCCTGCGGGACGTCGGCAAGCACTTCCCCGTCAACCGCATGCTGGCAAGGGAGTCGGTCTCCGCCCGGCTCTCCGGCGAGGGGCTCAGCTACACCGAGTTCAGCTACCAGATCCTGCAGGCCAACGACTACCTCGAGCTGTACCGGCGGCACGGATGCATGTTGCAGGTCGGCGGCAGCGACCAGTGGGGCAACATCACGGCCGGAGTCGATCTGATCCGCCGGGTCGAGGGCGCGCATGTCCACGCGTTGACCGGCAAGCTGATCACCAAGGCCGACGGCACGAAGTTCGGCAAGACGGCCGGTGGTGCGGTCTGGCTTGATCCCGCGCTCACCTCGCCGTACGCGTTCTACCAATACTGGTTGAACGCCGACGACCGAGACGTGGTGCGGTTCCTCAAGGTCTTCACCTTCCGTACGCGGGAGGAGATCGACGAGCTGGAGAAGGCCGTGGCCGAGCGGCCGGCCGCTCGTGAGGCGCAGCGCGCCCTGGCCGAGGACCTGACCACTCTGGTCCACGGCGCCGATGAGCTCGCCCGGGTGATCGCCGCCTCGCGTGCGCTGTTCGGGCAGGGCTCGCTCGCCGAGCTCGACGCCCGGACACTGGAGTCCGCCCTCGCCGAGGTGCCCAAGGCGGTCGTGCCCGCCCTGGGGGCGCCGTACGTCGAGCTGCTCGCGCAGAGCGGTCTGGTGGAGTCGAAGTCGGCGGCGCGCCGGGCAGTGAAGGAGGGCGGCGCGTACCTGAACAACGTGAAGATCACCGATGAGGAGTACGTGCCCTCGGCGGACGACCTGCTGCACGGCCGGTTCCTCGTGCTGCGCAGGGGCAAGAAGACGGTCGGCGGCATCGAGGTCGCCTGATCTACCGCATTGAACAGCCGCTTCGGTCCGAGACCGGGGCGGCTGTTTCATGCCCAAGAGTCGTTGTGGCGAAGGTAACAGTCGTATGACCTGGAAGGTAGCCGGCGCCGGAAGTTCCCGTCTGACTTGGGGTTTCGGCCATCTCGGCGTGATTTGACGGCAGAGTCGGTGTTGCCTAATGTTTTCTTCGCCCCCGGGGGGTGCGGGACGCCGAGAGGCGGCCGGACCCGGAGGGCAAGCCACTCCGACAGCCACCCAGGCGAGGCGCTTGCGTCAAGTCCGGGTCGCTCGTGGCGCGATCAGACCGAAAGGTTTGACACGAAGCGGGCGAGGGTTTAGTATGGAGTGGTTGCCCCGAAAGGGGCGGTCACTCTAACAAGAGCATCGACCGAGATCGTGTGGCCCTCCAGGTCCGCGACGCGGCGATAGTCGTAGAGTCGGCCGAACGGAAGTCATCGCCCTGGATCTCGGGACTCCTTCGTGGGTTTCGGGTGATGGTGGTCGCGTCCGTTTCTTGAGAACTCAACAGTGTGCTAAAAGCCAGTGCATGAATCATGCATGACCCCGTCTACCGGTGGTTTTCATCGGTGGCGGATTCCTTTGACGGCACCTTTCCTTAGCCGGGGGTGCCGGCCAGAGTGATCTCTTTTCAAGCATTGTTTGGAGAGTTTGATCCTGGCTCAGGACGAACGCTGGCGGCGTGCTTAACACATGCAAGTCGAGCGGAAAGGCCCTTCGGGGTACTCGAGCGGCGAACGGGTGAGTAACACGTGAGTAACCTGCCCCTGACTCTGGGATAAGCCTGGGAAACCGGGTCTAATACCGGATACGACACTCCTCCGCATGGTGTGGGTGTGGAAAGTTTTTTCGGTTGGGGATGGGCTCGCGGCCTATCAGCTTGTTGGTGGGGTGATGGCCTACCAAGGCGACGACGGGTAGCCGGCCTGAGAGGGCGACCGGCCACACTGGGACTGAGACACGGCCCAGACTCCTACGGGAGGCAGCAGTGGGGAATATTGCGCAATGGGCGGAAGCCTGACGCAGCGACGCCGCGTGGGGGATGACGGCCTTCGGGTTGTAAACCTCTTTCAGCAGGGACGAAGTTGACGTGTACCTGTAGAAGAAGCGCCGGCTAACTACGTGCCAGCAGCCGCGGTAATACGTAGGGCGCGAGCGTTGTCCGGAATTATTGGGCGTAAAGAGCTCGTAGGTGGCTTGTTGCGTCTGCCGTGAAAGCCCGTGGCTTAACTACGGGTCTGCGGTGGATACGGGCAGGCTAGAGGCTGGTAGGGGCAAGCGGAATTCCTGGTGTAGCGGTGAAATGCGCAGATATCAGGAGGAACACCGGTGGCGAAGGCGGCTTGCTGGGCCAGTTCTGACGCTGAGGAGCGAAAGCGTGGGGAGCGAACAGGATTAGATACCCTGGTAGTCCACGCTGTAAACGTTGGGCGCTAGGTGTGGGGGTCTTCCACGATTCCTGTGCCGTAGCTAACGCATTAAGCGCCCCGCCTGGGGAGTACGGCCGCAAGGCTAAAACTCAAAGGAATTGACGGGGGCCCGCACAAGCGGCGGAGCATGTTGCTTAATTCGACGCAACGCGAAGAACCTTACCAAGGTTTGACATACACCGGAAACACTCAGAGATGGGTGCCTCCTTTGGACTGGTGTACAGGTGGTGCATGGCTGTCGTCAGCTCGTGTCGTGAGATGTTGGGTTAAGTCCCGCAACGAGCGCAACCCTTGTTCCATGTTGCCAGCACGCCCTTTGGGGTGGTGGGGACTCATGGGAGACTGCCGGGGTCAACTCGGAGGAAGGTGGGGATGACGTCAAGTCATCATGCCCCTTATGTCTTGGGCTGCAAACATGCTACAATGGTCGGTACAGAGGGTTGCGATACCGTGAGGTGGAGCGAATCCCTAAAAGCCGGTCTCAGTTCGGATTGGGGTCTGCAACTCGACCCCATGAAGTCGGAGTCGCTAGTAATCGCAGATCAGCAACGCTGCGGTGAATACGTTCCCGGGCCTTGTACACACCGCCCGTCACGTCACGAAAGTCGGCAACACCCGAAGCCCGTGGCCCAACCACTTGTGGGGGGAGCGGTCGAAGGTGGGGCTGGCGATTGGGACGAAGTCGTAACAAGGTAGCCGTACCGGAAGGTGCGGCTGGATCACCTCCTTTCTAAGGAGCACTCGGCCGGCCTGGTTGGTGCTGCCACACGTTGGTGTGGTGGTCTCGGGTCTGGTCCATGCCGGGTTCAGGGGCGAATGTTCCCTGCCTGGTGCGCTCATTAGTGGAGCACTGGTTATTCAGCCGGTCGTGGTTGCCGGGTCTGCTAGTACCGCCGTGAGTGATCACGGAGTGGGAGCGTGGGCTTTGGGGGTTGTGACTGGTTGGGCACACTGTTGGGTCCTGAGGAAACGGGCCCGTTCGCCTGGCCGCTGCTGGTTGTGGTGGTCGTGGTGGGGTTGGTTTTCTCCAGGGCTGGTCTCCTGCCATACCGGCCGGGGTCCTTGCTTGTGGGTTCGCCTGTTGTGGGTGGGCTTGCGGTGGGGGTTCGGGTGTTTGGTGGTGGGGTGGGCTGGTTGTCTGGTTGTTGTTTGTGAATTGCATAGTGGACGCGAGCATCTTTGTGGCCAAGTTAGTTAGGGCACACGGTGGATGCCTTGGCATCAGGAGCCGATGAAGGACGTGGGAGGCTGCGTTAAGCCTCGGGGAGTCGCCAACCAGACGTTGATCCGGGGATGTCCGAATGGGGAAACCTAGCACCAGTCATGTGGTGTTGCCGCCGTCTGAATGTATAGGGCGGTTGGTGGTAACGCGGGGAAGTGAAACATCTCAGTACCCGTAGGAGAAGAAAACAATAGTGATTCCGTGAGTAGTGGTGAGCGAAAGCGGAGGAGGCTAAACCGTGCGCGTGTGATAGCCGGCGGGCGTTGCGTGTGCGGGGTTGTGGGACCTTCCGGAGGAGACCGCCGTCTCTTCAGGCAGTGAGAAATCGGTGGGGTAGTCGAACGCTCTGGGAAGGGCGGCCGTAGACCGTGATAGCCGGGTAGGCGAAATCTTGCCGACTGCTGGGGGTGTTCCCGAGTAGCACGGGGCTCGAGGAATCCTGTGTGAATCTGCCAGGACCACCTGGTAAGCCTAAATACTTCCTGGTGACCGATAGTGGACGAGTACCGTGAGGGAAAGGTGAAAAGCGCCCCGGTGAGGGGTTGTGAAATAGTACCTGAAACCGTGTGCCTACAAGCCGTAGGAGCGTAGTCGCCTTCGGGCGGCTGTGATGTGACTGCGTGCCTTTTGAAGAATGAGCCTGCGAGTTATGGTGTGTGGCGAGGTTAACCCGTGTGGGGGAGCCGTAGCGAAAGCGAGTCTGAATAGGGCGTTTGAGTCGCATGCTGTAGACCCGAAGCGGGGTGATCTACGCATGGGCAGGTTGAAGCGTGGGTAAGACTGCGTGGAGGACCGAACCCACCAGGGTTGAAAACCTGGGGGATGACCTGTGTGTAGGGGTGAAAGGCCAATCAAACTCCGTGATAGCTGGTTCTCCCCGAAATGCATTTAGGTGCAGCGTTGCGTGTGCTTGCCGGAGGTAGGGCTCTGGATGGCTGATGGGCCCGACAAGGTTACTGACGTCAGCCAAACTTCGAATGCCGGTAAGTTGAGCGTGGCAGTGAGACTGCGGGGGATAAGCTCCGTGGTCGAGAGGGAAACAGCCCAGATCACCGACTAAGGCCCCTAAGCGTGTGCTAAGTGGGAAAGGATGTGGAGTCGCAGTGACAACCAGGAGGTTGGCTTAGAAGCAGCCATCCTTGAAAGAGTGCGTAATAGCTCACTGGTCAAGTGATTCTGCGCCGACAATGTAGCGGGGCTCAAGTACACCGCCGAAGTCGTGGCACCGCTGGCACTTGTGCTGGTGGTGGGTAGGGGAGCGTCGTGCGAGCCGGTGAAGCTGCCGAGTGATCGTGTGGTGGAGGTCGTGCGAGTGAGAATGCAGGCATGAGTAGCGAGTCAGAAGTGAGAATCTTCTGCGCCGGATGACCAAGGGTTCCTGGGGCAGGTTCGTCCGCCCAGGGTAAGTCGGGACCTAAGGCGAGGCCGACAGGCGTAGTCGATGGATAACGGGTTGATATTCCCGTACCCGCTGTGATGCGCCCATATCGAATCCAGTGATACTAAGGGTCCTTAGCCCGGTTGGCTCTTCGGAGCCGGCGTCAGGGTGAACGCCTGGCCTGATCTGGTAGTAGGTAAACGATGGGGTGACGCAGGAAGGTAGCCCAGCCCGGGCGGTGGTTGTCCCGGGGTAAGCATGTAGGGCGTGCTGTAGGCAAATCCGCAGCACACAAGCCTGAGGTGTGATGCCGAGCCGATTGTGGCGAAGTGGGTGATCCTATGCTGCCGAGAAAAGCCTCTAGTGAGTGTCGCGGCGGCCCGTACCCTAAACCGACTCAGGTGGTCAGGTAGAGAATACCAAGGCGGTCGGGTGAACTGTGGTTAAGGAACTCGGCAAATTGCCCCCGTAACTTCGGGAGAAGGGGGACCTCTGCTGGTGATCGGACTTGCTTCGTGAGCTGGTGGGGGTCGCAGTGGCCAGGGGGAAGCGACTGTTTACTAAAAACACAGGTCCGTGCGAAGTCGTAAGACGATGTATACGGACTGACGCCTGCCCGGTGCCGGAACGTTAAGGGGACCGCTTAGCGCCTTTCGGGGTGCGAAGGTGAGAACTTAAGCGCCGGTAAACGGCGGTGGTAACTATAACCATCCTAAGGTAGCGAAATTCCTTGTCGGGTAAGTTCCGACCTGCACGAATGGCGTAACGACTTCCCCGCTGTCTCAACCACAGGCCCGGTGAAATTGCAGTACGAGTAAAGATGCTCGTTTCGCGCAGCAGGACGGAAAGACCCCGGGACCTTCACTACAGCTTGACATTGGCGTTTGGAGCGTCTTGTGTAGGATAGGTGGGAGACTGGGAAGCGGTGACGCTAGTCATCGTGGAGTCATTGGTGAAATACCACTCTGGTCGTTTTGGACGTCTAACCCGCGCCCGTGGATCCGGGTGGGGGACAGTGTCTGGTGGGTAGTTTAACTGGGGCGGTTGCCTCCTAAAGGGTAACGGAGGCGCCCAAAGGTTCCCTCAGCCTGGTTGGCAATCAGGTGTCGAGTGTAAGTGCACAAGGGAGCTTGACTGTGAGACTGACGGGTCGAGCAGGAGCGAAAGCTGGGACTAGTGATCCGGCATCGGCGTGTGGAAGCGGTGTCGCTCAACGGCTAAAAGGTACCCCGGGGATAACAGGCTGATCTTCCCCAAGAGTCCATATCGACGGGATGGTTTGGCACCTCGATGTCGGCTCGTCGCATCCTGGGGCTGGAGTAGGTCCCAAGGGTTGGGCTGTTCGCCCATTAAAGCGGTACGCGAGCTGGGTTTAGAACGTCGCGAGACAGTTCGGTCCCTATCCGCTGCGCGCGCAGGAGACTTGCGAGGGGCTGTCCCTAGTACGAGAGGACCGGGACGGACGAACCTCTGGTGTGCCAGTTGTTCCGCCAGGAGCACGGCTGGTTGGCTACGTTCGGTAGGGATAACCGCTGAAAGCATCTAAGCGGGAAGCTCGCCTCAAGATGAGGTCTCCCACCACCGTGTGTGGGTAAGGCCCCCTAGAGATGATGGGGTTGATAGGCCGGAAGTGGAAGCGCAGTAATGTGTGGAGCTGACCGGTACTAATAGGCCGAGGACTTGACCATAGATGTTCGCGTTCACTATGTGATCTCAGAGACAGCAACCACTAGGTTGTGTGTTTCGTGGGGTTACGGCGGTCATAGCGGCAGGGAAACACCCGGTTACATTCCGAACCCGGAAGTTAAGCCTGTCAGCGCCGATGGTACTGCACCGGGGACGGTGTGGGAGAGTAGGACACCGCCGGACAATCTTTATATGGAGGGGCCACCCGTAGAGGGTGGCCCTTCTGTGTTTACGGGGTCGTGTCATCACCACGCCGTAACCGGCATCGACGGGGAACGAAAGCTCCGGTCGAGGCTCGGGCGGTGGTGATGGCGCGCTAGGCTGGCAGTGCCGGGCCACCCCACGGGTGGCCTTCGTCGCATCGGACGAGAAGCGAAGGCCGCGGTGGACGCGATTGCAGCGGACCTGCGGCGCAAACAACATGTCTTCCCTGGAACTCATCGGGCAGGGGCAGATCCCCAACAGTCAGGACAGCGGGAAGACGGAGCCCTGCGGCCGGCGAACCGGACGCGGTGAGCAAGCAACAGAGGACAGAAGTGAACAGAGAAGACGGGCGCGACGGCGCGGGCCGTGGCGGAGACAACCGCGACGAGAGCAGAAACCGGGGCGAACGCTCCGGGGGATACCGCGGTAATGGAGGAAGCGGCGGCTTCGGCGGTCGTTATGGAGAGCGGCGAGAAGGCTTCCGGAGCGACCGCGGCGAGCGCGGCGAGCGCCCGTTCCAGTCCGACAGGCGCGGCTACCGCGATCAGGGCGGAGCGTCCGGGGGACGCTTCGGTTCGCGTGATCGTGACGACAGGCCGGGCGGCTCCTACGGGGATCGTGACAGGCGCGGCGGCTATGGCGGCAGGGATGACCGCGGTCGCCGTCCCTTCGGCACCGGGGACCGTGCCGGTGGCCGCACCGACGATCGCGGCGGATACCGTGACCGCGACGGGGGACGAAGCTTCGACCGCGGTGGTGACCGGCCGCGCGGCTCCGACGGGCGCAGGGACGCCGGAGGCGGCGAAGGACGCGGGGATCGCGTCTACCAGGACCGTGACTCCTTCCGCACCGATCGGCCGCGCCGCCCCTACGGTGACCGCGACGGCTTCCGGGGCGGACAGGGCCCCCGGGATCGCGACGACCGCGGCGGACGCCCGTTCCGCTCCGACGACCGCGGCAGCCGGCCGTACGGCGAGCGCCGCCCGGAGCGGCGGGAAGGCGGCGGCGGGTACGGAGACCGCCCGCAGCGTCAGGGCGGCGGTTTCGGCGGGCGCTACGGCTTCCGGGAACGCGACGCCCGCGATGGTCGCGAGGGCCGGGAGAACCGGGAGGGCCGGGACAGCCGCTCGTACACGCCCCGGAACGACCGTGACGACCGCGGTGGCTTCGGCAGCCGTCCGCCGCGGCGTACGGACCAGGAGCGCGGCTACGGCCGTGACGACAGAGGCGGCAGTGGGTTCGGGCAGCAGGATCGTCCCCGGCGTCCGTACGGCGATCGAGGCGGCGATCGGGGCTTTGGCGGCCAGGACCGGCCGCGGCGTCCGTTCGGTGACCGCGACAGCAGAGGCGGCGAGGACAGGCCCAGGCGCCCCTACGGCGACCGGCAGGACACCGGCGGCGACCGCTACCGCGATCGGGACTCGTTCCGGGACGGGCCGCGCCGTACGCCGGGGGACCGGCCTGGCGGGTCCTTCCGCGACCGCGACGACAGGCGTCCGGGCCGCGACCGTGAGGAAGGGCCTCGGACGTTCCGTGGGCGTGAGTCGGGCTCCGGCGACCGGCCGCGGCGGCAGTTCGGCGGCGATCGCGGTGCCCGCCCGTTCGGCAGGGACCGTGACGAGTCCAGGCCGTTCAGCGGCGACCGAGGTGCGGCGCGTCCCTTCAGCCGCGACGAGCGGGGCGGCAGCCGCACCCGGTACGGCAGGCCGGACGAGCAGAGCAGGCCGAGGGTTCGCGAGGAGATGCCTCCGCTCGACCCCGACATCACGCCGGACGAGCTGGACCGGGAGGCGCGTGCGGAGCTTCGCTCGCTGCCGAACGACCTGGCGGACCTCGTGGCCAGCCACCTCGTGGCGGCCGCCCGTGCGCTGAGTGCCGAGGATCCGGAGAAGGCGTATGAGCACGCCAAGGTGGCGCGCCGCTTCGCGGGCAGGATCGGCGTAGTGCGCGAGGCCACCGGGATCGCCGCCTATCACGCGGGGCAGTACGCCGAGGCGCTGGGCGACCTGCGGGCGGCCAGGCGGATCACCGGCTCCGACGAGTACCTGCCGATCATGGCGGACTGCGAGCGTGGGCTCGGGCGGCCCGAGCGGGCGCTCGACCTCGTCCGGTCGCGTGAGGCCGAGCGGCTGGACCGCGCGGGCCGGATCGAGCTGGCGATCGTGGAGTCCGGGGCCCGTCGTGACCTCGGGCAGCACGACGCTGCTGTGATCACGCTGCAGAAGGTGCCGGAGCTGCGCGATCCCCAGCCGAAGCCGTGGTCCGCACGCCTCGCCTTCGCGTACGCGGACGCCTTGGCCGACGCGGGACACGAAGAGGCGGCGACCGACTGGTTCGCCCGTGCCATGGGGTTCGACGAGGACGGCGAGACCGATGCGGCCGAACGCTATGCCGAGCTGACCGGCGGCCTGATCGAGGACCTGGAAGAGGATTACGACGAGTCCGGCGAAGAGCCCGGTGACCTCCCGGACGACATCCCGGACGACCTCGCCGACGACGAAGACGAGGTCGGCGACGAGGAAATCCAGGAAGCGGTCAAGGACGAGGACGAAGACGAGGAGGACCTCCCCGTCGGTTCCCGTGACGACGACCAGTCCGACGAGGACGAGCCGACCGGCGAACAGGCGGACGACGGCTCCTCGGGCGAGGTCGTCGCCGAGGTGGCCGCGGCCGACGAGGCACCGGCACCGGTGGCGTCGGTGGCTCCTGTTGCTCCCGCGGCGATGCCGGCACCGGTCGGCGAGGAGACGCGCGACGCTGACGAGGCGGCCGAGCGGCCTTCCGCCACGAGCGCGCCGTCCTACGGCCCCGCGTTCATAGAGCCGAACTTCGGCGACGTGCTCGACGACTCCGAGGACGCCGAGGACCCCGAGGATCGGACGAAGCGCCAGCCTTGATGTTCCGAACGGGCGCCGCCTTGGCGGCGCCCGTTCGTCTTTCCGGGGAAGCTCGCTCCGGGAGAGCCGGGCCGTGACTACGGGCTGACGGTCAGCGCGGGGTGCGATCCAGCCAGTGCATGATCCCCGCGACGTTCGACGGCGCGCCGCTCAACAGCTCGAACTGCTCGGCGGTGGCCTCGTCGGCGCGCAGCGCGGCGTACCGCTCCCGCGTGCGGTCGCGGACCATGGCGATGGCGTGATCGAGATCGAGCCCCTCGGCCCTGGCCCGTCTGGTGAGGTCCACCCAGATCCGGAGCTCCTCGGCCGAGCGTTCGAGGGTCGAGGGCACGTCCTCCACCGGTCCGTAATGACTGAACAGCAGCCGCTGCGGCTTCAGGGCCGTGAACAGCGCGATCGAGCCGAGGGCGACGTCGAGGTCGAAATCCGGCGGCGGTGTGGCGGGCCGCAGGTCCCCGGTCTCGGGCAGATACACACCGGCGGCGTCCCCCACGTACAGGTCACCGGTGAGCGAGTCGAGCAGGCCCACGTGGTGTTTGGCGTGGCCGGGGGAGTAGTGACTCGCCAGGGTGCGGCCGTTGCCCAGATCGATCGTCCCGGTGTCGCCCAGGGCCCTGATGCGGGCCGCGTCGGTCGGCGCCAGAGTGCCGAACAGTACGTCGAGCTTGTCGCCCCAGACCATCTTGGCGCTCGCCATGAGCCGGGAGGGATCGGCGAGATGGCGGGCGCCCTTCTCGTGTACGACGATCTCGGCGGACGGGTAGTAGTTCGCGATGTCGCCCACGCCGCCGGCGTGATCCAGATGGATGTGGGTGACAACGACGGTCGCGAGGTCGTCCGGTCCCACGCCGAGGGAGGACAGGGCGTCCCTGACCACGGGAGCCGAGGTCGAGGTGCCCGTCTCGACGAGGCAGGGGCGGTCGCCGAGGATCAGATAGCCCGCGGTGATGCCGGAGTAACCCGCCATCCGCGTGTCGATCTCGTAGACGTCGCCGCCGAGCGGAGTCACGTTGTCCACAGGCCACTCCCGAAACTAGAACCGGTATTCACAGAATGGCATTCAGGACCGCACCGGCCCAACCTGGTCACGCATAGTGATCTCCACGGTAGAGAGGAGTTCACATGCACCGCAACGAGGTGGTGCTGGCCGGGCGGCTGTCCATGGAGCCGGCACACAGGGAACTGCCGGGCGGAGCCCTGCTGACGCAGTGGCGCCTCGCGGTCCGCAGACCGGGAAGCCGCTCGGGGCGTCAGCGGTCGGACGCGATCGAGTGCGCGACGATCGACGACGGCGTGCGGGCCATGCTGGCCGGCTGGCAACGCGATGATCTGGTCGAGGTGGAGGGCGCGCTGCGCCGCCGCTGGTGGCGCGGCGGCAGTCGCTACGAGATCGAGGTCCGTACGGCACGCCGCGTCGAGACGGCCGCGCCCCGCATCAGGCCATGCAGAAGAACGCCCCAGGCCGACGACGAGAGGGCGGCCACCCGGAACGGGCGGGCCGCCGAGGTAGCCGAGGCGCCCGATCTTGTCATGCCTGAAGCGGCATCCTGCGGTGATGATGCCGGGGCCGGGATCGGGAGGGCCGGTGCCGCCCCAGACGCGCCCGATACGGTCACGCCCGAGGCGGGGCCCTGGGGCGACGGCCCTGCAGCGCGGGTTGGGCAGGCCGGTGATGGCCATGGTGTGCCCGATGCCGCCATGTCCCAGGCGGCACCCAGTGGCGATGTCTCCGGCGCCTCTCCGGCGGCGTCATCCTGCCATCACCAGGACGACGCCGTCTCGGCGGAGTTCGCCGGCGAGGTGGTCAGTCAGTCGCGAAGGTCCGCATGACCAGGCCCGTGCGGGGCTTGGGTCCGAACGAAGTCGACTTGCGCGGCACCCGCTCGCCCTGCGCCGCGACCGTGAGGACGTCCTCCGTGGACAGCGGATTCAGCAGCACCGCCGTCCCGCCGAGCCGGCGCGCCCTCTCCACCGCGTCGAGCGGGTCGTGGTGCACGACCATCACCGACTGTTCGCTGTCGGTGATCCCCCACACCTTCGGCAGGAGGAACGTCGTGAGGACCGAGGTGTCGAGCATCCGCCACCGCGGAGACTGCCCGGCCGGCATGGCGTGCTCGACCTGCAGCGGGTCAGGGTCTGTCAGCAGATGGGCGGGTCCGTCACCGGCGAGCACGAAGGCGGGGCCGGTCGCGGTGGCGAGCCCCGCGAGGGCGTCCTCGACCAGGGGGAACTCCTGCACCTGCCACGCGCCCTTGGCCCGGGCGGCGGCCTCCTGCAGGGGCAGTCCCGGAATGACCCGGTGGATGGCCCGGAGCTCGGGCGGGTATGCCGTGGAATCGACCAGGTAGGCCAGGCCGTAGTCCCAGGGCCCGGGCCCGATGTGGTCCTTCTGCAGCGCCTGATATGTGGCGTAGCGGTGGTGACCGTCGGCGATCAGCGCCTGGCGATCGTGCAGGTCCTCCGCGACGGCTTCGATCTCGTGGGGGTCGGTCACCGCCCAGAGCCGGTGGTGCACGCCCTCGCGCGTCCGGACGTCCATGAGGGGGAAACGCTGGGCGGCCACGTCGTCGACGAGCCGGGAGGCGGTGCCGCCGCCTTCGTACAGCAGGAAGATCGGCTCGAAGTTGGCCTGTGTCGCCCGCATCAGGGCGAGCCGGTCGGCGACGGGCTCCGGCAGGACGTTCTCATGCGGAAGGATCGCGGTCGACCCGACGCCGACGCCTCCGATCAGGCCCCGCTGCAGGAAACCGACCCCGCTCTGCTCGTACACGTAGAGGCCGGGCAGGGAGTCGACCGTCAGCACTCCAGTGGCGAGCCACTCGCTCAACGCCTCGCTCGCCTCACCGTAGTGGCTGATTCCGGGAAGGATCAGGCGCACTACGTTGTTCGGATGACGACTGAGCAAATCTCGCAGCTCTTCAGGGGAGATGAGATCGTACGGCGGTGAGGTGACAGCGGCCAGATCGTCCACCGCGTAACGCACGCCGCGGAACGGACGTAGCACCAGTCCCGCCCGTTCAGAACTCTCCATACCGGGCATGTTGCCATAAGTGCCCGGACTCCCCGACGCTGCGGTGCCCGGTTGCTTGTGAAATCGGAGTGCAGGAGGGCTTACCCCATGTTCGAAGGACGAAACGAGGCCTCTGCTTCTTCCAATGATCCGGGCGGTACGCCTTCCGGCGGTGTCTACGAGTGGTTCAAGCGTGGCATGAAGCTGCTCGAAGAGGGCAGCCCGGCCGCCGCGGCGGCGATCCTGGAGCACGCCGTGCGGGCCGAGCCCGATTCGCGCAGCATCCGCGAGGCCCTCGCCCGGGCCCAGTTCAACTCGAAGCGGTACGACGAGGCCGCCGGCAGTTTCCGGTGGATCGTCGACGCCAACCCCGCCGAGGATTACGCCTACTTCGGTCTCGGCTTGTCACTGTGGCGCAGCGGAGACATCGAGGCGGCTCAGGAGCCCCTCGCGGTGGCGGTGGCGATGCGCCCCGATCTTCGTCACTACGTGTCCGCGCTGAAGCAGGTCAGGGCCACGCTGCGGGCGAGGCAGGCGTGACCGTAGGCCATACTTCCGCCATGCAAGAAACCACCGGCGTGCTCGTGGACGCCTACGACACGTTGCTGCTCGACCTCGACGGCGTCGTCTACCTCGGCAGACAGGCGGTCCCCGGCGCGCCGGAGGCGCTGGTCAAGGCCCAGGACCGGGGCGTGCGGCTCGCGTTCGTGACGAACAACGCGTCCCGCACGCCGGGGGCGATCGCCCAGCACCTCACCAACCTGGGCATTCCGGCGGCCCCGCAGGACGTGGTGACCTCCGCGCAGGCGGCGGCCCGGCTGATCGCCGAGCACGTCCCGGCCGGCTCCGCCGTCCTGGTGGTGGGCGGCATGGGACTGCGGATGGCCCTGCGCGAGCACGGCCTGCGCCCGGTGACCACCGCCCTGGACGCGCCCGCCGCCGTCGTGCAGGGCATCGCCGACAACCTGTCCTACGGGCTGCTCTCCGAAGGGGCGCTCGCCGTACGTCAGGGAGCGTGGTTCGTCGCGGCCAACGGTGACACGACCATGCCGACGGGCCGGGGCAAGCAGCCCGGCAACGGTGCGATGAGCCGCGTGATCGCCACCGCGGCCGGCGTCGAGCCCGTGGTCGCGGGCAAGCCCGAGCCGCCGTTGCACCGCGAGTCGATGATCCGCACTCGCGCCGAGAGGCCGCTGATCGTCGGCGACCGGCTCGACACCGACATCGAGGGCGCGACCCGGGCCGGGGTCGACAGCCTGCTCGTGCTGACCGGTGTCGCCACTCCTCTGGATGTGCTCACCGCCGCGCCCCATCACCGTCCCACCCACATCGCCGCCGACCTGTCCGGTCTGCACACGCCCGTGGTCCCCGTACGGCATGGCTCGGGCGGCTGGACCTGCGGCGGGTGGACGGCCGTGTGGCAGGACGGCGAGCTCGCGCTCACGGGGGACGGCGACCCCGTCGAGGGGCTGCGTGCGGCGTGCGCCGCCACCTGGGAGGCGGTGGGGGACGGCCAGGCGGACGAGGGCGCGGTGAAGGCCGCCCTGACTGCACTCGGCCGCTGACCACGCGTCGGCGGCGTCGCCTCCCGCATCCCGCCGCCTCAGGCAGCCCGTCCCACGCCCCCTGAGTTCCTAGGCCTCATGCCCGCCGGTCTCAGGCACCCCGCCTCAGGCAGCACGTCTCATGCCATGCGCCTCGGTCGAGGGCCCGGCGTCGCGCGGGGCCAGGGCCCTTACCCGGCATGCGGCGTGAGGGTCCTGGTGGGTGTGTTGCGAGATCCGTGCGTGAGGCCCCCGCGTGGCTCGTGGTGAGACCGATGGGTCGCGTGTGGCGATGGCCCAGCCCGGCGCGTGGCACGGGTCCGCGCCGGGGTGCGTTGCCAGTGTGGCGGAAGCGGCCAGCCGGGAGCGGCCGGAATGGAGGAGCGGCCGACTGGACGGGTCAGAGGAGTTTGCGAAGGCGCAGCAGGTCGCCGAGGCTCGCGTCGATCTTGACCCGGCCGCCCAGCAGCGCGCGGCCCATGTCCAGCTCGCCGTTGACCATCGAGACCAGGTCCTCGCTCTTGAGCGTCAGCTTGACCTCGGCGGGCCGACCATCCTCCGGGGGCACTTCCTTGAAGGCGTCGAGCCCGCCCCGGTGAATGCGGCCGTAGAAGGTCACGCCGAGATCGGAGATCCGGCAGGCCAGCCGGCGTTCGACCACGTGCTTGGCACGGTCCTCCTCGCTTATGTCGTCGAACTGCTCGACGAGCTTGTCCAGCGCCGCCCGGCATTCCTCGACGGTCGCCATGCGCCTGCCTTTCTTCTCACGGACCGTGTCGTCTCGCGGACCGGGTCTCCTCGTGAACCGCGCACGGATCATCGGTCGGCGATGTGATTCCCCTCTACCTACCGACAGTAGCTTTCCACGGACCGCCTGCGCGAAATCCGCGTCGGGTCATGGAAACGCAACGGTGCGAGTGCGGTGGTCCGCGCGCCGTAGATTGCACGATCAAGGGGGGCTGAGCGCGCCGTTCGCAGGCCGCGTGCGGCGAGATCATGTGGTGGGAAGGCCCGCGCCCCTCCCGCGGCACCCTGTGGCCCCCTGCGGAACGGCCGGACGGCGCACGACCGTCGGTGGCGTCCGATAGCGTCGAGGCGACCAGTGCCGCAGGGGCTCATACGGGTGGAGCCGCGCGGCGTGGCCGCGTGCGCCCTCCTGCGACGTCCGGGGTTTGGTCCGGTGCGAGCCGGGCCGACGCCCGGACGCGGGCCGGGGGTGCACGGGAAAGCGTGACAGGAAAGCCTGACGGGGCAGCTGATCGGAGCGGGAAGGGACCATGACGGACAGCGGGATCGCGGCCGGGGAGCATCACGCCTCGGGCGCCGACGGCGTGCAGGCCGCGTTGTCGCCTCTCGGACGGTTGGCTCACGCGCCGGTGTCCGAGCACGTGGGCGTCTTCGAACAGGTCCTCGGCGGCCTCGAGGCGGTGCTCGCGTCCGTGGAGGACACCGGCGAGCGGCAGGCCGAAGCACACGGCGACCGGGGGAGCGATCAGTGAGCCCCACGGCGGTAGCGGTGGCCGCCGCGCGCCGGGCGCGGATCCGTAGCGCACAGGACGGCGTGGGCCGGACGTGGGTCCGTACGACAGGGGACGACGCCGCCGGGCGGGCCCGGTGAAGCGCGTCCGGCTGGACAGCGAGCTCGTACGCCGCGGGCTCGCCCGGTCCAGGGAGCAGGCGGTCCAGCTCATCGAGGCGGGCCGGGTCAGCGTCGGAGGCCGGGTGGCGGGCAAGGCGGCCACCCAGGTGGACACCGCCGCCCCCATCGTGGTCGCCGAGACCGCCGAGGGCCCCGATTACGTGTCCAGGGGCGCCCACAAGCTGCTCGGCGCGCTGAGCGCGTTCGAAGGGCTGCGCGTCGAGGGACGCCGGTGCCTCGACGCGGGCGCCTCGACCGGCGGCTTCACCGACGTCCTGCTCAGGCACGGCGCCGCCCATGTGCTCGCGGTCGACGTGGGGTATGGCCAGCTCGCCTGGTCGCTGCGTACGGACGAGCGGGTCACGGTGATGGAGCGGGTCAACGTCCGCGACCTGACCCCGGAGATGGTGGGCGAGCCGCCGACGCTGATCGTCGGGGACCTGTCGTTCATCTCCCTCCGGCTCGTCCTCCCGGCCCTGGTGCGCTGTGCGGCCGAGGTGGCGGAGTTCGCGATGCTGGTCAAACCGCAGTTCGAGGTGGGCAAGGAGCGCGTGGGCTCGGGAGGCGTCGTACGCGACCCGGCTCTGCGGGCGCAGGCGGTGCGGGACGTCGCGGCGGCGGCGGGATCGCTCGGCCTGACGGTGAAGGGCGTGACGGCGAGTCCGTTGCCGGGGCCGTCGGGAAACGTGGAATACGTTCTGTGGCTCGGGAAGGGGCCGGGGCACGATCCCGTTCCCGATGTGGACGCCGCCATCGACACGGCGGTGGCGGAGGGACCGCAGTGAGAGCGGGCGGCGAGGCGTGGAGACGATGAGCACGATGAGCACGGGCGGCGCGGCGGACCGGGCGGATGCCAAGAGGACCGTCCTGGTGACGGCGCACACGGGCCGGGAGGCGGCCGTGCGCAGCGCTCGCCTCGTCATGGAACGGCTGATCGAGGCGGGCATCAACGTGCGGGTGCTCGACGAGGAGGCCGAGGAGCTGGGCTGCGCCCACGTCGAGGTGGTCCCGGAGAACGACGCGGCCCTGGAAGGGGCCGAGCTGATCATCGTCCTGGGCGGTGACGGCACGCTGCTGCGCGCCGCCGAGCTGGCCCGCCCGGCCGCGGTGCCGCTGCTCGGCGTGAACCTGGGGCACGTGGGCTTCCTCGCCGAGGCCGAGGTGGAGGACCTGGCGTCCGTGGTGGACCTGGTGGTCGAGGGCCGCTACGAGGTCGAGGAGCGCATGACGATCGACGTCGTCGTGCGCCTGAACGGGTCGGTTCTCGCGCGGACCTGGGCGCTCAACGAGGCGTCGGTCGAGAAGAAGGACCGCATGCTGGAGGTCGTCGCCGAGATAGACGGCCGCCCGCTGTCGCGCTGGGGGTGCGACGGCGTGATCTGCGCGACCCCCACCGGGTCGACCGCGTACGCCTTCTCGGCCGGTGGGCCCGTCGTCTGGCCCGAGGTGGAGGCGCTGCTCCTGGTGCCCAACAGCGCCCACGCCCTGTTCGCCCGGCCGATGGTGGTGTCGCCGAAGTCCACGCTCGCGCTGGAGATCCTCCCCGACACCAGTGCCGGTGTGCTGTGGTGCGACGGCCGCCGCCGCTTCGACATCCCGCCCGGCGCCCGCGTGGAGGTACGCAGGGGCGAGGTGCCCGTGAGGCTGGCCCGCCTGCTCGGTGTGGAGACCACCGGGGCGCCGTTCACCGACCGCCTGGTCGCGAAGTTCGGCCTGCCGGTGCAGGGCTGGCGAGGCCGCGTACGCTCCGGCTGACCCCCGAGATCCCCCGAGACCCCGCGAGAAGCCGCGATCCACAGCGGGTTGTGGCAGTTGGTGGTGATATGCCGGATGAGCAGGACTTTCGTATCCACAGATTCTCGTTCGGGTCGCGGCCGGGTCACGCTGTCCTCGAAAATCTTGACGAGTTACGCGTAGGATCTCTGGCGAGTTCGGTCGGCAAAACGGGAGGGACCAGTGCGGCCACGGGTCGAGGAGGTCCGCATCCAGGGGCTCGGCGTGATCGACGAAGCCGTTCTGGAGCTGTCACCGGGATTCACCGTCGTCACGGGTGAGACCGGGGCCGGCAAGACGATGGTCGTCACCGGTCTCGGCCTGCTGTTCGGAGGGCGGGCCGACCCCGCCCGGGTCAGGCCGGGCGCCGACAAGGCGCTGATCGAGGGCACGCTCGTGATCGAGCCCGGGGGCCGCGTGGCGCAGCAGGTCGCCGACGTCGGCGGCGAGGTCGAAGACGGGCAGCTCATCATCGCCCGGTCGGTCTCCGCGGAGGGCCGCTCCCGCGCCTGGCTGGGTGGCCGTGCCGTGCCGGTGGGCACGTTGACGTACATCGCCGACGACCTCGTCGCCGTGCACGGGCAGATGGACCAGCAGCGGCTGCTCCAGCCCGGCAGGCAGCGCGCGGCGCTCGACCGCTACGCCGGCGACGAGCTGGTCAAACCCCTTCGGGCCTACGAGCAGGCATACAAGCGGCACAAGCAGGTGGGGGAGCTGCTCCACGAGCTGACCGTCAAGGCCAGGGAGCGGGCGCAGGAGGCCGACGTGCTGCGGTTCGGCCTGGAGGAGATCGAGAAGGTCGAGCCCAGGGCGGGGGAGGACGCCGAGCTGAAGGAGGAGGCCGAGCGGCTCTCCCACGCCGACGCGCTGCGCACCGCCGCCACGACCGCGCACACGGCGCTGCTCGGCGATCCGATGTCGGGCGCGCAGGACGTGCAGGACGCCGTGTCGCTGCTCGGTCACGCGAAGGCGGCCGTGGAGTCCGTACGCGACTTCGATCCCGCGCTCGCCGGGCTCGCCGACCGCCTGGCCGAGGCCGGTTATCTGGTCTCCGACGTGGCGACCGAGCTGGCCGCGTACGCCGAGTCGGTCGAGGCCGACCCGGCCCGGCTCGCCGCGGTGCAGGAGCGCAGGGCGGCGCTGAACGGGCTCATGCGCAAGTACGGCGAGGACGTCTCGGCCGTGCTCGCGTGGGCCCAGCGGGCCGCCGAGAGGCTGACGGAGCTCGATGGCGACGACGAGCGCATCGAGGAGCTGACGCGGGAGCACGGCGAGCTCACCGAGCGGCTGGGCGAGCTGGCCGCCGAGCTGACGGCCATCCGCACCGCCGCCGCCGAGCGGTTCGGCCAGGCGGTGACCGAGGAGCTGACCGCGCTCGCCATGCCGCACGCCCGGGTGAGCGTGGCGATCACCGCCACCGAGGGCTTCGGCCCGCACGGCGTGGACGAGGTGGAGCTCCGGCTGGCCTCCCATCCCGGCGCGCCGCCGCTGCCGCTGACCAAGGGCGCCTCCGGCGGTGAGCTGAGCCGGGTGATGCTCGCCATCGAAGTGGTCTTCGCCGGCGCCGACCCCGTTCCGACGTTCGTGTTCGACGAGGTCGACGCGGGCGTGGGCGGCAAGGCGGCCGTGGAGATCGGCAGGCGGCTGGCCAAGCTCGCCAGGACGGCGCAGGTCATCGTGGTCACCCACCTGCCGCAGGTCGCGGCCTTCGCCGACCAGCACCTCGTGGTCGAGAAGGCGAGCGACGGCCGGGTCGTCCGCAGCGGCGTCGTGACGCTCGACCAGGAGGGACGCGAGCGGGAGCTGTCGCGCATGCTCGCCGGGCTGGAGGACTCCGAGCTCGGCCGGGCGCACGCCGCGGAGCTGCTGTCCATCGCCGCCGCCGACAAGGCCGCCTGGGAGAAGGCGTCGTCGGGAACGGCCAAGCCCTCGGGCCGCCGCGCCGGCTGAGAGCTTCGGGTCCGCCGCGTCTCGGGCCCGCTCGGCCTTGTCCCGGGCGGGGATGCGGCTCTGCGGCGGGCTGAGGGGCTCGGGTCCGCCGCGTCTCGGTCCCGCTCGGCCCTGTCCCGGGCGGGGATGCGGCTCTGCGGCGGGCTGGGGGGCTCGGGCCCGCCCGTGCCGGTTCACGGCCGCGCACTGCGGCTGCAGACGCCGGGTGCCGGTCTTCTCTCGTGCCGCCGGCCGAGGGTTCCGCCGGCCGAGGGTTCCGCCGGCCGAGGGTTCCGCCGGCCGAGGTTCCGATGGCGGAGGGTTCCGCCATCGGGCCGGGGTTGCTGACTTTCGCGGTGTTCGCCTGGTCAGCGCGTACACTCGGCGGGGCGCGCACGGGGGTGACGTTTGGAGCGGGGCGCGCCGGGAAGCAGTCAAGCCCCGGAAACGAGGGGGCGGAGGAACAGGGGGCGACGGCGTCGCGGAAGCAGGGCGTTGACCTGGGGTGTCCCTGGTCGGCGCACCTCGGCAACATCCCTGACTTGCAGTGACAATTCAGACGAGCCGTAAGGTGTGGAAGCGTGGCGGTCGCCGCCTCTGGCAGGATGGTCATGATGAAGGTCCCGAGCTTGAATGTTCCGGGCCTCCGCCGCAGGAAGGCTGACGGCCTTCCCGGGGTGACGGCAGTGGCGAGAATCGACAGACGGACGAAGAGGCTGACCAAGCGCCTCAAGCCCGGAGAAATCGCGATTATCGATCACGTCGACATCGACCGGGTCAGCGGGGAGGCTCTCGTCGCGTGCGGTGTGGCGGCCGTGGTCAACGTCGCCGCGAGCATCAGCGGACGTTACCCCAACCTCGGGCCTCAGATCCTGATCGACGCGGGCATTCCCCTGATCGACAACGCGTCGCCGGAACTGTTCGAACGGATCGCCGACGGCGACGTGATCCGCGTCCACGACGGCATGGTCTACCTCGGCGAGGAACTCGTCGGAAAGGGACAGGCGCAGACCGCCGAGACCGTCGAGGCGGCCATGACCGAGGCCCGCGCGGGCCTCGCCGTCCAGATCGAGGCGTTCGCCGCCAACACGATGGAGTACGTCCGGCGCGAGCGCGACCTTCTGATCGACGGCGTCGGCGTGCCCGACATCCGCACCTCCCTGGAGAACCGCCACGCCCTCATCGTGGTGCGGGGTTACCACTACAAGGAGGACATCGCCACGCTCCGGCCGTACATCCGGGAGTACCGCCCGGTGCTGATCGGCGTGGACGGCGGGGCGGACGCGCTTCTCGACGCCGGGTATGTGCCCGACATCATCGTGGGCGACTTCGACTCCGTCTCGGAGAAGGCGCTGTGCTGCGGCGCCGAACTGGTCGTCCACGCCTACCGCGACGGCCGGGCGCCGGGGCTGGAGCGGGTGCGCAAGCTGGGCCAGGAGGCGGTCGTGTTCCCCGCGACCGGGACGAGCGAGGACATCGCCATGCTCCTGGCCGACGACAAGGGCGCCACGCTGATCGTCGCGGTCGGCACCCACTGGACGCTCGACGAGTTCCTCGACAAGGGCAGGTCGGGGGCGGCGAGCACGTTCCTCACCCGCCTGCGCGTCGGCAGCAAGCTCGTGGACGCCAAGGGCGTGAGCAGGCTCTACCGCAGCCGGATCTCCACGCCCTCCCTGCTGCTGCTCGTCGCCACCACGCTGGTCACGATCGGCGTGGTGCTCTCGGTATCGCCGATCGGCCAGGTGTGGCTGAACGGCCTGCGCGTGGCCTGGAACGGCTTCATCTTCTGGTTGGTCGGACTCTTCTCGTGATCGATTTCCGTTATCACCTCGTCTCGATCGTGGCGATCTTCCTCGCGCTCACGGTCGGCATCGTGCTGGGCAGCACCGTGCTGGAGCCCACGTTCTTCAAGTCGGCCGAGGAGATGACCGCGTCGCTGCGGCAGGCCAACGAGAAGTACCTGACGCAGATCTCGGAGCTGCAGACGCGTGAGGAGGGCGGCGACTCACTGGTCACGACCCACCTGCCCGACCTCGTGCGCGGCCAGCTCGCGGGAGAGCGCGTCGTGCTCGTCGAGGCCCCCGGCGCGTCGGCCGCGCTGCGCGACCCGATCGAGAAGCTCGTCACGAGCGCGGGCGCCTCCTACTCCGGCCGGGTCAGCCTGACCGACAAGTTCATCGACGCGGAGCAGGCGAGCGTGATCGACGGGCTCGCCACCAACCTGGCCCCGGCGGGCACGACCTTCCCCGACGGTGCCACGCCGTACGACAAGGCCGCCACGATGCTCGCCGGCGCCATCGTCACCAACGACCACACGCAGGCGGGCCGGGCCAACCCCGCGGCGACCGGCGTGCTGGAGGCGTTCCAGGCGGGCGACTTCCTCACCATGAACGGCAACCCCGAGCAGCGGGCGACGCTGGCCATCGTGCTCGCGCCGGCCCAGCCGTACGAAGGGGAGGACGCCGACCGGCAGACGAACGCGCTGGTCTCGGTCGCGGCCGGCCTCGACGGCGGCGCTCTCGGCACGGTCCTTGCGGGCACCGTCACCGCCTCCGCCAACGGCGGCGTCATCGCGGCGCTGCACGACACCGGCGGCGTGGCCTCGGCGGTCTCCACCGTCGACACCGTCGATTTCGCCGCGGGCCGTGTCGTGGTGGTCTACGCTCTGCGGGAGCAACTGGCCGGCCGTTCGGGCTCCTACGGAGTCGGCAGCGGCGCGACGGCGTTCGAGCCCGCGGTGACCGCGCCCAGCCAGACCCCCACCCCGGCGGCGAGCCGGGGGTGAGCCGCCGGTCGGCGCATCACGCCTGACGAACACGTAGAGAAGGGCAACAGCCGTGGCCAGACGTCCCCAGGCCGGCACCCGCGCCGCCGCGGTGCTCGGAGCCGCCGTCGGCGCCGCGCTCGGCGCGGTCGCCGCGCGCGCCGCCTTCGCCGCCTTCCGGCGCCGCCCGCCGATCGGCGACGAGAAGACCGCAGACGAATACTGGACCCGGGTCAACCACCGGGGCGAGCCGGTCACGCTGCTGGAGGGCCCCGCGTTCGCCGCGGGCGCCGTCGCCGCCTCGGCCCTCGCCCCCGGCCTGCCCGTACGGGCCCGTGCGGCCGCCGTGCTCGCCGGAGCGGGCAGCGGCGTCCTCGGCGCGTACGACGACCTGTTCGGCACGACCTCGTCGAAGGGGTTCAAGGGCCACCTGGCGGCGCTCGCGCGCGGCGAGGTGACCAGCGGAGCGGTCAAGATCCTCGGCATCGGCGCGACCGGGCTCGCCGCGGCGGCGCTCTCCCCGCGTGACGCCCGAAGCGGGGGCGTGCTGGCTCGGTCCCTCGACACGCTCGTCGACGGGGCGCTGATCGCCGGCAGCGCCAACCTGGCCAACCTGTTCGACCTGCGGCCCGGCCGTGCGATCAAGGTGGGGCTGCTCGCCGGGGCTCCGCTGCTGGCCGCCTCGATCGCCGCGCCGTACGGCCCGCGCTCCCGTCAGGCCGCCGCGCTGACCGCCGTCCCGCTGGGCGCGGCGGCGGCGCTGCTGCCCGAGGACCTGGGCGAGCGGGCGATGCTCGGCGACGCCGGGGCGAACGCCCTGGGCGCGCTGCTCGGCCTGGCGGCCACGGCCCGGCTGGGCAGGCCCGGCCGGATCGCCGCACTCGGCGTCGTCGCCGCCCTCACCGCCGCCTCGGAGAAGGTCAGCTTCACCAAGGTCATCGCCGGCAACCGGGTGCTCAACCGCCTGGACATGCTCGGCCGCCGCGCCCCGCAGACCACCTCCGGCACGCCGGGGTCGCGCGGGTGACCTGGACGACCAGAGCCGTCCGCGGAGCCGTACGGCACCGGCATGGCTGATCGCATGGTTGAGCGGCATGGTTGAGCGGCATGGTTGAGCGGCATGGTTGAGCGGCATGGCTAGACGGCTCGGGGCGGGGATCGCGGGGGCGGCGGTCCTCATCGGGATCATCACGGTCCTGGCGCGGGTGACCGGCTTCGCCAAGCAGCTGGCGTTCGCCCGCACCGTCGGCACGAACTGCCTGGCCACCGCCTACTACACGGCCAACAACGTGCCGAACATCGTGTTCGAGGTCGTGGTCGGCGGCGCGCTCGCCGGGATGGTCGTCCCGGTGCTCGCCGGCGCCGCCGCCAGATCGGACGGCGAGGCGCGCGCGGAGGTCGGCCGGATCGCCTCCGCGCTGCTGACCTGGGTGGTCGTGCTGCTGGTGCCGCTCGCGGCGCTGACCGCGCTGGTCGCGGCGCCGGTGGTGCGGCTGCTGGCGGGCTCCGAGATCGACCACTGCGACGCGGGCCAGGTCGCCGCCGTGGCCGCGCGCATGCTGGTCGTCTTCGCGCCGCAGATCCCGTTGTACGGCATGGCCGTGGTGCTCTACGGCGTGTTGCAGGCCCATCGCCGGTTCTCGGGCCCGGCGCTGGCGCCGCTGGTGTCGAGCGTCGTGGTCATCGTCGCCTACCTGGTCTTCGGGCCGCTCAGCGACGGCCACAAGGACCCCGCCACCGTGCCCGCGCCGGCCGAGATCGCGCTGTCGGCGGGGACGACGCTCGGCGTGCTGGCCCTGGTCGTCACGGTGATCGGGCCCACATGGCGGCTCGGCCTGCGGTGGCGGCCCACGCTCCGCTTTCCCGAGGGCGTCGCCGTACAGGTGCGGCGGCTCGCGCTGGCCGGGCTGAGCGCGCTGGTCGCCCAGCAGGCCGCCGCGGCGATCCTGATCCCCATCGCCAACCGCGTCGGCGGGGGCGCGCTGCCCGCCTACAACTACGCGTGGGCGATCTACCAGGTGCCGTACGCCGTGCTCGCGGTGCCCATCGCGACCAGTGCGTTCCCCGCGCTCGCCGCGCGGGCGCAGGCCACGGGTGCGGACGGGGGCGAGGGCTTCGCGGCGCTGGCGGCGCGGACGACCCGCGCGGTCGTGCTGGTCTGCGGCCTGGCGGCGGGGGCGCTCGCCGCGGTCGCGGCGCCGGTCGCGCACGTCTTCCTCGCCCAGGCCGACACCGAGGTCGCCGCGGCGGAGTTCGCCCGGGGGATCGCGCTGTTCGCGCCGGGGCTCGTCGGATATGGCCTGGTGGCCCACCTCAGCCGGGTGCTGTACGCCACGGGACAGGGCAGGGCGGCGGCCCGGGGACAGGTCGCCGGGTGGCTGGTCGTGGCCGTGGCCCAGGTGGCGTTCGTCCTCGTGCTGCCCGGTGGCTGGGGGCTGGGCGGGCTCGCGCTCGGCCAGGCGGCCGGCATGACGGTGGGGGCCGGGCTGCTGCTGGCCTCCGTCGTACGGGCGCGAGGGACGCGGGCCGCCCAGGGCGTCGCGCGGGCCGGTCTGGCCGCGCTGCTGGGCGGGGGAGCGGGTTTCCTCACGGGCGCGGCGGCCGCCCGGCTTCCCCTGTCGGGCGAGGGCCCGTGGGGTGGTCTCCTGACGGCCGCCATCGCCGGTGCGGCGGCCGTGGTCGCGGGGGTCATCGTCGCCGCGCTCGTGGACCGCCGGGACCTGACCGGCGCCCTGTCCGGGCTGCGACGCGGCAGAGGCGCGAGCCCCGCGGACCAGCCCGCGGAGAAGGCCGTATGAGAGCCGCCGGTGGTGAGGAGAGGGCATGAGTCGCGTAGTTCTCGTGCTGGGATCGAGCGTGGGCGGCGTGGCCCGGCACGTGCGGATGCTCGCCGGCGGGCTCGTCACGCGGGGGCACCGGGTGCTGGTCGCGGGCCCCGGCAGCACCCAGGAGGCGTTCTCCTTCACCACCACAGGCGCGGGCTTCGCCGAAGTCGACATCGCCGACAGGCCGCACCCCGCGCACGACCTGCGGACCGCCCTGCGCCTGCGCGGGCTCGCCCGCGGCGCGGACGTCGTCCACGCCCACGGCCTGCGGGCCGGCGCGCTTGCCGCGCTCGCCCTCGCCGGGGCGCGGGGATGGCCGCGCCTCGTGGTCACCCTGCACAACGCGGTCACGGCGGGCGGCGCGATCGGCGCGGTCTACCGGCTGCTGGAACGGATCGTCGCCCGGCGTGCGGACCGCGTCCTGGCGATCTCGCCGGACGTCGCGGAGCGCATGCGGGCCAGGGGCGCCCGGGGAGTGGACCTCGCGGTGGTGCCCGCGCCGCCGCTCGCCGAACCCGCCCGCCCGGCCGAGGACGTGCGTGCCGAGATCGCCGCCCGGCTGCCCGGCGCCGCGGACGCGCCGCAGGCCGTGGGGGAGCGGCCGATCCTGCTCACGGTCGCCCGGCTGGCCCAGCAGAAGGGCCTGGAGACGCTGCTCGACGCGGCGGCCGGGCCGTACAAGGGGGATCCGGTCTTCGTGATCGCGGGCGACGGGCCGCTGCGCGCGGAGCTTCAGGCCCGCGTCGACGCCGAGGAACTGCCCGTGGTCCTGTACGGCTGGGCCGAGCCGGCCGACCTGCTCCAGGTCGCGACGGCGGTGATCGTGCCCAGCAGGTGGGAGGGACAGCCGCTGAGCGTCCAGGAGGCGCTGAAGGCGGGCAAACCGATCATCGCGACCCGCGTGGGCGGCGTGCCCCGGATGGTGGGCGAGGCGGCCCTGCTGGTGCCGCCGCAGGATCCCGGCGCGCTGAGCCGGGAGATCGGCCGTCTGCTCGGCGATCCCGCCGTGGCCGCACGCCTCGCGGAGGCGTCCGTACGGCGTGGCCGGGAGCTGCCCGACGAGGACGCGGCGCTGCGCGCGGTGCTCGCGGCGTACGGGCTGGCGCTGTAGCCGGGCTCGCGGCTGTACGGGCCGGCGCAGTAAGGCTTGCGGCCTACGGGCCGGCGCAGGAGCGGTGACCACAGTGGCGGGAGGGTGCGACCACCCTCTCGTGCCGGTGACACACGACTGCAGGGCAAGTGAGCCGTCGCCTGTCCTCGCCGAGGAGCGCAGGGGTTCCGGCAAGGATTAGGTGAGGCTAAGTCTGATCCATATACTGGACGGGTTGGGGGGGAGTATCCCTTCGCGGCGGTCTCGTCATCACGGTGTCAGCACCCGGGGCCGTCGGTCCGCCGTGCGCGTTCGGGCGGGAGAGACCTCCGGCAGTGTGTTCAGCGCGCGCCGGAGGTAGTCGTGGTACATGCGCCCCTGTGGTTGTGGGCCCTGGTCATCGTGGGTCTTGTCCTCGTGGTCGCCGTTGATCTGTGGATCGTCGATCGTGGTGAACCACGTGAGTTCTCGATGCGACAAGCGGGCATCTGGGTCGGCTTCTATGTCTGCCTGGCCGTTTTGTTCGGCATCGGGTTAACGCTGTGGGCCGGGGCCGGGACGGGTGGCGAGTTCTTCGCGGGCTATCTGACGGAATACAGCCTCAGCGTCGACAACCTGTTCATCTTCTACATCATCATGACCCGCTTCGGGGTGCCCCGGATCTACCAGCACAAGGTGTTGCTGGTGGGCATCGTCCTGGCGCTCGTCATGCGCGGGATCTTCATCGCCATCGGCGCCGCCGCGCTGAGCCGCTTCGGCTGGCTGCTGTACGCGTTCGGGGCCTTCCTCATCTACACGGCGTACACGCTGGTCCGGGACCACAACAAGGAGGAAGAGGAGTTCAACGAGAACATCCTCCTCCGCTGGGCCCGGCGGGTCTTCCCGACCACTCCCGATTACGTCGGCTCGCGGGTGACCGTGCGGGTGGACGGCAGGCGCATGGTCACGCCCATGCTGATCGTGATGATCGCCATCGGCACCACGGACCTGCTGTTCGCCCTCGACTCGATTCCGGCCATCTTCGGGCTCACGAAGGCGGCCTTCATCGTGTTCTCCGCGAACGCGTTCGCCCTGATGGGCCTGCGTCAGCTCTACTTCCTGCTCGGCGGACTGTTGCAGCGGCTGGTCTACATCAGCTATGGCTTGGCGTTCATTCTCGGTTTCATCGGGGTTAAGCTGATTCTCGAAGCACTTCACGAGAATGACGTCTCGTGGGCCCCGCAGATCCCTATTTGGGTGTCGCTGGCGGTCATCGGCGTGACCATGGCCGTGACGACCGTCGCCAGTCTCATCAAGGCCCGCCGCGACGACAGAGCCATCGCGGAAGCCTCGCAGGCTGAAGCTGCCCAGACGGAGGCATCTCAGGCGGAAGCCCCGCAGGGCTAGCAAAACGGGCACTGACCCTGTTTGCTTGTTCTGGTTGGGCCACGCATTGACTGCCGGATCGGTAATATCGATCGCCAGCTCGCATGCCGGTCCATAGTCGCCAGAAGAGTACAAAGGTCATCTGTGTCCAACGAATCGTTGCCCCACGGCCCTGAAGCCGGGACCGCGGGAACTGCCCGTGGCCGGGTCAGGCTCGCACGCGGGGTGTCCCCGTGGCTCGCTCCGACCGCCGCGGCGGCAGCCGTCACCGCCGTTCTCACCCGCAGGTCGCCCCGGTGGGCGCTGGCCGCGGCGCCGCTCGCCGCCCTCACCGGCGGGATGCTGTGGTTCTTCCGCGACCCCGAGCGCACGCTCGGCGAGGGCAGGCTCATCTCGCCCGCTGACGGCGTCGTGCAGAGCATCGACCCGTGGCCGGACGGCCGCACCCGGGTCGCGATCTTCATGAGCCCGCTCAACGTGCACGTCAACCGCGCGCCCGCCGCCGGCACCGTCACCTCGGTCGAGCATGTGCCCGGCGGCTTCGTGCCCGCGTTCAACAAGGACAGCGACAAGAACGAGCGTGTCGTCTGGCATTTCGACACCGCGCTCGGGGACATCGAGATGGTGCAGATCGCCGGCGCCGTCGCGCGCCGCATCGTGCCGTACCTGTTCGCGGGGGCGAAGGTCGCCCAGGGCGAGCGGGTCGGGCTGATCCGTTTCGGCTCCCGGGTGGACCTCTACCTGCCCGAGGGCATCAGGCCGGCGGTCACCGTCGGCACCCGGACCGTCGCGGGGGTGACGCGCCTTGACCACGTCTGACCTCGGAGCCGAGGCCTCCTGGCCGGTCGAGGAGGTGGATGAGGAGCCGCGCGGGCCCGTTGGCAAGGCCTTCCGCCTGTCGGCCGCCGACTCCCTCTCGCTCGGCAACGCCCTGAGCGGATTCCTCGCCGTCTGCGTGCTCGCCTGGTCGGCGATCAGCAACCTGCAGGCCGGTGTCAAGTTCGTTCCCGACCCGCGCTTCTTCGGCATGGCCGTGGTGCTGCTGTTGATCGGCGCGACCTGTGACCTGTTCGACGGCCTGGTGGCCAGGAGGTTCCGTGCGTCCGCGATGGGCGCCGAGCTGGACAACCTCGCCGACGTGATCAGCTTCGGCTTCGCGCCCGCCTTCATGGTGATGATCTGGGCCGGCTTCTCCGGAAAGCTGCCGCTGTGGCTGGTGCTGTGCGCGGCCGGGTCCGTGCTGCTCGCCGGCGTCGTACGGCTGGCCCGCTTCGCCTGCGTGAAGACGAAGAGCGGCGACTTCATGGGCCTGCCGATCCCGATGGGCGCGATGACCGTGGTGTCGATCGTGCTGCTCTTCCAGCCGAACTACGTCACGCTCGCCGCCATCTTCGGCGTGGCCTGGCTCATGGTCAGCCGCATCGAGTACCCCAAGCCGAAGGGCAATCTGGCCGTCGTCGTGCTGGCCTGGATGCTGATCAACGTGGCCTGCCTGACGATCTGGGCGGCCGGTCTCGCGGGCGGCGACCACCTCATCAAGGTAGGCGCGACCATGCAGATCGCGATCGTGTCCGCCATTCCGCTTCGCGTTCTCATGTTCAAACAGCAGCAGCGCAGGGAACGACGCTCGGAGAACGCGGGCTGACGTCGTCGCACGGACAGGGCCCCGGTCGGCTGGGGCCCTCCATTTCGGGCCCGGGCCATCACGTGGAGAAAACGCCTAGTCCAGATGGAGCCCTGGTCGCCATGCCTCGTGAGCACACCCGGACGTACTTCCTCGGCAAACTGGCCCGGGAGCTCGAGCTGCGCGGGCTTGAGGCGTCCCTGCGCCCCGACCCGCCGTCGCTCAAGGTCCGCGACCCGGACGCGGCGCTGTTCACCGAGACGGTGGACTGCGTCGCGATGTCCGAGGGCTGGTTCTACCGCTGGTCCTGGGGCGACGTGGTGGAGAGCGCGGAAGAGCCCGCTCTCGCCGCCGACCGCATCGTGAAGGTCTTCACCACCGGCGAGCCCCGGCCGCATCCTGCACTCGGCGACGCCTGACGGGTCGCGCCCTGCCTTCGGCGACGCCGGACGCGTCGCGTCCTGCCCTTGGCCACGCCGGACGGGCCGCCCCCGCCCTCGGCATCGGCCGGTCTACCGTGTCCCCGGCGCCGCCTGGCCGGTTCGGAGCGTCACAGCCGGATCCACTCCGTCGCCGTGGTGACCTCGTCCAGGACGTCCGGAATCGGGTCCACGCCCAGCCCCGGGCCGTCCGGCACGTCGAGATGCCCGCCGTTCAGCTCGAACGGCGCGGTCACGTCCGTGTGGAAGTAGCGCCGCGAGGCGGAGGTGTCGCCCGGCAGCGTGAAGCCGGGCAGCGCGGCCAGCGCGACGTTGGCCGCCCGGCCGATCCCGGTCTCCAGCATGCCGCCGCACCAGACCGCGACGCCGTGGGCGCGGCACAGGTCGTGGATGCGCCGGGCCTCCAGATAACCGCCGACCCGCCCCGGCTTGATGTTGACCACCGAGCACGAGCCGAGGCTGATGGCCGCCGCGGCGTGGGCGGCCGACTCGATGGACTCGTCCAGGCAGATCGGGGTGCGGATCGACTGCGCGAGCCGCGCGTGCTGCACGAGGTCGTCGTCGGCCAGCGGCTGCTCGATCAGCAGGAGGTCGAAGTCGTCCAACCGGGCCAGATGCCGGGCGTCCGCGAGCGTGTAGGCCGCGTTGGCGTCCACCTGGAGCAGCAACTCCTCCCCGAACCGCTCCCGCACCGCGCGGACCGGCGCCACGTCCCAGCCCGGACCGATCTTCAGCTTGATCCGTACGTATCCCTCTTCGACGTACGCCTCGACGGTGTCGAGCAGCTCGGCCACCGACCCCATGATGCCGACGGAGACGCCGCAGGGGACGCGGTCGCGGGTGGCGCCCAGGTAGCGGGCGAACGACTCGCCGGTGATCCGGAGCGACGCGTCGAGCACCGCGGCCTCCAGCGCCGCCTTGGCCATGCGGTGGCCCTTGAACGGCGCGAGCGCGGGACCGACGGCCTGGGGGTCCAGCTCGCGGGGCAGCGCGGGGATCAGGAAACGCCGCAGCACGTCGGCCGCCGCGTCCACGTACTCCGAGGAGTACAGCGGCTCGGACATCGCCACGCACTCGCCCCAGCCCTCGGCCTCCGGCGTCACCACCCGCACCAGCAGGACGTCGCGGCTGGTCTCGGTGCCGAACGACGTCCGGAACGGCGCGACGAGCGGCATCGCGATCCGGCGCAGTTCGATTCCAGTGATCTCCATGAGGTGCTCGGGCTCCAGGGGGTGGGACGGTGTGCGCCGACCACTATACGGACGCCCTCATACGGTTCTGAGATCACCGGCCGGGCGGGAGCACCCATCGGCACGACCGGCGGCAGGATCGCGGCCGGGGTGGTCTCCGTTTCCGGGCTCCGTCTCCCCGGCCGCCCTGATCCGCTCAAGTGCCGGGTCTGTTCGCGTACTGGTCTGTTCGCGTACTGGTCTGCTCGTGTACGGGTCTGCTCGTGTACGGGTCTGCTTACATACGAGGCGCTCGGGCGGCGCTGTGCTGGGACGAGCCGGCGCCCCCGCGCTGGGACACCGGCCGTCCGGGTGCGCGTCAGGCGTACGTCACCAGCCGCGGGCCTTCCACTCGGGCAGGTGCGGCCGCTCCGCGCCGAGCGTGGTGTCCCTGCCGTGGCCGGGGTAGACCCAGGTCTCGTCGGGGAGGCGGTCGAAGATCCGTTCCACGACGTCCGTGAACAGCTGCTCGAACCGCGCCGGGTCCTTCTGCGTGTTGCCGACGCCGCCGGGGAACAGGGAGTCGCCGGTGAACAGGTGGCGGTCCTGGTAGAGCAGCGCGATCGAGCCGGGGGTGTGGCCGCGCAGGTGGATGACGTCCAGCGTCACCACGCCGACCGTCACCCGGTCGCCGTGCTCGACCTCCCTGGTGACCTTCACCGGCAGTTCGGGGGCGTCGAGAGGGTGGGCGATCGTCTGCGCGCCGGTGGCGCGGGCGACCTCCTTCAGGGCTCCCCAGTGGTCGGGGTGCCGATGGGTGGTCACGATCGAGCTGATCGGCATGTCGCCGATCAGCTCGAGCAGCCGGTCGGGCTCGGCCGCCGCGTCGATCAGCAGCCCGTCGCCGGTCTCGGTGCACCGGAGCAGGTAGGCGTTGTTGCCGAAGTCGCCGACCTCGATCTTCGAGATCGTCAGCCCGGGCACCTCGCGTACGTCGGCGGGTCCGCCTTTGGTGACGTTTCCGGTATAGGTCATGATCGTTCCTCTCTAGTTCCCGGCGGGCGGCCAGGACGACGGTGGTTCGGCGGGCAGTCCCGCCGGGGACGGCTTCGGCCAGCGAGGCGGGGACGGCGGTTTCCCCGCGGGGTCGTGCCGGAGGCGCGCGTTCGAGGCGTCGTGCCGGAGGCGCGCGTTGGAGGTGTCGTGCCGGAGGCGTGCATCGGCTGCGTCGAGCGGAAGGCGCGCATCGGCGTCATCGGGCCGGGTGGGGCGCCGCGGCGGGGCGAGTCGCAGGCCCGTGCCGTCGGTCCTGCCCGCGAGCCAGGCGAGCAGCTCGCGCGGGGTGCCCTCCACGGCCGGGCCGTCGCCGAGGCCGGTCCACGTCCTCAACACCTCACCGGTGCCCGGGGCGAGGGCGACCACTTCGCTCACCGGGCTCTCGTCGCCGAGCCAGAGCATCGTGTCGTACAGCTCTCGTCTCACGAACGTCTCGGGCCAGTCGGCCCATCCGTAGCCTGCCCCGAGGTCGGCGTGGTGCACCTCGATCTCCCTGAGCCGGCGGATCGGGACGTACCAGGCGGGGTGGTCGGGCGGGAACATCCCCGAGACCGGCGTGGTCCACGCCTCGGCGGGCATCCGCGCGACCGCCGTGGCGAACCGCTCCGCGCTGTCGCGCAGGTCGGCGAGCTGCTCGGCGGCCGGGCGGCCGGCGCCTGCCGCGATGCCGGCCTCGCGGGCCCGCAGCGAGGCGTACTGGGGGGTGCGCACCCCCGTCCGCGCCCAGGTCAGCAGGTTGACGCAGCCGTCGGCGTTGCGGGCGACGTGGGTGAGCACGTGTCCCCTCGTCCAGCCGGGCAGCAGGGACGGCGCACGGAGATCCTCGTCGGTGAGGCGGGCGGCGGTCGCCAGCAGGCGCTCGGTCGCCTCGGCCAGCTCCCGCTCGATCTCGTGGATGACGGACATGAGAAGAATCATGGACCCTGGAGTCCCGGTCCGCCGTGCCCATGACCGCAGGGGAAGAGGACGGCGCGGCGGGCGGTTGTATGAGCAGGGGTTTCGCGCGGATGCCGGGCGCGGGTTTGACGAAGCTCATACCCTGGTTCGCGGAGCGTGTCCCACGGAAGCACGCGGGGCCGCCCCCTCCGGCCGCCGGACGATGCCCCCCGAAATTGTCGGTGGCTCTGGATAGCCTGCCCGTGCACCTCCATTCACCTCATCGACCTATCGGGACCACCGTGGCTGACCGCCTGATCGTGCGTGGCGCACGCGAACACAACCTCAAGGACGTCTCGCTCGACCTCCCGCGAGACGCTCTGATCGTCTTCACGGGGCTTTCGGGCTCCGGCAAGTCCAGCCTGGCCTTCGACACGATCTTCGCCGAGGGACAGCGCCGGTACGTGGAGTCCCTGTCCGCGTACGCCCGGCAGTTCCTGGGTCAGATGGACAAGCCCGACGTGGACTTCATCGAGGGCCTTTCCCCGGCCGTCTCCATCGACCAGAAGTCCACCAGCCGCAACCCTCGCTCGACCGTCGGCACGATCACCGAGGTCTACGACTACCTGCGGCTGCTCTGGGCGCGCATCGGCAAGCCCCACTGCCCGCAGTGCGGGCGCCCGATCGCCCGGCAGACGCCGCAGCAGATCGTCGACCGTGTGCTCGAACTGGAGGAGGGCACCCGCTTCCAGGTCCTCGCCCCGATCATCCGCGGCCGCAAGGGCGAGTACGCCGAGCTGTTCCGCGAGCTGCAGAGCAAGGGCTACGCCCGTGCCCGCGTGGACGGCACGATCGTGCGCCTGGAGGAGCCGCCCACCCTCAAGAAGTACGAGAAGCACGACATCGAAGTGATCGTCGACCGGCTGTCGGTCAAGGAGAGCGCGCGGCGCAGGCTCACCGACTCGGTGGAGACCGCGCTGCAGCTGTCCGGCGGCACGATCACGCTCGACTTCGTCGACCTTCCCGACGACGACCCCAACCGTGAGCGCTTCTACTCCGAGCACCTCTACTGCCCGTACGACGACCTGTCGTTCGAGGAGCTGGAGCCCCGGTCGTTCTCGTTCAACTCGCCCTTCGGCGCCTGCCCCGAGTGCACCGGCCTCGGCACGCGCATGGAGGTCGATCCCGACCTCCTCGTGCCCGATCCCGAGCGCACGCTCGGCGACGGCGCGATCAGCCCGTGGGCGAACGGCCACACGAGCGACTACTTCGTGCGGCTGCTGGAGGCGCTGGGCAACGCGCTCGGCTTCGACCTCGACACCCCGTGGGAGCGGCTGTCGAAGAAGGCGCAGAAGGCGATCCTGCACGGCCACGACGAGCAGGTCCACATCCGCTACAGCAACCGTTATGGCAGGCAGCGGTCCTACTACACCGATTTCGAGGGCGTGATCCCCTGGGTCCAGCGCCGGCACGCCGAGTCGGAGAGCGACGCCAGCCGGGAGCGGTTCGAGGGCTTCATGCGCGAGGTGCCCTGCCCGGCGTGCAAGGGCCGCCGCCTCAAGCCGGTCTCGCTGGCCGTGACCGTGGGGGACGCCTCGATCGCCGAGGTCTCGGGCATGTCGATCGCCGACTGCTCGAAGTTCCTGTCCGGCCTGCGGCTGTCGGAGCGGGACATGCAGATCGCCGAGCGGGTGGTCAAGGAGATCAACGCACGGCTGGGCTTCCTGCTCGACGTCGGCCTCGACTACCTCACGCTCGACCGGGCCGCCGGCACGCTGGCGGGCGGCGAGGCGCAGCGGATCCGGCTGGCCACCCAGATCGGCTCCGGCCTGGTCGGCGTGCTGTACGTGCTCGACGAGCCGTCCATCGGCCTGCACCAGCGGGACAACCAGCGCCTGCTGGAGACGCTGATCCGGCTGCGCGACATGGGCAACACGCTGATCGTGGTCGAGCACGACGAGGACACGATCGCCGCCGCCGACTGGGTTGTCGACATCGGCCCCGGCGCGGGCGAGCACGGCGGCCAGGTCGTCGTGTCCGGCACCGTGCAGGACCTGCTCGCCAGCGAGGAGTCGCTGACCGGCGCCTACCTGTCGGGCCGCAAGGCGATCACCGTGCCGGAGATCCGGCGTCCGCGGGACAAGAAGCGGCAGCTCGTCGTGAAGGGCGCCCGTGAGCACAATCTGAAGGGCGTGGACGTCGAGTTCCCGCTCGGCGTCTTCACCGCGGTCACCGGCGTCTCGGGGTCCGGCAAGTCCACGCTGGTCAACGACATCCTGTACGCCGCGCTGGCCAAGGAGCTGAACGGCGCGAAGACCGTGCCCGGACGGCACTCCCGGGTCGTCGGCACCGACCTGGTCGACAAGGTCGTCCACGTCGACCAGTCGCCGATCGGCCGTACGCCGAGGTCCAACCCGGCGACGTACACCGGAGTGTTCGACCACGTGCGCAAGCTGTTCGCGGCCACGACCGAGGCGAAGGTCCGTGGTTATCTGCAGGGCCGGTTCAGCTTCAACGTCAAGGGCGGGCGCTGCGAGGCGTGCGCCGGCGACGGCACCATCAAGATCGAGATGAACTTCCTGCCGGACGTCTACGTCCCCTGTGAGGTCTGTCACGGGGCCCGGTACAACCGGGAGACGCTTGAGGTCCACTACAAGGGCAAGACGATCTCCGAGGTCCTCGACATGCCGATCGAGGAGGCGCTGGAGTTCTTCGAGGCGATCCCCGCCATCCGCCGTCACCTGCAGACGCTCAACGACGTCGGTCTCGGTTACGTACGGCTGGGCCAGCCCGCGACCACGCTGTCCGGCGGCGAGGCGCAGCGGGTGAAGCTCGCCTCCGAGCTGCAGCGGCGCTCGACCGGCCGCACGGTCTACGTGCTGGACGAGCCCACCACCGGCCTGCACTTCGAGGACATCAGGCGGCTGCTCGGCGTGCTCAACCGCCTCGTGGACGCCGGCAACACCGTGATCGTCATCGAGCACAACCTCGACGTCATCAAGACCGCCGACTGGATCATCGACATGGGACCCGAGGGCGGGTCGGGCGGTGGCAGGGTCATCGCCGCAGGCACGCCCGAGGACGTCGCCCGGGTCGAGGAGAGCCACACCGGCGCGTTCCTGCGCAAGATCTTGGGCGTATGAGTATTCGTCTCATTATTTCTCCCTACTCTTCTCCTTTCGACCGCGTCACTCTGAACCGGCCACGGGGTGATGGCCGTACCTGAGGACACACAGGGTGACGCGTCGCACAGGGGAAGGACCCGGGGCCGTGTGCGTCCCGGGCCGCCGCATCAGGGAAGGATGAGCATGACGGATACGACACGCCGGGCCGTGATCTTCGGTGCCGGAGGCGCCGGGCTGGCCGTGGCGCTGAGCGCGTGCGGCGCCTCCGGTGACACGACGGCGTCGGCGGACCAGGGCGGTGCGCAGGACGGCCAGGACCAGGCGGCGCAGGGCGGGGGCGAGCTCGCGAAGACCTCCGACATCCCCGAGGGGGGCGGCAAGGTCTTCAAGGACCAGGACGTCGTGGTCACGCAGCCTGCGGCCGGCGAGTTCAAGGCGTTCAGCGCGACCTGCACCCATCAGGGCTGCCCGGTCGCCAGCGTCTCGAACAACGAGATCGTCTGCCCGTGCCACGGCAGCAGGTTCAGCGCCAAGGACGGCTCCGTGACGAACGGCCCGGCGGCCAGGCCGCTCGCCGAGCGGAAGATCACGGTGAGCGGCGACAGCATCACCCTCGCCTGACAAGGGCTGCCGGACCCGCTCGTCCGGGTTCGCCTGTCTGGGCTCGGTGCTCACGCTCGATGTCCGGGCTCGATGTCCGGGCTCGATGTCCGGGCCTGCCGTTCGGGCCCGATGTCGGGACCGACTGGTCGGCCTCGTGCCTCGCGGCCGACGGCGAGAGCACTCGCTCGTCTGAGGGTGCCAAGGGACACCGCCGCCCGTCATCGCGCGGAAGCCGGTGCGATGACGGGCGGCACGTCATGCAAGGCGTCAGGGGGCGATTGTGAACGGCTCGCCGACCGGTCGGGTGAGTTTGGCGGCCACGGCGTCGAGAACCCAGTCGAGGCCGGTCGCGAAGGACGCCTCGGGCTCCACCTCCGTGCCGTCGTGCACGAACTTGGTCAGCGCCGGGAAGCGGCCCGTGGCCAGCATCCGCGTCACGTGCGGGCCGGAGGCGTGCTGCCACTCCCGGTCGGACAGGCCCGTGGCGCGCTCGGCCCGCAGGTTCGCGATCTCGCGCCTGATCGCGCCGATGACGTAGGCGTTGACGACTTCCACGGCGCGCATGACGGTGTCGAGGTCGGTGAGGCCGTCGAAGGCGGCCAGCGTGGCCTCGGTCACCGCGAGGGCGTTCGGGCCCAGGGACGGGCGCCCGCCGAGCAGGTCGGCCAGCCATTCGTGACGGAGGCCGGCCTGACGGGTGCGGTGGGCGAGGCCGTGCAGCGCCTCCCGCCAGTCGCCGGGCCGCTCCCCGGGGAGGATCTCGGCGTACACCTCGTCCACCATGAGGTCGAACAGCTCCTCCTTGGTGGAGATGTATCCGTACAGCCGCATCGGGCCGACGTCCAGCCGGGCGGCGACCTTGCGCAACGACACTGCCTCCAGCCCGCCCTCGTCGGCCAGCGCGATGGCGGCGGCGACGATCCGCCCCCGGTCGAGCGGCGCGGGCCGAGTCGGCGGCTCCGGCCGGTCCCACACAGTCATGCGTACATCGTACTATTGCGATACGCCGTCTCGTCAAAATACAGTGTATCGACATGAGACAACGTATCGCCGTTATCGGCGCCGGTCCCGCCGGCCTCACCTTCGCCCGCGTCCTGCACCGTCATGATCACCCCGTCACCGTCTTCGAACGCGATCCCGCCCCCGACGCCCGCCCCCAGGGCGGCACGCTCGACCTGCACAGAAATCTCGGCCAGCTCGCGATGAGCAAGGCGGGACTGCTGGAGGAGTTCCAGGCGCTGTCCCGTCCCGAGGGGCAGGCCATGCGCATCCTGGACACGGACGGGACCGTCCTGCGTGACTGGCCGCACAATCCGGATGACGACGCCAATCCCGAGATCGACCGCGGGCGGCTCCGCGACCTGCTGCTCGGTTCCCTGGACGTCCAGTGGGGACGGGGCGTGACGGAGGTGGTGCCGGGCACCCCGGACGGCGTGCTGGTCCGTTTCGCGGACGGGCGGCAGGAGACGTTCGACCTCGTGGCCGGCGCGGACGGCGCCTGGTCTCGGGTCCGCCCGGCGGTCTCGTCCGTGACGCCGCATTACACCGGCGTCACCACCGTCGAGACCTCGATCGACGACGTCGACGTCCGCCACCCCGGCCTCGCGCGGCTGATCGGCGACGGTTCGGTCGTCGTGTACGGCGTGAACCGCGGCGTCGTCGCCCAGCGCAACAGCGGCGGCCACGTCAAGGTGTACGCCCAGTTCCGTGCGCCGCTGGACTGGCACGCGAACCCGGACGCGAACCCGGACGCGGGTTCGGACGCGGGTTCGGACGCGGGTTCGGACGCGGGTTCGGACGCGGGTTCGGACGCGGGGCCGGACCAGGCCGGCGGCGAGACCCTGCGTTCGCGCGTGCTGGCGCTGTTCGACGGCTGGTCCGCTCCCGTCCTCGACCTTCTCCGTCACGGCACCGCGTTCGTCCACCGACCTCTGTACGTCCTGCCCGTGGGGCACACCTGGGCCCACGTCCGCGGGGTGACGCTGCTGGGCGACGCCGCCCATCTGATGCCCCCGCTGGGTGTGGGCGCGAACCTCGCGATGCTGGAGGGCGCCGAACTCGCCGAGGCCGTCGCCACCGCCTCCGGCCACGACGATCTCGACAGGGTCGTGCGCGCCTTCGAGGAGCAGATGTGGGCGCGGGCCGGCAGGTGGGCGAAGTTCGCGACGGCCGGTCTGGAACGCCTCGTGAGTCCGGATCCTGCCGACGCCATCGCCCTCTTCGACGAGGTCAACGCGTCCTGATCGCCGGCCGATCGCGGGCGGAGGCGCACCGGCACCGCGCACGGCTGCACAGGTGCCCCGCAGCCGGAGCCGGCTGACGTGACATCCGTGATCTACGGCGTAAAGGCCGTGGCCCGGCTCCGCCGGGGACGGCGGGATTGTCGGCGTGGACCAGTAGTCTTTGGGTGTGGCGGATCCGGCAACTTATCGACCGGCGCCCGGATCGATCCCTGAGTCGCCAGGCGTCTATCGCTTCCGCGACCCGGGCGGCCGGGTGATCTACGTAGGCAAGGCGAAGAGCCTGCGGCAACGGCTCAACTCCTACTTCGCGGACTTCGCCGGCCTGCACCCGCGGACGCAGACCATGCTGACGACCGCGGCGTCCGTGGACTGGACGGTGGTCGGCACCGAGGTCGAGGCGCTCCAGCTCGAATACTCCTGGATCAAGGAGTTCGACCCCCGGTTCAACGTCAAGTATCGCGACGACAAGTCGTACCCGTACCTGGCCGTGACGATGGGGGAGGACTTCCCCCGGGTGCAGGTGATGCGCGGGGCCAAGCGGAAGGGCACCCGATATTTCGGGCCCTACTCGCACGCCTGGGCCATCCGGGAGACCGTCGACCTGCTGCTGCGCGTCTTCCCCGTACGGACCTGCTCGGCGGGAGTCTTCAAGCGGGCGGGGCAGATCGGGCGACCCTGCCTGCTGGGATACATCGACAAGTGCTCCGCGCCCTGCGTCGGCCGGGTCACCCCCGAGGAGCATCGGGCCCTCGCCGAGGACTTCTGCGACTTCATGGCCGGCAACACCGGCCGCTTCATCAAGCGGCTGGAGCGCGAGATGCGCGAGGCGGCGGCCGTGGAGGAGTACGAGCGGGCCGCGCGGCTGCGCGACGACATCCAGGCGCTGCAACGGGCCCTGGAGAAGCAGACCGTCGTGCTCGGCGACGACACCGACTGCGACGTGATCGCCCTGGCCGAGGACCCGCTTGAGGCGGCGGTCCAGGTCTTCTACGTGCGTGGCGGCCGGATCCGCGGGCAGCGCGGCTGGGTGGTCGACAAGGTCGAGGAGGCCACCCCCGGCGAGCTGGTGGAGCAGTTCCTGCTGCAGATGTACGGCGAGGCGACGATTCCCCGCGAGATCCTCGTGCCCGCGCGGCCCCCGGACGAGGCCGCGCTGATCGAGCTGCTGAGCGAGCAGCGGGGCTCCCGCGTCGACCTGCGAGTTCCCCAGCGCGGCGACAAGAAGAGCCTCATGGAGACGGTGGAGCGCAACGCCAAGGAGTCACTCGCCCAGCACAAGCTGCGCCGCGCGAGCGACCTGACCACGCGCAGCCGGGCCCTGCAGGAGATCGCCGACGCCCTCGACCTCGACCAGGCGCCGCTGCGCATCGAGTGTTACGACGTGTCGCACATCCAGGGCGAGAACGTCGTGGCCTCGATGGTGGTCTTCGAGGACGGCCTGGCCCGCAAGAGCGAATACCGCCGCTTCTCCATCAGGAGCACGGAAGGCGATGTGGCCTCGATCTACGAGGTCATCTGCCGGCGCTTCAAGCGCTACCTGGAGGAGCGGGCGGCGACCGGCGAGCTGGACGCCGAGACGGACGACGAGGCAGGGCGCGACGTGGCACGGCCCGGCGCGGCGGTGAGCGGCGTGGCCGCGAATGGCGCGGCGCGCGATGGAGCAGGGCCCGCCGCGGCGGCGCGCGATGGAGCAGGGCCCGCCGCGGCAGCGCGCGATGAAGCAGGGGGCGGCGAGGACGAGGACGACGCGGGCGAGCCCGACGCGAACGGATACGGATCGGCCGGGCGCGGTGGCGCGGCGACGCCGATCGACCCGGAGACCGGCCGGCCCCGCAAGTTCGCCTACCCGCCCAACCTCGTTGTGGTGGACGGCGGCCCCGCGCAGGCGGCGGCGGCCCAGCGTGCTCTGGACGAGCTCGGGATCGACGACATCGCCGTGTGCGGGCTGGCCAAGCGGCTGGAGGAGGTCTGGCTGCCCGGTGACGACCAGCCGGTGATCCTTCCGCGCAGCAGCGAGGGGCTTTACCTGTTACAACGCGTCCGTGACGAAGCACACAGGTTCGCTATCACCTACCATCGGACGAAGAGGTCGAAGTCGCTCAAGGAGAGCGCGCTCGACCACGTGCCGGGTCTCGGCCCGGCACGCCGTCAGGCACTGTTGCGGCACTTCGGCTCGGTGAAGCGGCTGCGGGAGGCGAGCGCGGAGGAGATTCGCGAGGTCCCCGGCATCGGCCGTGCGACCGCCGAGGCCATCGTCGCGGCGCTGCGCGGTGAGAGCCCGTCCCCCGCGGGGCAGGGGTCCTGAGGTGCTCGCGCGAGCACCCCGGCGTGTCCCGCGCAAGCCTGAGCAGAAGGCCACGGCGGAAAGCCGGGGCGGAATGCAGGAGGCGCGGCAGGCCGGGCCAGGCCGGGCCAGGCCGGGGCAGACGGCAGGGCCGGCAGGCTCGGGAAGATGGCAGGGCCGGCAGGCTCGGGAAGATGGCAGGGCGCAGCGGGCCAGGCCGGGCAGAGGGCAGGATGCGGCAGGCAGGGCGCGTCGGAGTCGCCCGGCGTGGCGGTGGCGCGATCAGGTGAAGAGGTGTCATGCTCCGGCACCAGAGGTCCCTCCCCCGGGGAGCGGGCCCGGTCCCCGGCGTACGGGCCGGCCATTCCGGCGTGGGCGGCGGACGACGGACGCGGCCGGGCGGCGGACGGGGCTGACGTTGGGCGGGCTGACATGAGCGGGCTGACATGGGCGGCAAGGCGGTGAGCGGGCGATGAGCACGACTGAGCCGGCATTCGTGGTGATCACCGGAATGTCGGGGGCGGGGCGCAGCACCGCTGCGAAGGCCCTGGAGGACCTCGGCTGGTTCGTGATCGACAACCTGCCGCCGGGGCTGCTGTCCTCGCTCGCCGAGGAGGCGGGCCGGGTGAACATGGCGACCGACCGCGTCGCCGCCGTGGTCGACGTGCGCAGCCTCGCCTTCACCACCGACCTGAACGCGGCGATCGAGGAGCTCGACGGGCGCGGTGTCGGCGTCCGCGTGGTGTTCCTCGAGGCCAGCGACGAGGAGCTGGTCCGCAGGTTCGAGAACGTGCGGCGTCCCCACCCCCTCCAGGGCGACGGGCGGCTGGTCGACGGCATCGACCGCGAGCGCGGCATCCTGCGCGAGGTCCGCGCCAACGCCGACCTCGTCATCGACACGTCCCTGCTGAACGTCCACGAGCTCCGCAAGAAGATCGTGTCGTTCTTCGGCGGCGAGGACCGCCCGGGGCTGAAGGTGAACGTGGTGTCCTTCGGCTACAAGTACGGCCTGCCGGTCGACGCCGATCTCGTCGTGGACTGCCGGTTCCTGCCCAATCCCCACTGGGTGCCGGAACTGCGGCACATGACCGGGCTCGACGCCCCCGTGCGCGATTATGTGCTCGGTCAGCCCGGGGCCAAGGAGTTCCTCGACGGGTACGAGGAGGTCTTCGGCATCGTCGCCGCCGGGTATGCGCGTGAGGGCAAGGGGTACGCCACTCTCGCGGTGGGCTGCACCGGAGGCAAGCACCGCAGCGTCGCGATGGCCGAGCAGCTCGGCGCCCGTCTGCGTGAGCGCGGCATGGACGTCCAGGTCAGCCACCGGGACACGGGCCGCGAGTGACGGCCCCCGCCCGGGCCGCCGGCCGGGCCTTCCGCCGGTCCGGGGGCGCGACCGCGTACGGCAAGCTCCGGCCGGCGCCGGGGCCGGGCCGATCAGCACGACATGAGCGCCACGGCTCCGCAGGGCGGTGCTCGTGGCGAGGCGAGGAGGACGATGAAGGATTCCGCCCCGGAAGAACCCGCGGACCCCTCCGTCCCCGATCAGCCAGGGAAATCCCCCACATCCATCCCCACCCCCGGCAGGCCGATGTTTCCCCCGAACCCCGCAACCGCCGTGAGGGGCCCCAAAGTCGTCGCGCTCGGCGGCGGCCATGGCCTGTACGCCTCCCTGTCGGCCCTCAGGACCGTCACGGACGACCTGACGGCGGTGGTGACGGTCGCCGACGACGGCGGCTCCAGCGGCCGTCTCCGGCGCGAGCTGGGGGTCCTGCCGCCCGGTGACCTGCGGATGGCGCTCGCGGCCCTGTGCGGCGACGACGAGTGGGGCCAGACCTGGAGCGAGGTCGTCCAGCACCGTTTCAGGAGCGAGGGGGAGCTGCACGGGCACGCCGTCGGCAACCTCCTCATCGTCGCGCTCTGGGAGCTGCTCGAAGACCCTGTCGTGGGCCTGGAATGGGTGGGCCGGCTGCTCGGCGCGCACGGCCGGGTGCTGCCCATGGCGTCCGTGCCGCTCGACATCCAGGCGGAGGTCGAGCTGGACGGCACGATCACGACGGTGCGCGGGCAGGTCGCCTGCGCGCTGACGCCCGGGCGGGTGCGCTCGATCTCGCTGCTGCCGTCCGACCCGCCCGCCTGCCCCCAGGCGATCGAGGCGATCGAGGCGGCCGACTGGGTGGTGTTCGGGCCGGGCTCATGGTTCACCAGCGTGCTGCCGCACCTGAAGGTGCCCGAGCTCGCCCGGGCGCTGCACGAGACGAGCGCCAGGCGGCTGGTGATCCTCAACCTCGCGCCGCAGGCGGGGGAGACCGACGGCTTCTCTCCGGAACGGCACCTGGAGGTGCTCAGGGAGCACGCCCCCGCACTGGTGGTCGACGCGGTGATCGCCGACGACGATGTGGTCGCCGACCCGGGCGCGCTGGAGAAGGCGGCGGGGTCGATGGGCGGGCGTGTCGTTTTGGCCGATGTGGCCGCCCATGACGGATCTGCGCGGCACGACGGACCACGTCTTGCCGCTGTCCTGGATGAGATTTTCCGTGAGAAGCGGTGATTGCGTGCTCGTCAGGTGCGAGAGACTGACGGGCAGAGTCTGTCTGGGGGAGGACACGAGCTGATGGCCATGACGGGTGTGGTGAAAGACGAGCTGAGCCGCCTTCCGGTGCTCAAGCCCTGCTGCCGCAAGGCGGAGGTTTCGACCCTGCTGCGGTTCGCCAGCGGGCTGCACCTGGTGGGCGGGCGCATCGTGATCGAGGCCGAGCTCGACACCAACGCCACCGCCCGCAGGCTGATCAAGGACATCGGCGAGGTCTTCGGGCACAAGGCCGAGGTGCTGGTCCTGGCCCCCGCCGGTCTCCGCAAGGGCTCGCGCTACGTCGTGCGCGTCTACAAGGACGGCGAGGCGCTGGCCCGGCAGACCGGCCTCATCGACAACCACGGCCGGCCCGTACGCGGTCTGCCCCGGCAGGTCGTGTCCGGGGCCACCTGCGACGCGGAGGCGGCGTGGCGGGGCGCGTTCCTCGCGCACGGCTCGCTGACCGAGCCCGGCCGGTCGATGTCGCTGGAGGTGACCTGCCCCGGGCCGGAGGCGGCGCTGGCCCTGGTCGGCTCGGCCCGGCGGCTGAAGATCCACGCCAAGGCCCGCGAGGTGCGCGGCGTCGACCGCGTGGTCGTGCGCGACGGCGACGCGATCAGCGCGCTGCTGACCCGGCTCGGCGCCCACGACAGCGTGCTGGCCTGGGAGGAGCGGCGGATGCGCCGCGAGGTGCGGGCCACCGCCAACCGCCTGGCCAACTTCGACGACGCCAACCTGCGCAGGTCGGCCAGGGCGGCCGTCGCCGCCGGCGCGAGGGTGCAGCGGGCGCTGGAGATCCTCGGCGACGACGCCCCCGAGCACCTGGTGATCGCCGGGCGGCTGCGGGTGGAGCACAAGCAGGCGTCGCTGGAGGAGCTCGGCCAGATCGCCGACCCGCCGCTGACCAAGGACGCCATCGCCGGGCGCATCCGGCGGCTGCTCGCGATGGCCGACAAGCGAGCCCAGGACCTCGGCATCGCCAACACCGAGGCGAACCTCACCGCCGACATGCTGGCGCAGTAGCCCGCGGAGGGCGTGAGCAGGCCCGGGCGGCCGGGCCGGTGCGCCGTCCCGCCCTTCCCGTCGCACCGCCCCACGCCTGGTTGTGAGCCCTGTTCGTGTGCCCTGTTCGTGTGCCCTGTTCGTGTGCCCCGTTCGGGTGCCCGCTCATGGGCCCCGGGGAGGGGGCGGCGAGGGGGTGTGGCGGGGCCGCCGCGGCGCGGGAAGGGCCCGTTCACCGGCTCGTCCTGCCTGACACGCCGTCAAAGAGCGGCCCGGTGGTCTACACCAATTTGGGTCCGATAAGGTCTGTCATTGAGGTTTAACACAGCCCTGGCGCCGGTACGCCGGCGCACGACGTACGAGGAGATCGGATCCGTGAGCATCCGCGTAGGCGTCAACGGCTTCGGCCGTATCGGCCGTAACTTCTGGCGCGCTGTGGCGGCCAGCGGCAAGGACATCGAGGTCGTCGCCGTCAACGACCTCACCGACAACGCCACGCTGGCCCACCTGCTGAAGTACGACAGCATCCTGGGCCGCCTGCCGTACGAGGTGAAGGCCTCGGCGGACGAGATCACCGTTGACGGCAAGGCGATCAAGGCGTTCGCCGAGCGCGACCCTGCCAAGCTGCCCTGGGGCGACCTGGGCGTGGACGTCGTCGTCGAGTCGACCGGTCTGTTCACCGACGCCACCAAGGCCAAGGTGCACGCCGACAACGGCGCGAAGAAGGTCATCATCTCCGCTCCGGCGAAGAACGAAGACGTGACGATCGTCATGGGCGTCAACCACGAGAAGTACGACGCGGCCGCTCACACGATCATCTCCAACGCCTCCTGCACCACCAACTGCCTGGCCCCGATGGCCAAGGTCATCAACGACACCTTCGGCATCGAGAAGGGTCTGATGACCACCATCCACGCCTACACGCAGGACCAGAACCTGCAGGACGGCCCGCACAAGGACCTGCGCCGCGCCCGCGCCGCCGCGCTGAACATCGTCCCGACCTCCACCGGCGCCGCCAAGGCCATCGGCCTGGTCCTGCCGGAGCTGAAGGGCAAGCTCGACGGTTACGCGCTGCGCGTGCCGATCCCGACGGGCTCGGCCACCGACCTCACGGTCGAGGTCGGCCGCGAGACCACCGTCGAGGAGGTCAACGCCGCGCTCAAGGCCGCCGCCGAGGGCTCGCTCAAGGGCTACCTCAGCTACACCGAGGACGAGATCGTCTCCAGCGACATCGTCACCGACCCGTCGTCCTGCATCTTCGACGCCGGCCTCACCAAGGTCATCGGCAACCAGGTCAAGGTCGTCGGCTGGTACGACAACGAGTGGGGCTACTCCAACCGCCTCGTGGACCTCATCGAGTACGTGGGCGCCTCCCTCTGATGATCGGAATCGACGAGCTCGACGTGAAGGGCCGGCGCGTGTTCGTGCGCGCCGACCTCAACGTCCCCCTCGACGGGGAGACGATCACCGACGACGGTCGCATCCGGGCGTCGGTGCCGACGATCAAGAAGCTGGTCGAGCGCGGCGCGAAGGTCATCGTCGCCGCCCACCTCGGCCGCCCCAAGGGCTCCGTCACGCCGAAGTACTCGCTCGCCCCGGTCTCCCGGCGGCTGGCCGAGCTGCTCGGCCAGGACGTGGCGTTCGCCACCGACGTGGTCGGCGAGTCCGCGCAGAGCGTGGTGGCGGGTCTGCAGGACGGGCAGGTCGCCCTCCTGGAGAACCTGCGCTTCGAGCCGGGTGAGGAGTCCAAGGACGACGCGGTCAGGGGCGAGTTCGCCGACAAGCTGGCCGCCCTCGCCGAGCTGTACGTCGGCGACGGCTTCGGCGCGGTGCACCGCAAGCACGCCAGCGTCTACGACCTGCCCAAGCGGCTGCCGCACGCGGCGGGCGACCTGATCCTCGCCGAGGTCGAGGTGCTACGCAAGCTCACCGAGGACCCGGCCAGGCCGTACGTCGTCGTGCTGGGCGGCGCGAAGGTCTCCGACAAGCTCGGCGTCATCGCGAACCTGCTGTCCAAGGTCGACCGCCTGCTCATCGGCGGCGGCATGGCCTACACGTTCCTGAAGTCCCAGGGACACGAGGTGGGCAAGTCGCTGCTGCAGGAGGACCAGATCGACCAGGTCAAGGGCTTCCTCGAAGAGGCGGCCTCGCGCGGGGTCGAGCTGGTGCTGCCGGTGGACGTGCTGGCCGCCACGGAGTTCGGCCCCGACGCGCCGTACGAGGTCGTGGACGCCACCGCGATCCCGGCCGACCGCGAGGGCCTGGACATCGGCCCCCGCACCCGTGAGCTGTTCGCCTCCAAACTGGCCGACGCGCAGACCGTGTTCTGGAACGGCCCGATGGGCGTGTTCGAGTTCGACGCGTTCTCCGGCGGCACCCGCGCGGTGGCCGAGGCGCTGGTGAACTCCAAGGCGTTCACCGTGGTCGGCGGCGGCGACTCGGCGGCGGCCGTGCGCAGGCTCGGCCTGCCCGAGGACGGCTTCTCGCACATTTCCACCGGTGGCGGCGCGAGCCTCGAGTATCTCGAAGGCAAGACGCTGCCCGGACTCGCGGCGCTGGAGGAGTAGATGGCCCGCAAGCCGCTGTTCGCCGGCAACTGGAAGATGAACCTCAACCACCTTGAGGCCATCAACCTGGTGCAGAAGCTGGCGTTCACGCTCACCGACCGCGACTACGACAAGGCGGACGTCGCGGTCATCCCGCCGTTCACCGCCCTGCGCAGCGTGCAGACGCTCGTGGACGCCGACAAGCTCCGCATCGCCTACGGCGCCCAGGACCTGTCGGCGCACGACTCCGGCGCGTACACCGGGGAGATCTCCGGGGCCATGCTGGCCAAGCTCGGCTGCACGTACGTGCTTGTGGGGCACTCGGAGCGGCGGCAGTACCACGGCGAGGACGAGGCGCTGTGCAACGCCAAGGTCAAGGCCGCCTACCGGCACTCGCTGACGCCCATCCTGTGTGTGGGCGAGGGGCTGCCGGTGCGCCAGGAGGGCCGCCACGTCGAGCACACGCTGGCGCAGCTCGACGGTGCGCTGGAGGGCGTGCCCGCCGAGCAGGTGAAGTCCATCGTGATCGCCTATGAGCCGGTCTGGGCGATCGGCACCGGCGAGGTCGCCACGCCGAAGGACGCCCAGGAGGTGTGCGGCGCCATCAGGACGCGACTCGCCGAGCTTTACGGTGACGATGTGGCCTCTGTTGTCCGTATCCTTTACGGTGGCTCGGTGAAGTCGGACAACGTCGCCGGCATCATGGCGGAGACCGACATCGACGGCGCCCTCGTGGGAGGGGCCAGCCTCGACGCGGGAGAATTCGCCAAGATCTGCCGATTTGGCGAGTCCGCCGGTTAGCTGAGCCGTTTGGGGGGTGCGACTTGACATCAGGACGTACCCTCGAAGAACACAATTGAATCGTCACGCCGATGGCACATCGTGCATCCGCACGTCGGTGACATCGTGCACACGCGTCGTGCACGCCCGGACATAGGAACAGGTCTACGGTGACAATCGGAATCTCCATCGCCCTCATCCTGTCGAGCGCTCTGATGGTGCTGCTCGTCCTGCTCCACAAGGGCAAGGGCGGCGGCCTGTCCGACCTGTTCGGAGGCGGGTTCTCGTCCTCCTTCGGCGGTTCGTCGGTGGTGGAGCGTAACCTGGACCGTCTCACCATCATCACCGGCATCGTCTGGTTCGTCTGCATCATCGCGCTGGGCCTGCTGCTCAAGCCGTAGCGGACGGCCTCCGGCCACGCGTGACAGAGATTCACCTCCCCCCGTCCGCGGGGCGATCGAGCAAGGAGTTCATCGGTGGGTAGTGGCAACGCGATCCGTGGCAGCCGAGTCGGCGCCGGCCCCATGGGAGAGGCCGAACGCGGCGAGGCCGCCCCCCGTGTGCGGGTCTCGTTCTGGTGCGCGAACATGCACGAGACGCGCCCGAGCTTCGCCAGCGACGCGGCCGTTCCCGAGTTCTGGGACTGCCCGCG